>NZ_QTPZ01000011.1:0-200693 GCF_003853505.1 Burkholderia sp. Bp9015
TCTCTATACCGCACGCGTTTGAAGATGGCGCCGGTCCGCGCCCATTTTTGGGAGAATTCTTCCAGTGTGTCTTCGACCGACTCCGCTTCGTCGTCGGTGAGCGCGCCGCGAATACGGGTCATGAAGGAGTGCGTGACGGCATCGGTCGCGAAATAGACGTCGGCCGGGTTCGCGATACTCTCGGCGAACTGTTGGGCGTGACTGTGCCGAAAATTGTCGAGAACGGACAAGGTGCCACAGATTTCGTAGGTGAATGACATAGCATCTACTCCAGCAAAGGACTGCTGTTTTTCGGGGCGTATGCAGTCGAATTTTCCTGCACGCGGACAACGTCGAAGCTCGATCGTGTACTGATCACGCTAGTCAACAAAAACGTATATGTCAACTGATAATCCACGTTTGGATAACTTTGCGCTGCGTCTGAGGCAGGAGCGGCGGCGCCTGCGTATGACGCAGGACGAATTGGGCAACTCTGGTGGCGTTCGAAAACAGGCGCAGTCCAACTATGAGAAGGGTTTGCGGTACCCGGACGCCAACTACCTGGTTGGAATTGCAGAGGCCGGGGTTGATGTTCAGTATCTGCTGACTGGTCAAACGTCAAATCCGGCGACGCTCCGGCTTGCCGATGAGGAGGAGCGCCTTCTCGCAGGCTTCAGAGAATTGAAGAGCCGGGAGAAGAGGGGCGTGCTAGCGCTGGTCGACGCGATTAACGGACCCGTGTCGGGGGAGTCGGACGGCACCGAGGACAATTGATCGCAACGTGATGATGTAACTGGCCGAGGCGGGCGAATATGGGGACACCTCCCTGACTGCAACTTGTCGGCGGTCGAACCGCACACACCGTTCGCTGCCGGTTCGGCGCGACTTCGTGCCGCAGCCACCGCTACACCGGCGCAATCAACATGGACGTGGGACCCAGACGCTCTCAGTTGCCGTCATGGTGAGTCGGTGGCGTACATGCTGCCCATACCGACAATTGAGCCTCACTGCTTCGACCTATCAATGGTGCGCGTAGAGTTCCATGTGCATGGCGCCCAAAACCGGCGCAAGCCTATCCTGCACTACTTTGCTTTTCATATTTTTCTTGGCGTTAACGTGATTTTTGCGCGCGCGATGTGCAGATCGTGTGCAATGAAAACTCGCGTCCTCTGCAATCGCAATGTGTCGGTGTGTGAGGCTGGCGGCGCAAGAAAGTTAGCCCGGCATGCATAGGCGATCGATCCCCAGTGCGATAGCTGTAGATGAGTGGACGGTAGCGTGTTAGATCGCATCGTCGGTATGGTGTGCTCGACGAATCGCACCGTGTCGTCAGACTGCGAATCGCAACTGATCTAAGGTCGCTTGGCTGCGACCATCTACGCAAGGCAGCGGCAGGTGTATCGCGAAGGCGTTGCAAATTGCAGGGAGCTAGTGGTGCATGTTGCGTCCGCGCGCTGGTACGATCGAATGCGTTCTCGGTGTTCTTGGGCGCGACGTGCCAAGCGTATGATGGTCGCCGAGATTTACGTGCGTGTGCACGAATGAGAGGGCGGGTGTGCTTCCGCGCGTGTCGAATGGGACATGGACGACAAGATAAAAAATATTTTGCATTCCGAGACATTCCTCGGGTTGCTGATGCGTTCCTCTCATCTGAAAACCGCATTCAACCAGTGTTGACGTTGAGTTGATGCCTGCGCAAGATGCTATCAACGGTATATGTCGGAGCGAGTCATGTCGGTATCCAGACGTTTCACGCGAGCGCAGTGGGAAGCGTTTGGTCGCAGACTTGACGCACTGCCGGAAAAACCCAAAGACGAGCAGTCGGTCAAGGTCGGGGATGGCGTCAAGTCGATTCGGAAGCAAATCAGCGCAGCGCGTGAAAAGGGTTACACGCTGCTGGAACTGGTTGAACAAGCGGCACAAGACGGCATCGGTGTGAGCCTCAATTCTCTGAGATATGCGATGCGTCGTGCGGATGGAAAGGGACGAGCTCGGCACGGCGGACGGGAAGCGGAACGGTGTCAACCGGTGCCAGGTCCGAACACGAAGTCGTCGCAAAGCGGTATGGCCAGCATTGACTCGAAACGCCTCCGATCCCAAGCGAATAGCGTGGGAGAAGCGACTAAGCCGAGGCAAGGGGTTCAGGGCTTCCTCGGATTCCCGATCAGCCCGGATAGCGAAGACTTGTAGAGGCGCGACATGGCAGGCGAAGAGCTGACCATCGCTGCAACGATTTGTGACCGCCGGTGCGGATGTTTTCGTACTTGCTGGGTTGTCGTGCCAGCCTGCAGCCTGGGGATGGTATTGATGACGGATGGGGCCGAGTATCGATTTAGATCGGCGGGATGCGGAGGGTTGGATGTGACGGGCAGCAACCACCAGTTGGATGCGCATTGCTTCTTTGAGCGACATGACCCTTCGAGAGACGGACAGCGGCTTGCAAGAAGCTATGTCTATGGAAGGGACGCGCTTTGGGTACTCTCCTTCGCATAGCTTTCAATTGGCACGATTAGCGAAGCAATTGATAATCTTTCTGTTCTGAAAGGTTCGGTACATTTGCGTGCCAGCCTGTCAATTTTGGTTAAATGAGGCCTATGTACATGTAGGTGCTGCGCCAATCTCCTGCTCTCGTCTGTAGATTTGGTATCCTGTAATGTACGAAATGGTGATTCGCTCGTCCCGGTGTGTGGGTTGATCGCCTAAATCAATACGAAATCGAAAAAAAATCGAGAGGGCGGCTGTGTCACTATCCGAAACCATAAGTAGCTTTGCCGCGGGGGCGGTTGACTGGAATAGGCGTCCTGTAGCGCTGAACTTTGGTCGGTTGCAAAGTACCTTAGGGCATTTGCTTGCGCTTCAGCACGCAAACGTTCGCGAGGGGTTAATGGCCGGCATCCACGGACACCTCACCTGCGTATCGGCTCGCCATGATCTTTCACCGAAGCTGTTCATTGGCGTGCCTATCTCGGTGCGGCTTGTCACTGACCGTGGTCAGCTTCATTTGATCAACGCGATCGTCCAGGACGTACAGATTGGCCAGAGCGACGGCGAACTCTGTGTGTACCAGCTCACAGTCTGCGACGCTCTATCCCTGATGGACAAGCGCACCAATTCTCGAGTGTTTCGCAAGCTGAGTGTTGTTGATATCCTGGGTACGCTGTTCAACGAATGGCGGCAGCGCAGTCCTGCTCTTGCTCGTGCGTTTGAGTTCGACCTGTCCGGTCTAAGCCGGGATCGCTATCCGGCTCGCGAATTAACTCGACAGGTAAACGAATCAGACGCGAAATTCGTACGTCGCCTGTTGCGTCGTGAAGGGATCACGGTTTTCGCCAAAGCCGGGACGGCTCAGAGCGAGCGCACTACCCATGACGACACACCGACTCATACACTGGTGTGTTGCGATGATCCCGGGTCGCTACCTGAAGCGCCAGCTGGTACGGTGCGCTTGCACCCTCGTTATGCCGGCACGGAGGAGCGCGATACGGTCACGTTGTTTGCGCTGCATGCGCGGCTGGTGCCGGGCATGATCAGCCGCCCATCGTGGGACTACAAGAAGGCTCGAATCGACGAATCGACTGTGGCGGGCAGCGTTGATCAGGGCGAGGCCGGCAATGATCTTGCGAAGCTCTTGACCGACGTGGCGATCGACGTCCCGCATGCGGGTGACTCGTGGGACGATCATGAACGGCTCACGCGCGCGCGGATGCTGGCGCATCAGTTCGAGGCTGAGCAGTACGACGGAGCAAGCGGCGTACGCGATCTTGCTGTTGGCACATGGATCACCCTGGCCGGCGATCCAGACTTGGATATGCAGTCGATCGACAAGAGACAGTTCGTCCTTACATCGATCGATCACGATGTCTGGAACAATCTTCCGAAGGGATTGACCGAACGCGTGCAGGCACTGTTCGCTGCAAGCCACAATCTTGCGTTCCAATCACGACCGCGGCCGTCTGCGTCGGCGGAAGAGGCGGACACGCGTTACGAAAATACATTCACCTGCGTGCGCCGTGGTGTGCCGCTCACACCGGCCTACGATCCGAAAATCGATTTACCGCCGGTGCACCTGCTGACTGGTGTGATCGTGACGCGTAATGGAGAGGAAGTCGTCTGCGACGAACTCGGCCGAGTCTACGTGCGGATCCAAGGGCTCGATCCGGCGGATCACACCCACGCGCAAGGCGCTGGCACTAACGACAACGTTGGTGATAGTGCTCCGATACGCGTCGCATCGAGCCTGGCGGGAACACAGTTCGGAGCTTCGTTCCTGCCTCGCGCCGGAATGGAGGTTTTGCTGGGCAGCATCGGGGGCGATCCCGACCGGTTGGTGATCATTTCGGTGCTGGGGAACGGCGTGAATCAGCCGGCTACATTCACCCATACCGGCTCATTGCCGGGAAACCGTTATGTGTCTGGGATCAAGACAAAGGAAATTAAGGGCAAGCGGTACAACCAGCTCAGGCTGGACGATACACCGGGGCAAATTTCCAGCCAGTTGGCGAGTGAGCATGCGCATACCCAATTGAACCTTGGCTACCTGACCCAACCACGTGACAATGGTGTGGGGCAGGATCGTGGCGAAGGCGCGGAACTGCGCACCGATGCAGCGGCCGCCTTACGGGCGGCGCAAGGCATTCTGCTGACGACCTATGCGCGGTCGCAGGCGAGCGGCGGGCAACTCGACCGCGACGAATTACTTCAACTACTTGGTGAATGTACCGAGCTATTTAAGTCGCTCGGTGATTACGCCGGGCAGCACGGCGGCCAAGCTGCTGATACGGCAGGTCAGGCCGCTGTTTCGCAAGCTTTCAAGAGCTGGGCACCAAGCAGCGGTACGTCGGAAGCCGGATCTGGGGCCGCAGCAACTTCGCAGGCCTTGATGGCGTTAGGCGCGCAGGCTGGGTCGGTCAATGTCACTCCAAAGACGCATGTTACCTACGCGGGGGAGAATATCGATCAGGTCGCGCAGCAGCATCTCCAACTGATGAGCGGCCAGCGTTTTAACGCAACTGCGGGTCAGGGCATGCAGTTGTTTGCGCGTGGCACGGGTGTGCAAGCCGTCGCAGGCGAAGGTCCGATGTTGCTGCAGGCTCAGGCTGATTCGCTAACGGCGAATGCGCAGAAGGGGGTTAAGATCGCGACCAACGAGAACGAGGTGTTGGTGACCGCACCAACGATTCGGCTAGTCGCTGAGGATGGCAGCTATATCAAGATCGGCGATGGTGTGACGCTCGGCACGAACGGCGATATCAAGCTGCTATCAGCTTCGCATCAATGGGGTGGACCATCGACGCAACAAGCTTCGAAGACTTCCTTCGCAAACCAACCAACCGATCAGCGTTTCCGTTTGCATTTTCCAGGACAGGACGGCGACACGCCGGTTGCCGCGAACCGCGCATATCGAATGACGCTCGATGATGGGCGCGTCATCGAAGGCAAGAGTGGCCCCGACGGATTGACAGATCTCGTATCGGACGATGCGATGCGGATCGTCAAGATCGATATCCTGAAAAATCCGCTCGCTTGAGCTAGCTACGACGATGACCAATACCTCGCAACCGACCGTTGTTTCGCAGGGCATGGCTGTGACGATGTCCAATCGTCCCGGCCCGCGAAACGTCCAGATTCCGGCCGATCGGCCAGGCGTTGTAATTTTCCTGCATGGCGTTAATGATCCGGGTGCCAACTATGACCACATCGAACAGGGGTTATGCGAAGGGTTGAACGAACGCCTCAGTCGCAGCGATCTGAAGCCGGGGGTGTATGGTGCGCTCTTTAACAAGGCCGTGAAGTATAAGAGTGACAATCCCAACTTTGATCAGTGGAAGGACATCAAGTACGATCCGGACACCTATCTTTATCAGCGAACCGAAATCACAGAAGGTCAGGGCAAGACTCATAGTATGTTTATCCCGTTTTATTGGGGATATCGAGCGTCGGACAGCGAGATCAAAGGCGGGGAAAAAAATCCGTCGACGTTTCGTGGTCAGTATCAGGACGGAAACGGAAACCGCTTGGGCAAGAAGTTCGCGAAAGGCGGCGGGATGTTCAACAATGCAACCACGAACATTCCGGCAATGTACGATGCTGGATGGATGGACAACGCTGCCAACTGGGGCGCTGGTCTGTTCATGAGCGACTATCAGTACAGTTCATCAAGCCCGAAGCGGCACTACTACGTTTTGGCCGCAGTACGTCTCGCGATGTTGATTCGCGAGATTCGGCGAGTTGACCCGAACGAAACGGTGACCGTAATGGCTCATAGTCAAGGGACCGTTATTACGCTGCTTGCGCAGGCGATGCTTGCGGAGAGTAACGAGGACGGGTCTCGATGTGCTGACTGTGTGATCTTGGCCGACAGCCCGTACAGCCTGACCGAGCCTGCGATGGCCCAGATTGCTCAACCGAGTGCGACTCCTTATACGCTTCGCGGCAAGCTCAATACTCTCATCAACATTGTCCAGGCAATCACCGCACATCCACACGCGGAGCCGCCGCTATCGCAACTCGTCTGTAAGGATGACAACCCAGATCATCAGGGGCGTACCGGACGCGGATGGAGTCCCGTGCAGGCAAGCCGAAAAGACAAGGATGGCAAGGCCTATCCGTTCACGGAACGGGACAACCGAGGAAAAGTGTACTTGTACTTCTGCACTGAGGACACCACGGTGGATCTCGTCACGGTCAAAGGTATTGGCACACATGGCGTGCCTGACACTGTTGATGAAGTGTGGCAGGGGACACGCAAGGTGTTGGGGATGCCGATGAAATCTACAACGACGCTAAAAGCAATGGACGTGCTGAAGGCTCATCGGTTCTACCAGCGACTCTGGTCGAAGGTTCCTACCGATTTATACGGTCGGCCTCGTTTTGTCGGGAAAAAACCCGAATACTATGACGGGCAATACCTTGGGGATGACCACAAGTTCGAGAAGCGCTTGATCAACGCAGATGAGTTGTTTCCGCCGTATCAGCCAAACCTTTATGGTGATGAAGCAATTCGCGGCACGGAGCGCAAGGCGGGTAAGGATAAGCCGGACTACGTGGCGCGTGACACGCTTCTCGGCAATCCCAAGGCTAAGGTGAAGTTCATTCCCTTGAGTGGTTTGCCCGAAGATGTGCGCAAGCAGGGGAGTCCGGCGATCATGAAATGGTATAACAGCAAGATTGCGGACCCCGAGGATCAAACCAATGCCGTTCGCGCAGCCGACGGGTATGGAATACATTGGGAGCGCGAGGAGTCGCCCAACGAGACGCGAGCGCGATTGGAAACAGATAGTGGTAAATGGGACGATAATTCATACCATTCCGCGATTTATCGGGATTCGAATAACATGCGGCGTGTTGCGGCTATGGATGTTGCGATTGGTCAAGCGCGCAGTCTCGATGATCCAGATATGAGAAAGTTGTTGGTGGCGATTGCTGACTGGAAATTGGATTCAACAAAGCTTAAAGAAGTTCAGAATAACAGGTGTTATGGAAATTTGCTTGGTTCGTCTCAAGGGATAATTGAAAAAAGTTCTAAGTATTATTCTCGGGGAGAGTTTCCGTCCGACATTGTTCCCAAAATGCCACCAAAGATGGTGGACGGGGAGACATTTGCTCAACGCGAGAAACGCCAATGAATGTAAGCTTGTCACCTTTGTCGCGCCCCCGGTTGCGCGGGTACGTGTTGATATTTATCGCGCTGGCGTTGGCTTGGACGGCTGTTACGCTGGTGCGGTCATATCACTACTGGGAAAACACTGGCATCGAGGATCCGCATATGGGCAGTACGATACGCAACGGTTTTTTGGTAATTGTAGGCTTGGTTGCCGCTGCATATGCTGGGCAGTGGATCTGGCGAGCGTCGCATGGCGAAGGTCGGGCAGCAACGGTGCAGCCTGTTGCGACGGCCGCTGAAGTGGCCACGCCGCAGACGAACTCCGAGAGCGCTAAAATTTTGGCAGGGACGGGGGCCAAATACGCATTGGAGATTCGTGCGGTTGGGTTGGCGGTAACAGGGCGACACCAAGACACGATCTGGAAGCAAATTGTCGCAAAATCGAATAATTACGAGACGGTTCTTTCCTCCGACCCGAAGGATTACGGGGAAAATCCGGATGAACGTAGGATCTTTGCAGAAGTCGCTGCTGGTGCTTCATTTAAATATGCCGCTGGCGAAGCTGTTGATCACTGGCCAGTTCCTGTGATTATTTATGGGCCGCCCAAAGGGGCTGGCAGCCATTATCGAGCGGCATATGAAATTTCCGATGTGCGCCAAAAGGCGGGGCTTGGCGTTACTCAATTTCTTTGGTTGGATGACGCCAATGCCAGCAGCGCGGCGCCTGCTATCGATAAGCTTTTTAAATTTTTCGATGAGCATCCTGATGTTCCGGCTGCACTGGTGATGAGTCAAGATAGTATGGTTAATCGTTGGGGGCTAAATACACCCGGAGCACCTAAAGAGCCGCAAGGCGCGTTTATTCCACCTGTCGTCGATAGCATGAGCGCATTGCTTGTCGCAAGAACCGATCGGGTTAATAAACTCGTTCGCCCGTATCAGATCGACATGCCAGGTGATATCGATAACACAAAAACACAATACGACGTCGTTAAGCTGTGGAACTTCTACTGGAAGGAAGATAGTGCTTTTTCGGAGCAGGTAGAGACCGAAGCCGGAGGGCACTTTTATGGCCCTCCGACAATGCGTTCCGACTGGTGGATATCGAAATTGCCCGAGTTGTGGAAAGAGGTGACCAACAAGGGGCCAGGAGAATTCAAGTCTAGTCCGTACCTACCGGTTCGCTGGGCCAACTGGCAAGTCGAGGAGTTCGATGAAGCGCCTCTGTTGGGCTACCTTCATCGCCCTGTCGACATCAAGTTGACCGATGACAACGGGAAGCTGTTGAAGCGAGCGGAACAAGTGAAGCAGTTGCAGGAGGGCTGGAAGCAGGCAGTGGCGACGCTACCGGATGGCGCAAAGCCCACGCGAGTGTTTTATGACACAACTCGAGATCGCGAGTGGACGATCCCACTTACGCAAGCGTTGCACGGGAACACGGAAGGTATCGACCTCGGTAACGTCAAGGAGGGCTACGATGTCGGTCGACGCATCGGCAATACTGGCGTTAGCTCGGCACTCGTCCAATTGTCGCTCGCGACTATCGCGAACTATGAGGACGGCGGAAGTAGTGCGACGGTCAACCTGATGGACGATGGTCGAGCGAGCATAGTGATGGTCAGTCCCCCGGACGAGGCAACCAAGGCCAAGAATTCGGAGCATCGTGGCCAGAATCCCTTCCGATATCGGATGCCGCATTAACCAGTTTGGGAGACGCGTATGCGCGGTGTAATACGAATCGGTGACTCGACTTCGCATGGTGGGCGTGTTCAAACTGGCCGCGAGAATTCAACGGTGATGGGACGAGCCGTCGCATGCGTTGGGGATCGCTGCACCTGCCCCATGTCAGGTCACGACCACTGCGAAATCGTGGAAGGCGACGAAAACGTGCGTATTGATGGTCGAGCGGTCGCTTTTGACGGTCACAAGACATCGTGTGGCGCTGCGCTGATTTCGTCGATTCCGACATCGGGGCGTGCTTAGCAGGGCATACGTCGGGTCGGGAACCGGAGTGATGTCTGCCCTCTTGGCGAACATCGCTGGTCGTGAATGTTTCCCCTGCGCGGGACCCGCTCGCATACATTGCGGAGGATTCGAGTGAGGGGGGATAATTTGCTGGCCGCCGTGGGGCTATCCACCTCACGGCTTTCTCGGAGTCGAGAAGGCGCTCGACGACACCGAGACTGGATCGGCAAGAGGTTGCAGCGGTAGTCTCGCTCGCAACCCGTCCTACAGTGCCATCGCGATGCGCGCTCGAGAAACTCCAGATTTGCGTCGGGGCCATCGTGTTGGCCACCAATGGCCATGGGAACGTGCTCGATCGCGGTGATGTCGTGACTTTTGCCCTTTCAGTCACGACCAAGAGCGGCATTTGTGAGCCGCAAAAACGGGACGTGTCTTGGCGATCATCGAATCTCGGTCGCCTGAAAAGTGCAGTTGGGCCAAAGTGGTGCCCCATTGGACATATAATCATAGCGTTCCGCCATTCACCCAACGTCACGATCCTGATGCCTCCGAAACACACCGCGAAGCTGATTTACGTCAGCACGAGGGAAGCACTTCTGAAGCGGAGACTCCGCCGCCACCTTTCGAACCTCGGGTTCCGTAGAAATGCCACTGGTGGTCTTGAGGTACCGGAAACGACGAAAGACGTTGTCAGGCAACTGCATGCAGCGCAGCGAAAAGAAATTCTGCGAGCGCAGTCGAAGTTCATCGCAAATAAGTTGCCGAAGCTACAGAGCTACTTTGCGTCGGGCGAGGACGTGCGCGTCGACGCAGTGCAACCGAGAATTGAGCGCGTTTTTGGCGATACATGGCAGTCGGACCTATTTCGGTTGGCTTCGCTAACGTGGTCTGTGCCGGTGTCGAGCGGCTTCGGACGACGGTTGCGCTTTCTCGTTTGGGACGATAGCAATGGCAAGCTCATTGGCATCTTCGCTATTGGCGACCCAGTGTTCAACCTCTCCGTGAGAGACAAGCACATTGGATGGACCGGCGCGGACCGTGCAGACCGCTTGGTCAACGTGATGGATGCGTATGTGTTGGGTGCTATCCCGCCATACAACATGCTGCTTGGCGGGAAGCTCGTAGCGTGTCTTGTTCGCAGTAGAGAGGTCTACGAAGAGTTTGCGCTTGAGTATAGCGATTCGAAGGGCATTATTTCGCAGCAACATAAAAAGCCGAGACTTCTGGCCGTCACGACCTCATCCTCAATGGGGCGCTCGTCCCTGTACAATCGCTTGAAACTTGAAGGTGTTCAGTATTTTGAGAGTCTCGGTTACAGCGGTGGTTGGGGGCACTTTCACGTTCCCGATGGCCTCTTTGTGGAATTCCGTGATTACTTGAGAGATATCGGTCACCCGTACGCCGACACCCATGAGTACGGAGACGGCCCGAACTGGCGGATAAGGACTATTCGAGCTGCAATGTCCTCGCTTGGCTTCAAGGGGGACGTCTTGAAGCACGGCATTCAGCGAGAGGTGTTCATTTCACTTTTCGCAGACAATGCAATTACAATGCTTCGTACCGGAAAGGGCAAGCCAAGGCTTGCCACGCTGCGTTCAGTCCCCGAAATTGGGGCGCTCGCGGTAGAACGGTGGATGATTCGTCGCGCAGAGACACGACCAGAGCACTTAGAGTGGTCAGTCGATATGCTGCCACAGCTGATAAGGGCATCGTATTCGCGACGAAGAACGGGGGCTGCCTATAACGCAGCATAATGCCGCCGGTGCTGTTTTGGGCTGGGGCGAGATGTCGGGGATAAACCTTGCGAGAAGCCCTGGACCGTATAACGGGGCAGTACGTCGATGCTGAGAACGCAAGTTACGACGCTTGGGTCTATCGATGCCCCGAGTGTCGCGCGCCCGTGTCCTTGCGTGCGGGTCACTCAAAGCGACCTTACTTTGCGCACATGCCGGGAAGCAGTGGCAACGATTGCCACTTATACGTCGAAGGGATGGCGCAGGGTCTCGGTGCAACTACTGTTCTCCCGAATCAATACAGCGGGCCCTGTGAAGTTAGCCTCGGCTTGCGGCTTTCGGACTCGCGGGCGCAACGCGGCTGGGGCCTCGAACTAACGGTACCAACGGGTGGCCTTCTTGGTGTCGAAGTGACCGTCGACGTCGGCGGTAGGACTCAAGTGGTTCGCTGCTCCAGCGAGCGCGAATTACTAAAGAACGTTACCGCTGAACCTCAGACGACAAGTTACGACGTCGTGTCTGTAACGCCTAGCCACTCGCCGCTAGCTGCAAGTCTTCGACGCAATTGCGCAGCATTAGATGCCGAGAGAGCGACTGTCTTTGGCGAAGTGGGCCGTCCTAGCGGTCAAGTGGTTCCGAGAGTGTGCGAATTGAAGGTTGGCCGCACCTATGTCTTCGTTTGGCCAACAAACGCCAATCCCGAATTCCCCGCACAATTGGAGTGTGAGAGGTTAAAGCGACGACCGGATTGGGAAGCCGCGCTAATTACACTATCTCATCCTCTCCAACCGGACGTTCAGCACTGGTTAAAGGAGTTCACGGGCCTGCCGCTAAGCATGTCGGCAGTGGAGATTGTGGCGGTTTGGCCGCCACTTATGAGGAAGGTAACTGCGGGGCTCGTCGAGGCTCAACAGAAGCTGCCTGTCATGCTACACGCTGGATGCTTGACAGCGACAGGTAGGTCCGGCGTCAACGCGCTGTTTGCGCGTGCTCCCATGCAAACACTTGGCGCGAATACAAAAAATATCAACGAGCCATTCTTTCGGTTGATTCCGGACAACGAGTCGGTGATAGAGGTCACATGCCAGGGGCCAAGCCGATACCAAGCGACCATCGATTTCGTCCTCGGTAGTGACCGGGCGCCGATGCCAGCCGTTGAGCTCGTCGGTGTAGACGGTGACGGCACCATCAAATCTGTTGGGTTACACGACCAAGTGTCAATTCAATGGCTTGATGAAATCCGACATCGGAGGGCGTCTTTCTCTTACTTGTCGTTGCCTCCGCATGTCACGGGCACGCTTAATGTGGGACGTGACGGAATTTGGGAGACTCAATTAAAGCTACGAGCCACGGCAGCTTCGGCTCATCACTGCAAGCACGCGAAACTATTGGCGCCGTCCGCTTGCGAGCAACTTGTGGTGGCGTTGATGAATCCTGGGCTGGACCTGTTCTTGGATTTTGGAGCGCTTGGCCGTGTACGTTCCGCCGGCTGGATGAAACGCGAGGTCGTGAAGGATCTGTCTCTCCCAGGGGAACTCAGAGGTCGGTTGCTAGCATATCTTTTTCAGACTCAGCGCTATCTTCTTCCGGCACTAGATGCGCGCGTAGTCACGGACTCAAAAATAATTTCAACATTTTTGCACAGCACACCGGACATTTTGGCCACCGCGACTTGGCGAACGCTCAAAGCCGCACTTGAGTCATATTTCGGGGATGATGCACTAAGAATGATGTCGAGGGTGGAATGAGGTTTACCTACAGTGATAGTGCGAAGCGGCGGGTGGCTCAGCAAGGCGCTAGCTCCATCGTTGCCTTTATCGAGGAAGTATCATCTGGACTTCGAAATAAAATCGTCGCGACTCTCCCGCGGGTGCCTGGCTTTCGACCAAATGGACCTCACGTTCTGAAGAAAAAGTGTGAGCTCTTAGCGGCAGCTATCTCCCATACCTTAGACGAAAAGTCTCCGCGTGCGTCGTCCGTAGATTGGAATGCGCTCGGTTTTTTGTGGGCAGCGTGGGGGCGCGAAAAATTTACCCATTTCCCCGATGGCCCTTACGATTTCGAATATGCAACGGAACAAGAAGCGCACGAATTTCTCCGTAAGCTTATTGAATCAGAGAAGGCAGGGTGCGCGCGCGAGGACATTGAACGCCTCATGCTGTTCAGTGGCTTGCCGAGCGTAGAATCGATTTCTGCGTTCGTCGATGCGTTGCCTGCAAGGGCAACTTTAGAGCGCGATCGTGCACTCGCAAAGCTACCCGACGATGTCGCTACCCTGCGTCACCAGATCCTGGACGTAAAGCAAGACCTTGAGAATGTGCTATTGGATGTTGATGCTGCTCGAGCGGGAGCGGTAGCCGCAGCGAATACAGTGCAACGAGCGCTTGATATATCCGGCAATACGGAGCGCAGGATATCCGTTGTCGAAGCGCAGCTTTCGACCGGACGATCTGACGAGATTGCATCGCTCACAGAACAAGTCGATACCCTGCGAGGGCAGCTTGATGCGCTTCTGAAGGATAGCAAAGACGTTTGGCAAGTGTCCGTCGAAGACTTGCGTAGCGAATACAGCACTTTATGCAGTGATCTGAGCGGACTCGCAAGTGAGGTTGCAGACTCTCGCCGAGACTTAGTCGCTGTTTGCGATAGATACGAGGAGCTGGCGAGTACACTAATGGCTCCCGTCGATGCAGGTCCAATGCCACATGATGCATCAGGGTCTTGTGACGTTAATGTAAGTCCACTTCAATCACCGGCAGGCGTGCTCAAATGGACTAGGGGAAGTAGTGGGCCTCAGTCCGCGCGAATTGACGACGTGGGAGAGATGTTCGAGCTCGTTCTCGAGAACCTCGTAGCTTCCGCAATTCGTCGAACCGATTCCGATGCCGTCGCTCGGACGGTAGTTTCCGCGACACTTGCTGGCCAGTTGCTTCAGTGCTGTGGCTCGCTCGCCGACGTTTTAGGCGGGGCCGCATGTGCTAGCGTGGGCGCTGGGAACGTATTCTCGTGGCAGGTGCCGCTGGGTCTCAACAACGGTTGTGACGTTGACTTACTGCTGCAGATGGCGGAGCAGCAGGTGCCAACGCCACAGGCGCTACTGTTAAGAGGAGTCAACCGCTCTGCCTTCGAAGTGTATGGGACTGGTATCCGCGACGTTGTTTTGCACCGCCAGCTCACGCGAGTCGCTGCAATTGGTCAACCTAGTTTAATTGCGACTTGGGTGGAGGGGCCTGCGACTTTGCCGGGAAGCGCTGCGTTAGTCGAGCTTGGTCCAGTTATCGATACCGACCTGCTGGCTTGGAGTAGTTCCTCCGACGTAAACAAGATGAGGTTCGGTGAGATTGCCATAGATGTGGGGCATCTGGAAGAAGTGCAAACCCGTTCTCGCGAGCACGTTTCCGAAGTACTGCAACTCGTAGACGCACTGGAGTTTCCGCCTAACCGACTGTGGCGCTTAGCATTTTCTCGGTTTATAAGTATCCTGTTCGGGCTACCTGGGGCTTCGTTTGAGAGCAATCTCTCAATAGCGCTAGCAACTTGGATTTTGCCGTGGGCAAAAGCTCGTGGCTTACAGAGAGCAAAGTGCGAAGCCGCTATCGTGTCGTATGCTTCCGAGCAATTGAGCATGCCATTCGTCCGTAGTGCTCTCGACGGATTGCTCGGGGAGCGAGCGACGTGATACTCGAATCAGTGACTCGCCTCGACGTTGTAGGCGCGTTAGAGAAAGAGTTCGGTTGTGCATCCGATGAAGCAGCCACCAAGGTGGCTGCCGTAGACGAACACATCCGAGCTGCGGTGATGATAGAGAGCCGGCGTCAGGGAGATAGACAAATTCTTCCCGTCGCGACGTCTACGATTACCAGAACGGTCCGACAACGTCTCTCTCCTCTCTGGCCGGAATTCGCCGGCGACGACTACGGTGCTGATCTGATTCTTGAGGAATTAGGGCAGTTGGCGAAACTCGGTGAGTTTATGAAAGTGGACTCGTTCCACTGGATTCCTGCACCTGAGCGATTCATCCTCGTCGAAGATAGTACGTTGCTCCTTGTGTCGCCGTTTCCATTGGCTGCACTTCCATTCCGTGTACGTAAAGCCGTACAAGTGATAGGCAGAGCAAGATTGATTGACTCACAGAAGGCTGGAGCGATGGATTTCATTCCACTTCAGCGTTTGGTCGACTGGATGGGCGGTCCGAACGAAAGCGTCGATGTCTGGTCCAGCGCGTTTGTTGAGAGCAATGTGCGAAATCTAGCCGTAGTTGAGGGGCTCGAGGATGTCGACGTTTTCTCAAGTGGCAGTTGGCGGCGCGTTGCAGAGCTTAAGGAACATCTCAGTTCTCCTCAGTTATATCGACGGAAGGTATCGGTAGGCGGCCATCCACATAGTGAGTATGGGTTGTGCCGCCTGAATTTTTCGGGTGACGGTTGCCCAACGGTCGCGTCAGCGTTATCAATAAGCAGGGACGATGCTCGTCGGCTCCAAGGGAGTATGCCAAGCACCGGCGGCCAAGCACAGACAGTTAAGTTTCAAAGGTGGAGAGGCAACGTTGTCGTTCTGCTGCCGAGGCCTATGCCCATGCCGGAAAGCGTCTTTCTTAGCTTGGGATGGATGCGAGACCGTTCAGCACCGGGAGACTGGCCTAGAAAGTACACGTTTTCTGGCCGGTTGGTGCCGTTGCTGACGGAAGCATTCGAGCTACTGGGATATCAACTAATTGAGCAACTTGACGGGGGGGCTGGCAATGGCTGATGACGCAAACGGGAAGCGCTACGGCGTACATGACACTGCATCGGGTTTGCATGATGCTCTCCGGGCGTATATTGAGGCGCAGTACCACATTCGGGATGAAGGACTGGTATCCGAGCGTAACGCTTTGCTCAGGGAGCCACAGGTCATCGCCCAGAGAGCGTTCGTCGAAGCGACGCCAGTGTATGAATTCGGCGAGCCCTACAACAACCTCGCTATCCCCGAACGTGCAAAAAGGGCGTTGTCAGATATAGCTTCCGTTGCGGATAACAGCGGCCTGTACCCAACTCCATACAAGCATCAGGCGGACGCACTCGAAGCATTCCTCGGGCCCGAACCCAAGGACTTGGTCGTAGCGACGGGCACCGGCTCCGGCAAAACGGAGAGCTTTCTAATGCCTATAGTCGGAACTCTCGCTGTCGAAAGTGAAGAAAGACTAGCCAGTCGTTCGCTGCCGGGGTGCAGAGCGATATTGCTCTATCCCATGAATGCGCTGGTCAATGACCAACTCGCACGTATTCGCCGTTTGCTAGGCAACCCGCGCGTCAACAAGATTGTCAGCGAGGGGCGAGGTCGTCCAATACGATTTGGGAGCTATACCGGGCGTACTCCATATCCCGGTCCCAGGAGTAGTAACCGAGACAGCTCTCGTATTGCTCCCTTATTTGACGATTTCTACAATCGGATCGACGAAAAGCCAGAGCTCAAGGCGCAGTTACAGAGAGTCGGACGCTGGCCCAGCAAGGATCTTGCCGCGTTCTACAACGCGGCTGCAGCCGAAAAGAAGGTGTACAAGGACGGAGCGAAGAAGGCAGGCCAGAATTACACAAGCCACAATTGGAAGTATCGGCTTATCACTCAACCGAGCGACCGTGAACTGATGACTCGGGACGAGATGCAACGGGAGTGCCCCGACATTCTCGTTACGAACTATTCGATGCTTGAATACATGTTGATGCGCCCAATCGAGCGAGAGATTTTCGACCAAACTTCTGCATGGCTAAAGGCGGACGGGCGAAATCAACTCATCTTAGTCTTGGATGAGGCGCACATGTATCGAGGCGCTGGTGGGGCCGAAGTCGCACTACTCATTCGTCGCTTAATTGCTCGACTCGGAGTACCCCGTTCTCGCGTCAGGTGTATTCTGACAAGTGCGAGCCTTGGTGATGGTGGCGATGCCGTTCGCGATGCGGAACAGTTCGCAATGGACCTGACCGGGTCGTTAGATGCTTCGGCACGCTCACAGTTTCGAGTCGTAATTGGGACGCTTGAAAAACGACGAGACGGTCGTCCCGCAAACGATAGGGAGCGCAGTGCGCTGAGCGAATTCCGAGTAGATCGGTTTAGCGACTTCAGCACTGGGACTCAAGAGGCACTTGCGGAAATCAAGCGGCTTTCTGGCGCTCTCGGTTGGCCGGCACCGCCGGAAAACTCTGGTGATCTGCCGGACTACTTATTCACACATCTATCTCAGGCAGAGCCAGTAGACCTTCTAATTAATCGCGTGTCTGGGCGCGCGACCGCGCTTGATGCATTGACAGAAATCGTCTGCCCGAACGGTGCTCCTGACGTAGCTTCACGCACTATTGATGCACTTCTCGCTTTATGCTCTCACGCGAAACGCGCGAAAGACGGGCGGGTGCTGTTGCCGACGCGGCTACATCTATTTCATCGCGGGCTCCCGGGGCTATATTCCTGTACTGACCCGAATTGCACTGGAAGATTGTTCCACTCTGACGGGCCCACGATTCTTGGAAGGTTTCATACGAAACCGCTGCTCGCATGCACATGTGAAAGCAAAGCACGCGTCTATGATTTCTATACGCATAGAGACTGTGGCGCTGCTTTTATAACCGGTTGGGTCGACGAAAAACGAGATTTCGTATGGCACGAGCCGGAGACCGTGGATTCTGAAAATCGCGAGCGACAGCTTTTCCCCATCGAAATGATGGTCGAGACGAAGGTTCACCCATCGGGACGCTACTCAGACGCATGGCTGCATTACGCGAGTGGACGACTCACTATGACGCGACCGTCGGATTTGCGAGGTTTCAGGCATGTCCGTATCCCCGATAAAGACCTAAATGTTACGCAGGAGTTGAGATTCGACGAGTGTCCGTTGTGCTGCAGCAAGACTCGCAAATCCCCCTCGGACCCATCCAAGATAATGGACCACGTGACGAAGGGCGAAGCACCATTTGCGACCTTGGTTCGAGCGCAGATGTTCCATCAGCCCGCGAGCCGTGAATCGTCGGAAACATTTCCCAATGGCGGTCGTAAAGTGCTCGTGTTTTCGGATGGACGGCAGAAAGCAGCGCGTCTTGCGAGAGACATGCCGCGCGATATGGAATTGGATCTATTTCGGCAGGCTGTGGCGCTAGCTACGAAGCTTCTATCGGATGTCGGTCGTGAGACAAAGCCGACCTCCACCGTCTTATACATAGGATTTCTTGCGGCTCTGGCTAGAAACAACATTTCGATGTTTGACGGAATCGATGCCGACAAGCTTGACCAACATATAACCGCCTTTCGACGTGATTTCGGTGGCGACCTCGGTGAGGCATTAACTGAGAGTTTTCAACCCGGGGAGCCACCTTGGCGTTATCGACTCGCTTTACTAAAGCTCCTGTGTAGCAGCTACTACTCGCTCAATGGAACAACAATTGGATTCGTCGAGCCAACCAAGCTCGCAGCAAATCGTTTAGTGCAGCAAGTCAAGGACCGAGGGTTGACCCTCGACCATAGCGAGCTTCGAGCGCTAGCGGTCGCATGGATAGGCGAACAACTATCGGATTTCTCATTTGATGCCCAATTTTCTGAGCATTTGCGCGAGCAGGCAAATGGATTTTGGAGGCCCCATTGGGGCAGCAAGGGCCAGTTTCGTCACCAGTTCAGACGCGCGCTCGTGGACACACTGGGACTCGGTGAAGCGGGTCTGAACTTAGTTGAGGATGTTTTCCGGGCAGTGCTAGCGGAGAACAAGGAAGGGTACTTCCTGAATGCGAACGTCCTGAAACTTACTATCGACCTTGGGCAAAAGTGGGTGCAATGTGATGAGTGCACCGGCCTTATGCCATTGGACTTTCGAGGCTCATGTCTCTTGTGCGGCTCTCGTCAAACTCGACTTCTCGAGCCTGCGACAGACCGCTATCTCAGGGCGCGTAAGTCATTCTGGCGCGACCCAGTCGAATTCGCACTGAGGCCTGGCTCGACCATTAGCAACATGTCCGTCGAAGAGCATACTGCGCAGTTGTCGAATCGAGACTATCGGAATGTTCACTCGACCACTGAGCTTCATGAGCTGCGATTTCAAGACATCCTACTAAGGGACAAAGACCGACCAGTAGATGTGTTGAGCTGCACGACCACCATGGAAGTCGGTATCGATATTGGGTCATTGGTTGCAGTTGCACTTAGAAATATGCCGCCGCAGCGCGAGAATTACCAGCAACGGGCAGGACGTGCAGGGCGAAGGGGAGCCACGGTGTCGTCGGTTGTTGCGTTTTCACAGAACGGCCCACACGATAGCTACTATTTCGCAAATGCAGAGCGGATGGTGGCAGGGCCGCCAAGAACGCCGGAATTGAAGGTCGACAATCCAAAAATTGCGGTTCGGCACATCCACGCCTTTCTTTTGCAAACATTTTTTCAGGACCCCGCTGTTGCTGGAACGGCGGCGGGCGTCAGCAGCGCAATTTTGCAAAAGGCGCTCGGCAAGACGCGCGATTTTTTTGACGACTCTGCTGAGGGGCCAAATCTCAAGAGATTCATGGAGTGGATGAACACGAATGTATTCGTTGTTCCCCACCGCCTCGCGCAAGTGATCGCAGGTTGGCTGCCGAGTGGCCTTAGCATAGAGTCGACGGCGGTGGTGGAATGGGTTCTCGAGACATCTCGACATTTTGTCGATAGGCTACAAGCGCTATCGACCGAGGTGGGCTCACTTCCGGATATGGAGTCCGATGATACTGAGGCGGGCCATGACAACGACGAAGATGGACTCGAGGCGGACGAGAGGCAACTTGAACAATTGGACCTCCTTGAATTTCTCTTCTTCCACCAGTTGTTGCCTACCTATGCATTTCCAACAAGCTTGTGCAGCTTTTTAGTCGAGGAATGGGCCCGAAATAGCAAGGGGTATTTAGAGATAAAGCTTGAACAACAACCGCAACTATCAACGGGGCAAGCGCTCAGCGAGTACGCACCCGGACGCTTGGTTGTTATAAACAAAAAAACTTATCGGTCAGGCGGGGTATTTGCAAGTGCCCCCGCGCAGGACGGAAATCGAGCAACGAAACTTTTTGAACAAGGAAATGCAAAACGATTGGTGATATGTGATGCGTGCTCTTTCGTCCAAGATCCTTATTCTACGGCGAAATTGCTATCGATTTGTCCGGTTTGCGACGGAATTTTAAAAACTCAATTGATGATTGAGCCCGAAGTGTTCGGTCCTGAGAACGCTCGTGCGCTTTCGGAGGAAGACCGCGACCAAGAGTTTACATATGCGACGATGGCGCAATATCCTCAGCCTACGGACGGGGAGTCGTTCGACTTCGCACACGGAGGGACATATCTTCGATATGCTCACGCTGTTGACAAGCGTTTGTTGACCTTGAACAAAGGGAAAACTACAGGTAGAGAAGGGCACGGGTTTTCAGTGTGTAACAAATGCGGATGTGCTGACGTATTTGATATGCAAAGTCCGAAGTCTGGGAAACACATTCGCCCATATCTTATTAGTAGCAAGATGGCGTCAAAGCATTGCGATGGCGAATTCGTCCAGACTTTCCTTGGTTATAGTTTCTCGACGGATTTACTCCTGTTGCGCATAAAAATTACTCGGCCACTAGTTACGGATGTAGGTTCTTCGTATGTCGTCCGGACACTTGAGAGCGCGGCACACAGTTTGGCTGAGGCGCTGAGGTTGGCTGCAAGCAGACATCATCAGCTTGACTTGGATCCCACTGAGTTCGGGGCAGGGCATCGAATCTTGCCGACTGACGAAGATGGGCAGGTGTTGCTTGATGTCTATCTATACGATACTTTGTCCGGCGGTGCTGGCTATGCCGAACTCGCTGCTAAGTACTTTGGCGAAATTGCGGGCGAGACACTTTCCCTGTTGGAGGGCTGCAATTGCGACACTTCCTGTACTGACTGTCTCGACCATTTCCATAATCAACACCTCAAGGCGCAGCTCGACCGAAAGCTTGGAGCGGCGCTTCTTCGGTATGGCATGTTCGGTACCGTACCGGAAAGTGCGCGACCTGAGGAGCAAGAGTTTACGTTACGCCCGCTTGCAAGCAGTCTGGAGCTCGACGGAATCTCGTGTGCGTTCAACACTCTGCTCAATGGCCAGGTCATTCCGCTTCAGGCTAGTTTGAGCGGAAAGTCGGTGTTAGCTAACTTGTACCCTGGCTTATTAGCATCACCGGACGTCGCGTTTGAAAATCGGCAGGGCGAATCGGTATATCAACTGACCGAACTGGCGCTCAGACGTGACTTGCCAGCGGTTCACGCGGAGATTCGCAGGCTGCTTGCGTAAAAATTGCTGCGATAAGCGTCCTCATCCGGGGGGAAGAAGAATGTGCGAGAACGGGTGAGGCCGTGATCAACTCTGTTGAGGTGAGCAATTGCACCTATGCTCGGGTGGAGCGTTGCGGCGAAAGCATGGGCTCACGAACCAGCTTTGAGCTTGTCGAGATGATCAGCCCAATGCTGCATCATCCTGCGTCGTTCAGGCAAGTACTCGGCGTGAACGTAGGCTGCCGTGACCTGATTGCGCTCCGCATGCGCGAGTTGACGATCTACAACGTCTCGGCTGTACCCTAGTTCACGTAACACCGTGGCGGCGAGTCCACGGAAGCCGTGTCCGGTCATTCGTGACTTGTAGCCCATGCGGTAAAGCGCGAACAACATGGTGTTGTTCGAGATTGGTGCTCGGCCATGTACGCTGTAGAACACGTGTGGCCGATCACCATTGATTTGCCGGAGCTGCATCAACACCGCCAGCGATTGTCGTGACAGCGGGACGATATGTGGATCCCGCATTTTCATTCTGTCGGGCGGGATGCGCCACTCTGCTGCAATCTCGTCGAACTCGGCCCATTGAGCGCGAATCATCTCCTTCGTCCGGACGAAGGTAAGGGCCATCAATTCCAGCGCCAGCCGGGTAACTGGCTCACCTGGGTACGCAGCGATGTCGCGCATGAGCTGTGGGATCTCCAACGGCTTGACCCTAGCCATGTGCTGTACGCCCGGTCCCTTTTTTAAGATCGTTTCCGCATCGATGTCAGCAGACGGGTTACGGGTGCAACGGCCAGTCATGATTGCGTACTGGAATACGGCGCGCGAACGCTGCAACAGTCGCTTGGCAGTTTCCCGGACCCCCCGTGCTTCGATTGCGCGGATCATCTCCAGCATTTCCGGCGCTTCGATGCTGGCGATGGGCCGTGAGCCGATCTTCGGAAATGCATCGATCTCAAGCGAGTGGATGACTTTCTCAGCGTAGGTCTCGGTCCATCCTGCGAGCTGATTCTCGAACCACTCGCGCGCAACCGCCTCGAACGAACTAGCGGCTGCGATGCGCGCGGCTCGTTTGACTTCTCTCTTTGCTTCATTGGGATCGATACCTGCTGCAAGCTTTTCCCGCGCCTCGTCACGCTTTCTGCGTGCGACTGCTAGTGAAACGTCCGGGTACACGCCGAGTGCCAGCAACTTCTCCTTGCCGTTGACGCGATATTTGAGCCGCCAGTAGCGCTGACCGGCCGGGGTAACGAGCAAGAACATTCCGCCGCCGTCGAACAACTTTACGGGCTTGTCGTCCGCTTTCGCATTCTTGACGGCTTTGTCGGTCAAGGGCATGGGGGTATCCTTCCAAGGGGTATCTTGGATACCCCGAGAGATACCCCCAAATACCCCCGGCTGTCGTAGTACGTTACCGGACGCAGACGGAATTGAAAAACCCGAGAAGCCTTATGCTACCACGGGTTGCGGGAATTCTGGGGGATTGAGCGAGACGGAAGATTGGTCCCCCCGACAGGAATCGAACCTGTATCTAGCGCTTAGGAGGCGCTTGTTCTATCCATTGAACTACGGGGAGCGGATAGTTTGAGCGGGATGGACTGAACTCTTGTGAATCAGGCTCTTAGCCTTGTCCCGTGTGCCTTTCCGGGATTTTCGTCTTTCCGCGCATGACGCGAAATGACGAGTTGTGAAGCATAGTTTAACGCCCCGCCTGCTACAATTCTGCTACAAATCGACCCTGTAGCAGCGTATGTGGATGACGCATTGCTACAGTCCACAAACGGGGTGTTTCATGGCTTCGATCCTCAAGATCGGCGACCGCTGGCGTGCTCAAGTCCGCCGGCGGGGACAGAGTATATCAAAGACGTTTCGAACCAAGGGCGCGGCCGAAGCATGGGCGCGAGAGATCGAGGGCGGTATCGACAAGGGGCAGGCCGCCGTCGACGAGCAGACCATCACGGTCGGCGAGTTGGTGCGTTTGTATCGAAACGCTCGCAACGATTCAGGCCGGCCGGTCACGGAGAAGTCGAACGAAGATTACATGCTCAAGCGGCTGGAAAGTCACTTTGATGATGAGGTGGCGGCGAAGCTATCGACCAAGCGGCTAGTCAAGTTTGCCCAAGAGCGAAAGAAAGAGGGTGCAGGGCAGTACACGATCGACATGGACATATCCAAGCTCGGGACGGTGTACAAACACATGGCCTCGCTACTCGATCTCCGGTTGCCGCACGCTCCGAGCATTGCGCGGCCGACCCTCGATCACCTGCAGCTCATCGGGCCGGGGAAGCATCGCGATCGGCGGCCAACGCGCGAAGAGATCGTGAAGATCTTCGAGTGGTTTGCTGAACATCCAGAGCGCGAACAGGCGGTGCCGGATGTCATCCGCGTGGCGATGAAAAGCGCGTTCCGGCGCGGCGAGCTATTTCGGTTGACGTGGTCGGATCTCGACGTCGAGCGCCGGCTCGCGCTTGTCCGCGATCGCAAACATCCGCGACAGAAGAAGGGCAACGACGAGTGGGTGCCGCTGATCGGCGACTCGCTTGAAGTGTTGCTGCGCCAGGCGCGATATCCGGTGCCGCCGGCATACGAGGCGAAGCGCAAGGCGGACCCGAAGATCGAGCCGCATCCGAACGAGTACATTTTTCGGTTCGACAAGAGCACTGCGAGCAAGTACTTCAAGCTGGCCTGCGACGACAAAGGCATCGTCGATCTTCGATTGCACGATCTGCGGCACGAAGCGACGAGTGCCCTCTTCGAGGGCGGGTGGGATATTCCAGAGGTCGCAACCGTGACGGGGCATAAGGATTGGCGCAATTTGAGGCGGTACACGAATCTGCGACCGGACGACGTTGCGAAGAAGGGGCAAGCAGTTGGTCAGATTGATGACGATAGATCGCTGATCGGGGAGGTGGGGGATGGGCGAGTTGATTGAGAGTCAGCCGGTGTTGGCTGAGAGGGAAAAAAAGCCAGCCGTCGAAAGCATTGTAAGCGCGATGACTCTGCTTGCGATGCTCGTATTGCCATGTTCCGTGGTGTTCGATTGGGCATATTTCTCGCGGCTCGGCTTGAATATGTCGCAAGTTCCGACTTCATTAAGTGACCACGCGAGATCCGCCGTCATATGGGCTCCGGCATTAGGGTTCGCACTGCTCGGTGCCGTGCTTCAGCATGTGATCAATCGGTGGATGGACGATTGGCGCGACCCAAATGAAGTGAGGCGCGAGAAAATCCAAACCGCAGCGCAGTCAAACTTCGTGATCCGTTGGTTAATGTGGTTCTTCTTCACTCCTTCGATATACATATGGTCGATGGCGGCACTCGCGGTGTGCAGCTTCCTGTGGTCGGGCAGTGAGTATTACGGTGCGATGCTTTTCATGTTGGGGCTTGCGTGGATTCTTGCCGCAGCCAAGCTGCTTCCCGATAACGCTGAGTGGGTGAGGGGGCTTGGGGTAGTGATCGCCGTCGGTCCGGTGATCGCTGCCACGGCGTATGTTGCAGGAGACAGCCGCGCCATCGAAAATTTGAAAGAAGCTCCGTCGGCGACAATCGTGCTTTCGAGCAAAGAAGAACTGTCAAAGCTTGTATTGCTGCGGTATCTGGACCGTGGCGTGTTAGTGAAGAGACCGGACGGACACTTGATGTTTGTGCAATGGAGCGCGATTGCCGAGATTGACGATGCTCGGGCGAGAATGCCGTTTGAAGGTATCGGCTGCAAATGGTTCGGTCGGTGCGACGACGTCAAGAGACTTCGATACCAACCAGTGCCGTAACTTGGTGGCACCCACTGGTGAGAGAGTTATCGACACCAGTGGGACATGTGGTCATGCTGCCATTTGTCGCGCGCGCGTCGACATTTCATCAAGGTAGTCGGCGACCGCGTCATATGCGGCGAACCGGCCGCCGCCTTCCTTATACGTCGGGATCGGGAACGTCTCGGCGCTGATCTGGTTGCGGATGGTTCCCTCCGACATCAGCAATAGCTGCGCCAGCTGCGCCAGCGTCATGCGGGGGCCGTACTTTTCGAGGATATATGCGCGGGTAAGCAAGCTCATTGGATCGTCTCTCCATCGTCCGCGTAATTCGTCACCCGCTCGCTGGTCGTTGCAGCGAGCAACCGCTGTGTTTCGGGATGCATCGGGTCGGCGCCGATGTAGCAGTCGTCCGGAGCGTCGGGCCAATCCCGTCTGCACCGCTCAAATTCACCTTCGTTCCAGAGCGACAACCATTCGAAGCCTTCGTCCGCGTCAAGAGCGTATTGAATGGCTGCAACACTTGCTTGCATGTGGCGTTGCGAGGCGACTTCGCGCGCGGCACGCCAATTGCGAAGAAGGCGAAGGATGGTGTCCGGGTTCGCGAGGGCGATATAGGCGGCATCGAGCAGCGCTTGCTCGTCATCTTCGTTCCCGTTCGGGCGGCAGTCGCAGATATCCTTCAAGTCGTCACGCCCATTCTCTACCCACGCGCCGACGTTAATCCAGGTCCCCTTGGTTGCTTTTTCGGCAGCCGCTTGCAGGGCATCGTAGTTGCTGGTGATATTTTCCATGTTGGTCCCCGGTTATCGAATGGCGTTGACGATACGATCGAGCTTGCCGTCGATCTCCAAAGTGGCCAACGTCTGCATCGCTGCTGCCATGCGTTCGAGAACAGTGGCGTACCGTTCAAGGCGGTCAACGTCGGCCGTTTTCAAGAGCCGTTGCATTGTGTCGCCAAGTTCGTTTGCGGACTTTCGCACGCTACCTGCTGCTTTCTTCGTCGACTCTGCAACTTGCTTCTCTGCGTCGACCATACGAGATAGTGAGCGCTCAAAGAGTGCGATTGCATCTTGGGTGGCGGACTCCGCTTTTGCAAAATCGGTGTTCATAGCTTTAGTTTTGCGCTGAAAGTAGTTGGTATCTGCGTTGATGGAATTAGCGATCATCGTGGCCGCCTCTACGGGATCGAAGAGAGGGCCTTCGCTGTCTTGCCTGATCGGTTTGAGTCCGCACACTTCAAATGGGCTGCTTCGTCGGGTCATTTCACTTTGCCTCGTATGGTGGAAGGGCGTGGGCGAGCTGCATCAAGCCGGTTTCCAGCGTGATCCCGGCGGTTGCTGCCCAGGTGCGTGCGTCCTGCGCCGCCTTGTGGCGAGTGAACGATCCGATCTCGTCGGCCATCAGGTCCAGCAGCTCGACGTCGGCCGCGTGCGAGATCTCGGTGATCAGCGCGCGGATCTCGATGCGAAGGGCGTCGAGCCGCGCGAGCCTGCCTTGGCGGGTACCCGCCAAGGCTTCGTTTGTCTGGGTAGGTTTTCGCCGCGCGAGCGGCGCAGCGTCCTTCTGAATTGCTTTTGCGGGCGTCAGCCCGTTGTAGTCAGACTGCATCGACGTGCAGTTGACGCTCGCCAGCGCGATAGCCGGGCGCTTCGTTGCGTGTTCCCGCTTTCGCGGCAGCGGACGTGGGGTAGAAAGGGCCGGGCGCGGGGTCAATTTGCGGCTCCGGTCGGGAACGGCCATGCGGCCGCAGGGCCAAGAGCCAGCTTCGCTTTGTAAGTCGGGAATGCGGCGTCGAGCAGCTCCCGATTCGACGCAATCCGTTGCTTATGCCCGATGGCCGTCAGGACATCCGACAAATCGGGGCGTTCATCGCAGAGACCGAGGCATGGCTCAATCGCAATCTGCCGTGGTGGTCCACGCTCGATCCGGTGCGCCAACGCGTGATGATGAATATGGCATTCAACATGCAGGGCAAGTTGCTCGGGTTCCGCAAGTTTCTCGCGGCGACGCAGCGGGGCGACTGGAACGTGGCGGCAGTCGAGATGCTCGACAGCCTGTGGGCGCGACAGGTCGGCGATCGCGCGAAGCGTCTTGCGTCAATGATGCGGAGCGGCGCATGACGTGGTTCGATCCTCGGCTCTGGCTCGCGCTTATCGCGGCCGTTTTCGTCGGCGCTGCTGCCGGCTATTCGAAGGGGCACCGTGATGCGGATCAGTCCGCGACGGTCGCCGATCAGGCACGGCAGATTGACCATCTGCGCGCTGAACGTGATGAATTCCGCCGCCGATTGGTGGCGCAACAGGAGATCGCAACCGATGCTGCGAAAGATCGTGATCAGGCGCGCGCAGATGCTGCTGTTGCCGATGGTGTTGCTGACGGGCTGCGCAAGCAAATCGCCGCACTCGTTGCCGACGTCCGGCGTTCCGGCGCTACGGCCGGAAGCCCGGCAGCCGGCAACGCCCTCGATTTGCTTGCCGACCTGTTCGGCCGGGTTGACGAGCGCGCGGGAGAGTTGGCGAAGATCGCTGACGAGCGAGGAATCGCCGGCCAGCAGTGTGAGCGGAGTTACGACGCGTTGATCGCCGACGCATCAACCAATCTGCCGCAGTAACGCGGCAATCGAGGCTGCGCGGTCTCGAAAGAAACAGGGCGACCGGGGGAATGTTCGCGCATTTACCCGGTCGCTTTTCCACTGAGCGTGCCAGTGAATCAGCCAAGGCCCTGCTTACCTACGTAGGCGGGCCGGATTCTACACCAAGTTTAAAAACGGCTTTCACAATGGCAAATCCCATCATTCCTTGGATCGGCGGCAAGCGTCGTCTGGCAGACCACATCATTCCGCGTTTCCCTGCGCACGACTGCTATGTCGAGGTGTTCGCAGGCGGAGCGGCGCTGTATTTCCTGCGCCCGCCGGCCAAGGTCGAAGTCATTAACGACGTGAACGGCGAGCTGATCAACCTGTACCGCGTCGTGCAGCATCACCTGGAGGAGTTTGTGCGGCAGTTCAAGTGGGCGCTGACGAGCCGGCAGGTGTTCGAATGGCTGAAGCAGACGATCCCGGAAACCCTCACCGATATCCAGCGTGCTGCCCGGTTCTATTACCTGCAGAAAAGTTGCTTTGGAGCGAAGCTCGAAGGGCAGACCTTCGGGACGGCGACGACAACGCCGCCCGGCCTGAACCTGCTGCGCATCGAAGAGGAGCTGTCAGCGGCGCACCTGCGGCTTGCGAACACGTTTGTCGAGCGGCTCGATTGGGCCGCGTGCATTGATCGATACGACCGGGCGCACACGCTGTTTTATTTGGATCCGCCGTACTACGAGACCGAAGGATACGGCGTCGCGTTTCCGTTTGCCGAGTATGAAAAGATGGCGGTAAAGCTGCGCGCGATCAAGGGGCGCGCGATCGTGAGCCTGAACGACCATCCCGACATTCGGCGCGTATTCGACGGGTTTCATATCGAGACCGTGCCGATTCAGTACACGGTTGGCGGAGGCAAGGGTGTCGAGCGAAACGAGCTGATTATCTTCAGTTGGGACGACGCGGCGCAGCCGGCTGGGCTCTTCTGATTGCGGAGACCACCGTGTCGAAAGACACGGTGGCCGATTGCCGAAAAATCCTCACGCCAAGGGCGCCCCTCGATCATTGTCGCGTTTACCCGACGTTTGACAATAGTTGACCCGCTCGCCGAGACACGACTGCGTGGGTTGCGAGAAGATGCCGCCATCCGATAATCCGTAGGGCGCAGTCGCTCAAGTTGCGAGTAGGCCAGAAAAATGAATCAAAATAACTACCGTTTGGTGTACAGCCGTGTACGCGGCATGTTGATTGCCGTCGAAGAGACTGCCAGTGCGTCGGGCAACGCGGGCCGGGGCGAGACGCGTGGCGCGGCGGTTGAGCGCGAATCGATTGTGCGATTTGCCCTCCGGAGCATCGCATTGGCATCCCTGGTTGCGGTCGGCGCGACACCGATATGGGCGAATGCGCAAATTGTCGGCGGCGGTGCGCATGCGCCGTCGGTGATCCAGACGCAAAATGGATTACCGCAAGTCAATATTAATAAGCCGGGTGGATCTGGCGTATCGTTAAATACCTATAATCAATTCGACGTACAGAAACCCGGCGCAATAATCAATAACTCGCCGACGATCGTCAATACGCAGCAAGCAGGATATATCAATGGGAACCCGAATTTCGGGCCCAATGATTCCGCGCGGATTATCGTTAATCAGGTTAACAGCAATAATCCCTCGGTCATCAGGGGGTATGTTGAGGTAGCGGGCCCCAAGGCTGAGATTATCTTGTCGAATTCCGCTGGCCTTCTGGTCGATGGCGGCGGCTTTATTAATACCTCGCGCGCTGTCTTGACAACCGGGGTGCCGTATTACGGTGCTGACGGTTCGGTGGCTGGGTTTAATGTAAACCAAGGCCTCGTCACAGTGTCCGGCGCTGGTTTGAATGCGGCCAATGTCGATCAGGTTGACATTATCGCCCGTGCGGTTCAGGCAAATGCGGCGATTTATGCGAAAAATCTGAATGTAATCACCGGCCCGAACCAAGTCAATCACGATACGCTCGCCACAACACCGATTCAGGACGGTGGCCCCGCACCGGCCATCGCAATTGACGTTGGTCAATTGGGCGGAATGTACGCCAATAGGGTGTTTCTTGTCGCTAATCAGAACGGTGTCGGCGTGGCAAATGCTGGCACGATCGCCGCACAGGCCGGTGATCTGACGCTGCAGTCGAACGGACAGCTTGTGCTGTCGGGCAAGACGATCGCGAGCGGCAACCTTACGGCAAACGGCAGCGATATCCAGAATACCGGGACGACCTACGCGCAGCAGAGCGCGAACGTCGCGGCTAGCGGCACGCTGTCAAATAGCGGCACGCTTGCGGCGCAACAGAATACAACGATCAGCGCCGCGACCGTCAGTTCAACCGGCGCGCTCGGTGCAGGCGTGAACAACGACGGCTCCGTGAGCCGCAGCGGCGATCTGAACGTTACCGCGTCGGGCCAACTGAACGCGACGGGCCAGAATCTTGCCGGCGGCAACGCAACGCTGACTGGCGGCAGCGTGAATCTTGCAGGCGGCCAGACGGCGGCTAACGGCGGCATGACGCTGAGCGCCAGTGCCGGCGACCTCAACCTTTCGAACGCGACGACGAGTGCGCAGGGCGCACTCAACGCGAGCGCCGCCGGAGCGCTTGTCAACGACCACGGCAATCTTTCGAGCCAGAGCGGCGCGACGTTGACGGCGGGCAGCGTGTCGAACCAAGGCGGCACGGTCTCGTCCCAAGGCCCGCTGTCGGTGCAGTCGGCCGGACAGATCGCGAATCAGGCCGGTACGCTGGTTTCGCAAAGTACGGCGGACGTCCACGGTGGTGCGATCCAGAACCAACAGGGCATCCTCCAGAGCGCGGGCCGGATGAGCGTCGGCGGCACATCCTTGGATAACTCGGCCGGGCGCGTGACGTCCCTCAATGGCGACGGCCTGTCCATCGCAACGAGCGGCCAGCTCACGAACGCTGCGGGTACGACAGCGAACGGCGCACAAGGCGGTGTGATCGGCGGTGACGGCTCCGTTACGATTCAGGCGAGCAGCCTAGCGAACCATGGATCAATCAGCGCGAACACGGATCTGGCTGTCGGCGCGCAATCGGTCGACAACGGCAACGGTTCGCTGGCGGCAGGCCAGAATGCGACGATCGATGCCGGCACCGCGCTCACGAATGCAGCAGGCAGCATTTCCGCAGGTGCGTTGGCAAACGTTCGCGCGACCAGTCTGGACAACGGTGCAGGGGCAATTCAGGCCAGCCAGTTGTCGCTGTCAGCGACCAATCTCAAAAATCAGTCGGGCACGATCACGCAGACGGGCTCGGGACCGGCAGCGATCGCGGTTTCGGGCACGCTGGACAATAGCTCGGGAACCATTCAAACGAACAGTACCGACCTCAGCCTGACGCCGGCCGCATTGATCAACGACCACGGCAAGATTGCGCACGCCGGCATCGGCACGTTGACCATCGGCACGGGTGCAGTCTCGAACCAAGGCGGCATGATCGCGACCAATGGCGCGATGAAGCTGACGGCCGCCGCCGTGTCGAACCAAGCGGGTGTGCTGTCGGCTCAGCGGCAGGCCGCGCTCGATGTGCAGTCGCTCGACAACAGCGCGGGCGGCTATATCGGCGCAGACAGCCTTGTGCTGAAAGCACAATCGGCGATTAACAATCGCGCCGGCACGGTCGAAGCCAGTAATGGTCTCACGGTGTCCGGGGACAGCCTGGCGAACGACGGCGGCTCAATTAAGCAACTCGGCTCAGGCGCGTTGTCGGTCACGGCGGCGAACGCGTTGACCAATACGGCGAACGGCACGATCGGCGGTAACGGCGACGTCTCGGTCAACGCCGGCAGCGTCGACAATTCTGGCGGCTCGCTGCTCGCATCGCGGTCGTTGTCGGTGCAGTCGAGTGGCGCGCTCGCGAACGCGGCGGGGCTGATCCAGTCGAACGGGAATCTGAAAGTCCGCGCGCAAGGCGCGGTGAACAACCATGCGGGTCAAATCGAAGCGAACGGCGCGACGTCGACGCTCGACCTGTCTGGTGCCAGTATCGACAACAGTGACGCGCGCATCGCCAACATTGGCAGCGGGGCGACGACGATCGACGGCGGCGCATCGATTACGAACACGAATGCGTCCGGTACAGCGGGTGCCGGTACGATCGGCGGCAACGGTGACGTCACGCTGACCACGCAGGCCCTGACGAACGCGCAGGGCGGTCAGACGCTCGCCGGCCATGATCTGACACTGAACGTCGGCAGCAACGCGAACAACAATGCGGGTGTCCTTTCGGCAGGGAATAACCTGAACTTCGTTGGTCCTAACGCTACGCTGTCGAACCAGAATGGCTCGGTTCGCGCGAATGGCGTGCTTTCGGTGCAAGCCGCATCGGTCGACAATACGTCGGGCAAATTGGGCAATGACGCGGGTAGCGGCGGCAGCGTGTCGATTCAAACCGGTGCTCTGTCGAATCAGGGGGGCGCGATTGGCAGCGATCAGGATCTGTCGTTGACGAGTGGCACACTGACCGGAGACGGGTCGATCGTTGCCGGCCGCAACGGTGTAGTGACGCTTGGCAGCGACTATACGCAGACGGCAGCGAACAGGCTGCACGCGAACGGCGACCTGACGTTTTCCACGTCGGGCAAGCTGACGAACCAGGGCGTGATGGACGCCAATGGTGCGCTCACGGTGAATGCTGCGAACGTCGACAACCAGAGCGGCGCGGACCTGAATTCCGCGAACACGACGGTCAACGCCAACGGCGGCACGATCGATAACGCGGGCCGCATTGAAGGCGATGCGGTCACGACCAACAGCGCAGCGCTCAACAATACTGGAACCGTGATCGGTGGCAACGTCACGTCGAACGCGGCCACGATCACCAACACGGGCGCCGCTGCTGTCTTCGCCGCCGCGAACCAGCTGAATCTGTACGCGACGAATCAGTTGTCGAACACCGGTGGCGCAAACCTGTACAGCGTCGGCGATATCAATATCGCGGCGAACGGTCAGCGTGATGCAAATGGTTTCCTCGCGAACCGCACGCAAAACGTGCTGAACGACCAGTCCACGATCGAAGCGCAGGGCAACATTGAACTGGCTGCCGGCACGTTCACCAATACGCGTCCCGCACCGACGGTCGCGACCGAAACGACGAGCACGTCTAGCAAGCACGAAACCAAGCGCCAGAAGTACATCGTATGCGCGACGATGAATGCAGACCCGAACGGGGGCTGCTCGCAGGCGATGTGGGTGAATGGCTACAAGACGCCGTTGACTTCAACCTATAGTCCTTCGCAAGTCCTGTCGCAAACGTCCGGGCCGAACGCGACCGACAAGGTGCTCGTCGTGAACGTGAACGGGCAGCAGCAGACGATCTACTACAACACGCTGACGACGAATGCGGACGGGACGGTTACGGTCAATTATTGGGATGCGTATGACCCGCACGTGAACTATGTGCCGGATTCGGAGTATGCGACCCGCAGCGACGGCCATAACGGCTATCAACGAGTCGAGATCTGGCGCGATACGACGACCACTGTCCAGCAGGACAAGGTGACGAGTCAGGCGCAGCAAGCGCAGCTCGTGGCCGGCGGCAGTATCACGATGGCGAACGTTGGGACGATCAACAACAACTACAGCGCGATCACGGCGGGCAAGTCGATTCAGATTGGTAGCACCCAGCAAGGCGGATCCGTCGGTAGTGGCAGCTATGGCGGCACGACGGTGAACAACGTCGGTCGTACGCTGTATCAATACCAGCGCGACGACATTACGTCGATGTACGCGTGGAACGAAGACACGACGCAGGATCGTGGCACGATTGTCGAGCCGTCCATCGTTTATACACCGGTCGCGATTGGCGGCACCGGCGGCACGATCATCGCGAACCAATCGGTGTCGATTAACGCGCAGAACGTCAATAACCAGAACGTCGCTGCGCAAAACTCGGCGACCGGTGCGACGGGCGGCACGCTCGGCAGCAACGCAGCGAATCAAGGTGTATCGGGTGGCAACCAGACCAAGGTCGGCACCGCAAGCGGCACGACGACGGTCCCCGCACTGCAGTCGGTCGCGAGCGCCACGGGTGCATTGTCGATTACGTTGCCGACGAGCGGCATGTATTCGATCAATCCCGCGCCGGGGCAGCCGTATCTGATCGTGACGGATCCGCGCCTGACCAGCTACACGAAGTTCATCTCGAGCGACTACATGCTCGGGCAGTTGAACCTGAATCCGGCGAGCATCGAAAAGCGCTTGGGCGACGGGATGTACGAGCAGCAGATGGTGCGCAACCAGATCACGCAGTTGACGGGACGCACCTTCCTGCCGGGCTACGCGAGCGCCGAAGATGAATATCGTGCGTTGATGACCAACGGCGTGAACTACGCGAAGGAGTTCGGCCTGGTGCCTGGCATGGCGCTGACCGCCGCACAAATGGATGCGCTCACGAGCGATATCGTGTGGCTCGTCGACCAGACCGTGACCCTGCCCGATGGCAGTACGACGCACGTGCTGGCCCCGGTGGTCTACATGGCGCAGACGCACGCGAACGACCTGCAACCGACCGGTGCATTGATAGCCGCGGACGATGTCGAGATCCATACGGCGGGTAGCACGACGAACTCCGGTGTGATCAAGGGCGGCACGAAAACCGTCCTGACCGCGACGGATATCTTGAACCGTGGCGGCACGATTTCGAGCAGCGCCAAGAACGGCACGACCGTCGTGTCGGCGAGCAACGATGTCGTCAACGCGTCGGGCCAGATTTCCGGCAACCGGGTTGCCGTGATGGCCGGCCGCGATATCGTCAACACGACGCTGGTCGATGCCGTAGGCGCAACCGGCGCATCGGGCGCGAGCAAGGTCAATACGAGCTTAATCGGCCAGCAGGGGACGATCTCGGCGACCGGCGATCTGGCCGTACAAGCCGGTCGCGATCTGACGCTTCACGGCGCGAATTTGTCGGCTGGCGGCGATGCGCTGGTGACGGCAGGCCGGAATATCAACGTCGATACGGTTCAGTCGACCACGAACCAGTCGATGTATCTGAACGATCAGCATCATTGGGAAGAGTCGACGACGAAGAACGTGACGAGCGGGGTAACCGCTGGCGGCGGCTTGGCGATGCAAAGCGGCAACGATACGACGCTCAAGGGTGCTACGGTTTCGTCCGGCAAGGATCTGTCGGTGATCGCTGGTGGCAACCTGACGGCGACGACCGTCACGGATACGGCGAAGCTTGATAACGTCGCGGCGGACAGTAAGACGCGAAAGGAAACGGATCACAACTACGACGAGCATGCGGTCGGCACGCAATTCACTGCGGGCGGAAACGCGACGCTTGCGGCTGTGAGTGCCGACAAGTCCAAGGGCAACGTGACGCTGACCGGCTCCGCTATGACTGCGGGTATGACCAACGGCGTCGAGAGCGGTACCGGCTCGGCAAACATCGGTGCGACGGGCAACGTCACGATCAACGAGGCCCGCGAGGAACACGACAAGTACCAGTCGGTGCAAGTCCAACGCGGCAGCTTCGTCAGCAGCACGAAGACCGACGGGATGACCGACACGCACGCCAATGTCGGTGTCGGCAGCACGGTGTCGGGCAACACCGTCAACATTCAGTCGGGGCGCGACCTGACCGTTCAGGGCAGCACGGTCGTCGGCACGAACGACGTGAACCTCGCGGCGACGAACAACGTCAACATCACGACCTCGAAGGATTCTGTCTCGCAAGACAGCTACTACCGTGAGACGCATTCGGGTCTGGGAACGAGCGGACTGACTGTCAGCATCGGCACGCAGTCGCGGAAGGAAACGGATCATGCGTCGTCCGTCACGAACAACGCAAGCACGGTCGGGTCGCTCAACGGTAACCTGAATGTCACGGCCGGCGATACGCTGCACGTGACCGGTAGCGATCTGATCGCCGGGAAGAACCTGACCGGCGCGGCATCGAATATCGTGATCGACTCGGCGACGGATACCGCGAACAAAACGCATAGCCAAGAGACGAGCAGCAGCGGCGTCACGCTCGGCTTGTCGGGCAGCGTCGGCGATGCGATCAATGGTGCTTACCAACAGGCGCAAGCCGCCAAGAGCGGCAGCGGCGATAGCCGCGCTACTGCGCTGCACGCGATCGCAGCGGCCGGCAATGCCGCGATGGGCGTCGCCGGCCTGACCGGCGGTGCACTTGCGGGCGGTGGTACGCCGAGCATTGGTGTCCAGGTGAGCGTCGGATCGAGCCATAGCCGCTTGGACACGTCGGAAAACCAGACGACGCAGCGCGGTTCGAGCCTCGGCGCAGGCGGTACGACTTCGTTGATTGCGACGGGCAATGGCACGCCGGGTAGCGGCAACATTACGGTCGCTGGCTCGAACGTGTCCGGCAAAGACGTGTTGCTCGCTGCCAAGAACCAGATCGACCTGCAAAACACGACGAACACCGATTTGACACGCAGTTCGAATTCGTCGTCGGGCAGCAGCGTTGGTGTGTCGATCGGTACGAACGGCATCGGCGTTTCGGCATCGATGTCGCGTGCGCACGGTGACGGCAACAGCGATGCGGCGATGCAGAACAATTCGCACGTCACGGGCGCGAACAGCGTGACGCTCGTCAGCGGCGGCGATACGAACGTGATCGGCTCGACCGTATCCGGCCGTACCGTTACGGCGGATGTCGGCGGCAACCTGAACATGCACAGTGTGCAGGATACGACCGTCAGCAGCGCACATCAAAGCAGCGCAGGTGGGGGCATCAGCGTCAGCACGATGGGCGGTAGCGCCAGCTTCAGCTCGTCGCACGGGGATGCGAATGGCAATTATGCGGGTGTGAACGAGCAGGCGGGCATTCAGGCCGGCGAAGGTGGTTTCAATGTGAACGTCAAGGGCAATACGGACCTGACGGGCGCGGCGATCGCCAGTACGGCCGATCCGTCGAAGAATACGCTGACGACGGGCACGCTCACCTATCGTGATATCCAGAACCATTCGACCTACAACGCGGATAGCAGCGGTTTCAGCGCGGGTGCTGGCGTCGGTGTGACCGGCAAGGCGACCGGACCCGGATCGGTCAGCGGTGCAGGTGGCGTGACGCCGATGATTTCGCAGTCGGATAGTGGCAGCGAAAGCGCGACCACCCGCAGTGGCGTCAGCACAGGCACGATCAACATCACGAACCCGGCGGGCCAGACACAAGATGTCGCGGGGCTGAACCGCGATACGTCGAATCTGAATGGGACGGTATCGAAAACGCCGGACGTGCAAAATCTGCTGGATAAGCAGGCCGACACCATGAATGCTGCGCAGGCGGCCGGGCAGGTCGTATCGCAAGGCATCGGTGCGTATGCTGATATGAAGCGCGATCAAGCGATAGCTGATGCGAAGACAGCACTCGCGAATGGCGATCTCGACGCCGCAGCGGCCGCGCTCGATACAGCCGAGGCGTGGAAGGAGGGCGGGGCCAGTCGAGGTATGCTCCAAATGGGCGGCGGTGCGTTGATTGGCGGCTTGGGCGGCAGTAGTGCTCTCACTGGCGCGTTTGGTGGCGCAGCGGGTGCCGGGCTGTCGAATCTGCTGGCCGGACAGACGAAGCAACTGTCCGATTCGATCGGCAGCGCAACCGGCTCGCAATTGATCGGCAACATCGCAGGAAACATCGTGTCGGGACTGGGTGGTGCGTTGGTCGGTGGAAGTGCTGGCGCAGCAACTGCGTCGAGCGTCAATCTCTACAATCAGAACAACGATAAGAACGAAACCGAGGCGCAGAAGGATATGGCGGCGCTTCGGAAGGAGTTGGACAAAGAGCGCGCGATGGTTGGTCAAGTTAACTTGACGCAGCGCTTGGAGGACGGGTTGGCTGCTGTGCCGACCACGTCTGTGACGGGCGCGTTGGGTGGAGCCGGCAAGATGAGGAATAAGCCACCCGCTCCTCTGGCGGAAGCGGCTGGTTTGCCTCATACAATTATTGAAAAACCCGGACCTGACGGACAGTACACTACATACCGCAGTGATGGCACCTGGATGCAATATCGAGGGTCTGGACAAGATCACGGCGGAATTCCCCGCCCGAACGTGAAGGAAACTGGCATAAATACTGCGCCAGATGGATCGGTATTTATCGGCAAGGGTGTAGTTCGGCCAGCTACACCTAGTGAAATCCCGAAAGGCAATGGAAAATGAATATTTCAGAATGGAAAATCAGTGAATTTTCGAAGGCCAACGGCGAAAAATTTTCCCCATTGGATTTTTTGCATGCTGTAACAACAAAGGTCTCGTTGCCAGCTGATTTTTTTGTTTGTATCGGAAATTTGTTTTTCCCGCGGTTTGCGCTATTTGATGGTGTCGTGACTGTCGCTGATTGGTTTGATGAAAAGAAATATCAAGAGTATCGAATTAATGGAATGGCCGAAGATCAAGCCCAAGCATGGGCCAACTTGGTTGAGATAACAGATGTGCTCAACGGGATATCGTATGAAAAGGCGAAGGAAATTGCGATTTGCATCGTGGAACTATGGCGCGAGCGAGTACGTATCCAATTTCCCGGGGCCGAGTGGCAGGTAAATCACATTTTCGATGATGATGCAGAGGAAGTGTTTGTAACGATGGGGCGATTCTCCAGTGGTGAGGGCATTGGTCCATAATGAACTTTAAGGCGGAATCGCACTGAATAACAACGATGAGAATGCAAGAATCCTCCGTATCGCTTGGTAGCGGTGCAGCTCAGTTTCGCTTGTCCGGTGAGCTTTCGGAGTGGTTTTTTTCATCCGCGTCCGGATATTTTTGGTCAAAATTCAATGATGCTCATGGCACATTATTTGATCAGTTTGAAGAGGAGTTGGTGGATGCTTCGATTATCGATCTGATAGCGAATGCGCTGATCGATCAGATATTGAGCCTCGAAAAGTCGGGCGACGGCGATTTGGAGTTTATCTACCGATGGACGCAAGACGGAAAGCCTGTGACTGCGAGGATTGCAAGGGCGGGATTAATTTCGGAATTGGCGGTATTTCGTCAATTTCTTTTGGGTGCCGCAAAAACCGAAAGCATTGCGACTTTCTCGCTTTGAATATATCGATGAAACTAACAAAACGGCTGGCGGTTTTGCCGCTCACAGCGTTGGTATCACTGGGGATACACGCGCAGCAAGCACCAACGCCGGCCGACCAAGCCGCTGCTGCGCGTGCAAACGCGGAACAGGATCGACAAGCGCAGCAGCAACGCGACGCGCAGCAGCGGGACGCGGCGGTGCAGGCTCCAACTGTACGGTCCGACGTGCCGCGCGCCGAAACCTATCCCGCGCTGCCGAGCGAGCAGCCATGCTTCCACATTGATCGATTCGCGCTCGACGTGCCGGATTCGCTTCCCGATTCCGTAAAGATGCAAGGGGCGTCCGCGCTGCCGATGGATCGCTTTGCGTTCGCGCGCGAATGGCTTGCCCACTACGCGGGTCAGTGTGTCGGTAAGCAAGGCGTCGATACGATCATCAACGGGTTGTCTCGCGCGATCTTGGCACGCGGCTACATCACGACACGCGTCCTGTTGCCCGAGCAAGACTTGACCACCGGCACGCTCAAGGTTGCACTGGTTCCCGGCGTGATCCGGCGCGTGCGTTTCGCCGATGAAAAGTTGCGGGGCACGTGGAAGACCGCGTTTCCGACTCGCGGTGGCGAACTGCTGAATCTGCGAGACCTCGAGCAAGGGCTAGAACAGATGAAGCGCGTCACCAGCCAGGACGTGTCGATGCAGATCGTTCCGGGCGACGTACCGGGCGAGAGCGATGTCGTGCTTGACGTAAAGCGCGGCAAGCCTTGGACGGTCGTCGCGTCGATCGACAATTCGGGAACACGCGCGACCGGCAAGTTGCAAGGCAACCTGTCGGTTGGCATCGTTAACCCGCTTGGCCTGAATGACATCTTCAATGTCGGCGTGAGTCAAGACCTCGAATTTGGTGACAAGCGCCTCGGTTCGCACGGCTGGAACGGTTTCTATTCGATCCCGTGGGGGTATTGGACCGCGACGCTCTCGGCATACACGAACACGTACTATCAGCAGATCGCGGGCGTCAATCAGACGTTCGTGGCAAGCGGGAACTCCAAAACGATCGATTTCAAACTGGCCCGCGTATTGGCCCGTAGTCAGAATGACGTGTTCGGAGGTTACGTTCGCCTGTCGCGCCGCTTCGGGCAGAGCTTCATCGAAGATACGGAAATTCCTCAGCAGCGCCGCAACAACACATTCGTCGAACTTGGCCTGACTGACCGTCACTATTTCGGTGGCGCCCAGTTCGACGGCACGCTCGCCTATCGTCAGGGGATCGGTGCATTTGGGGCACAAGATGACGTGCTGGCGGTCGACGGCGGTCCGACTTACCGGTACAAAATGGCCGTCGTGGATGCGAACCTCTCGGTGCCTTTCGCAATCGCAAATCAGCCGTTCCGCTACGTCGGCTCGGTTCACGGCCAATACACCGGCAACTCGTTGTATTACATCGACGACTTGACGATCGGCAGCCGCTACACGGTGCGCGGCTTCGACGGTGAAACGATGTTGGCCGCAGCGCGCGGTTTTTACTGGCGCAACGAGCTGCAAATGCCGATCGGACAGACCGGACAGGCGATCTATGCCGGATTGGACTACGGCCGCGTGTGGGGGCCGCAGCCGGTCGCACTCGTTGGCACGCAGTTGGCCGGCGCGGTAATCGGCGTCAAGGGAAGCATCGGCACGCGCTTTGGAGCCTACGGGTATGACCTGTTTGCTGGCACGCCGGTGTACAAGCCGACCGGATTTCCAACGGCCCGCGTGACGCTAGGCTTTCAGTTGACCGGACAGTTCTGATGGACGGCGGGAGCCGCAGCTCGATCTGCGGTTCGGTACGCAGCAAAGCAAGTTTGGACGCGCTCTTATCGCGAATCGCGCTGTGAACGAGATTTTGCATGCTACAAATTTGCTACGGCAAGGGGCGGAAGCCTTGCTGGACAAGCCTTGCGCTTATCATTCCATCCCCTGAACTACGGGGAGAGCCATGTCCGCGATATCGCGTGCGGAAGACGCGACCGGGACGGCGATGTGGACAGCGCGCAGAGTATAGCAAACGCGACGCGCATCGGCGGAGGGAATGCGTGCCGATACGCGCCGCGCGCGCCCGGTCGTGTCCGAAAAAGCCGAATCAGAAATCGACGACGACGAAATCTTCCTTGCCCACGTCGCACAGCGGGCAGCGCCAGTCGGCGGGAATGTCGGCGAAACGGGTGCCGGCGGGGATGCCCTCGTCGGGCAGGCCTTCCGCTTCGTTGTAGACCCACCCGCAAATCAGGCAGACCCAGCTCTGGTATTCGGTTACTTCGCTCATGTGGCGCTCGGGATGATGAAAGTCGGTGACGCCGTCCGCGGCGTGGCCGGCGGACGAAAGGCGCAATGGTACCGGAATTTCGCCGAACGCCTCCGCAACGTCGTTTTAAACGTACGCATCGCGAACAACCGCCGTCATCGCGCGGGCCGGGCACGCAGTGTATGCTTCGTGAGCCTTTCAATCTGAAGGAGAAAAACGATGCTCAACAAGAAGAAATGGATCGCGGGTGTGGTTTGTGTCGCGGCGCTGGCCGCGTCGACGCTCGCGCGTGCCGAGGCGCGCGTGTACTTCGCCGAGCCGAAGGATGGCGCGACGGTCTCGAGCCCCGTGCACGTGAAGTTCGGCCTTGAAGGGATGGAACTCAAGCCGGCCGGCGACATGACGCCGGACACGGGCCACCATCACCTGCTGGTCGACGGCAAGCCGGTGCCGAAGGGCGACGTGATCCCCGCCACCGACCATTCGCTGCACTTCGGCAAGGGCCAGACCGAAACCGACCTGAAGCTGCCGCCCGGCCAGCATACGCTGACGCTGCAGCTCGGCGAAGGCGCGCACCGCTCGTACGGTCCCGAGCTGAGCTCGACGATCACGGTCAACGTGAAATAATCGCGCGTTCCGCCTGCGGGCGCCCGGCCGGGAAACTGCGGCCGGATGCCCGCCGCCGGCCCCGCATGACGCCAACGCGCGCGATGCCGGCCCCGTCCGCCGAGCGCGCGCCATCATGCCGCCGCAGCAAAAACGCAGCGCTAACGCAGCGCTTAAGCTGCACAAAATGATTCGCCCTCCGGCCTAGTCCATCCGGCCATCCCGGCGCAGGCGTCCGCCACCGGTACAATGGGCGCTTCCGATTTCTCTCTTCGCCGTCTCCCCATGTCGCTTTATTCCATTACCGGCGCGCAACTCGCGTTCGGTCACGTCGCGTTGCTCGATCACGCGGACTTCTCGCTGGAGGCCGGCGAGCGCGTCGGCCTGATCGGTCGCAACGGCGCGGGCAAGTCGTCGCTGCTGAAGATCGTCGCCGGGCTCGCGAAGCCCGATGACGGGCTGATTACGCGCCAGCAGGAGCTCGTGACCGTCTATGTGCCGCAGGAGCCCGAATTCGAACCCGGCGCGACCGTGTTCGACGCCGTGGCATCGGGGCTCACGCACACGCGCGAAGTGCTCGAAGAATACGATTCGATCGCGCATCGCCTCGCCGAAACACCGGAAGGCGCCGAACACGACGCGCTGCTCGCGCGGATGAACGCGCTGCAGTCGTCGCTCGATGCGCACGACGCATGGAACTGGCGCACGCGCGTGTCGATGACGCTCGCGCAGATCGGCCTGACCGACGGCGACGCGCAGGTCGACGCATTGTCGGGCGGGATGCAGAAGCGCGTCGCGCTGGCGCGCGCGCTGGTGCTGCAGCCCGACGTGCTGCTGCTCGACGAACCGACCAACCACCTCGACTTCGACGGCATCCGCTGGCTGGAAGAACTGCTGGTCGCGCAGCGTGCGGGCCTGTTGTTCATCACGCACGATCGCGCGTTCCTCGACCGCGTCGCGACCCGTATCGTCGAGCTCGATCGCGGCCGGTTGCTGTCGTATCCGGGCAATTTCTCCGCGTACCAGACGCGCAAGGCGCAGCAGCTCGAAGTCGAGCGCGTGGAAAACGAGAAATTCGACAAGCTGCTCGCGCAGGAAGAAGTGTGGATCCGCAAGGGCGTCGAGGCGCGCCGCACGCGCAGCGTCGGCCGCATCGCGCGGCTGGTGCAGATGCGCAACGAGCGCGCGGAGCGCCGCAATTCGCAGGGCAACGTGAAGCTCGACGTCGCGCAGGGCGAGAAGTCGGGCAAGATCGTCGCGGAACTGACGGACGTGACGAAGCGCTACGGCGATCGCACGGTCGTCGACACCTTCTCGACGACCGTGATGCGCGGCGACAAGATCGGCTTCGTCGGCCCGAACGGCGCCGGCAAGACCACGCTGCTCAAGCTGATCCTCGGCGAGCTGAAGCCCGACGCGGGCACGGTGCGCACCGGCACGAACCTGCAGGTCGCATATTTCGACCAGATGCGCGCGCAGCTCGACCAGGAAAAGAGCCTGGCCGACACCATCAGCCCCGGTAGCGAGTGGGTCGAGATCGGCGGCGTGCGCAAGCACGTGATGAGCTATCTGGGCGACTTCCTGTTCGCGCCGGAGCGTGCGCGCTCGCCGGTGAAGTCGCTGTCGGGCGGCGAGCGCAACCGGCTGCTGCTCGCGCGCCTGTTCGCGCGTCCGGCCAACGTGCTGGTGCTCGACGAACCGACCAACGATCTCGACATCCCGACGCTCGAACTGCTCGAAGAGCTGCTGGCCGACTACGACGGCACGGTGCTGCTCGTCAGCCACGATCGCGCGTTCCTCGACAACGTCGTGACGTCGGTGATCGCGGCCGAAGGCGACGGCAAGTGGCGCGAATACGTCGGCGGCTTCACCGACTGGCAGATCCAGAGCGAGCGTTCGCAGCAGCTCGCGCAGCAGGAAGCGGCGAAGCGCGCGGTGAAGGAAGCGGCGCCGGTCAAGGAAGACGCGGCGAAAGGCGCGGCCGGCCGCAACGCGCAGCGCACGGTGAAGCTGTCGTTCAACGAGCAGCGCGAACTCGATGCGCTGCCGGAGAAGATCGCGGCGCTCGAGGAAGAACAGAAGACGATCAACGCGCAACTCGAAGATGGCTCGATCTTCGCGAAGGATCCGCAGGAAGGCACGCGCCTGACCGAGCGGTTCGCGGCGATCGACGACGAGCTCCTCGCCGCGCTCGAGCGGTGGGAGACGCTCGAGGCAAAGCGCAAGCCGGTCTGACGCACCACGCGTGGCGGCCCGGCGCGTCGGAGCGCCGGCCGGCAGCGCCGTGCGACGATCTTGCGGCGGCGCGCCACGCGGAACCAGTAAAATACCGCGCGTCCCGGGTCGCTCGGCGCACGCCGCGCGCCCGCTTTCGGAGCAGTCCAAGCACACCGTTGTTTCGATTCGCTTTTTTACGGAACTCAACGTTTTGTCCACGACGTTATCCACACGAGGTGTGGACAACGTCCCGATGAATGACGAAATTCAGCGCCTATGTCAACGAAGAAGCCCAGCGCGGCCTATAGCGAAGCATCGATCAAGGTGCTCAAGGGCCTCGAGCCGGTCAAGCAGCGGCCCGGCATGTACACCCGTACCGAAAATCCGCTGCACATCATCCAGGAAGTCATCGACAACGCGTCCGACGAGGCGCTCGGCGGCTACGGCAAGCAGATCACGGTCACGCTGCACGCCGACCAGTCGGTGTCGGTCGAGGACGACGGCCGCGGCATCCCGTTCGGGATGCATCCCGAAGAGGGCGTGCCGGTCGTCGAGATCGTGTTCACGCGCCTGCACGCAGGCGGCAAGTTCGACAAGGCCGCCGGCGGCGCGTACACGTTCTCGGGCGGCCTGCACGGTGTCGGCGTGTCGGTGACGAACGCGCTCGCGACGCGTCTCGACGTGACGGTCTGGCGCGACGGCAAGATCGCCGAACTCGGCTTCGCCGACGGCGACGTCGTGAAGCCGCTCGCGACGCAAGGCGCGGGCCGCGGCGAGAAGAAATCCGGCACGCGCGTGCAGGTGTGGCCGAATCCGAAGTACTTCGATTCGCCGAACCTGCCGCTCGGCGAGCTGCAGCGTCTGCTGCGCTCGAAGGCCGTGCTGCTGCCGGGCGTCGAGGTCGTGCTCGTCAACGAGAAGACCGGCGAGCGCCAGGCATGGAAATACGAGGACGGCCTGCGCGGCTACCTGCTCGACGAGATGAACGGCAGCGAGCTGCTGATCCCGCTGTTCGAAGGCGAGCGTTTCGCCGATGCGCGTTCGACTGACGACACATTCGCCGAGGGCGAGGGCGCGTCGTGGGTCGTCGCATGGAGCGAGGAAGGTTCGCTCGTGCGCGAGTCGTACGTGAACCTGATCCCGACGCCGGCCGGCGGCACGCACGAGTCGGGCCTGCGCGACGGCCTCTACCAGGCGGTGAAGAGCTTCGTCGAACTGCACAACCTGCAGCCGAAGGGCGTGAAGCTGCTCGCGGAAGACGTGTTCGCGCGCGTGTCGTTCGTGCTGTCCGCGAAGGTGCTCGATCCGCAGTTCCAGGGGCAGATCAAGGAACGCCTGAACAGCCGCGATGCTGTGAAGCTCGTGTCGTCGTTCTCGCGTCCGGCGCTCGAACTGTGGCTGAACCAGCACGTCGAGCACGGCAAGAAGCTCGCCGAACTCGTGATCAAGCAGGCACAGGCGCGCACGCGCGCGGGCCAGAAGGTCGAGAAGCGCAAGAGCTCGGGCGTCGCGGTGCTGCCGGGCAAGCTGACCGATTGCGAGACGGAAGACATCGCGCGCAACGAACTGTTCCTCGTCGAGGGCGACTCGGCGGGCGGTTCGGCGAAGATGGGCCGCGACAAGGAGTACCAGGCGATCCTGCCGCTGCGCGGCAAGGTGCTGAATACGTGGGAAACCGAGCGCGATCGCCTGTTCGCGAACAACGAGGTGCACGACATCTCGGTCGCGATCGGCGTCGATCCGCACAGCCCGGACGACACCGTCGACCTGTCGAACCTGCGCTACGGCAAGATCTGCATCCTGTCGGACGCGGACGTCGACGGCTCGCACATCCAGGTGCTGTTGCTCACGCTGTTCTTCAAGCATTTCCCGCAGCTGATCGAGCGCGGTCACGTGCACGTCGCGCGGCCGCCGCTGTTCCGCGTCGATGCGCCGGCGCGCGGCAAGAAGCCCGCGCAGAAACTCTATGCGCTCGACGACGGCGAACTCGAGGCGACCCTCGACAAGCTGCGCAAGGACGGCGTGCGCGAAACGCAGTGGAGCATCAGCCGCTTCAAGGGTCTCGGCGAAATGAGCGCGGAGCAGCTGTGGGACACGACGATGAATCCCGACACGCGCCGCCTGATGCCGGTGAAGCTCGGCGAGCTCGACTACGAGGCGACGGTTGCGCGCATGACGATGCTGATGGGCAAGGGCGAGGCAGCCGCGCGACGCGGCTGGCTCGAGGAAAAGGGCAACGACGTCGAAGCGGACATCTAAACCCGCGCGGCCGGGCATGACGCCCGGCCCGGCCTCACGCCACTTACGAATACGGAATTCAGATGGACGACAATACTTCCGATCTCTTCGCCGGGTCCGACGCACCGGAAGCCGATGCGCTGACGCTCGGCAACTACGCGGAGCAGGCGTACCTCAGCTACGCGGTCAGCGTCGTGAAGAGCCGCGCGCTGCCCGACGTGTGCGACGGCCAGAAGCCGGTGCAGCGCCGGATCCTGTTCGCGATGAACGAAATGGGCCTCGGCCCCGACGCGAAGCCGGTGAAGTCGGCGCGCGTGGTCGGCGACGTGCTCGGTAAATATCACCCGCACGGCGACCAGTCGGCGTACGACGCGCTCGTGCGTCTCGCGCAGGATTTCTCGCTGCGCTATCCGCTGATCGACGGGCAGGGCAACTTCGGCTCGCGCGACGGCGACGGCGCGGCGGCGATGCGCTACACCGAAGCGCGGCTCACGCCGATCTCGAAGCTGCTGCTCGACGAGATCGACCAGGGCACGGTCGACTTCATGCCGAACTACGACGGCTCGTTCGAGGAGCCGAAGACGCTGCCGAGCCGCATGCCGTTCGTGCTGCTGAACGGCGCGTCGGGCATCGCGGTCGGCCTGGCCACCGAAATCCCGTCGCACAACCTGCGTGAAGTCGCGGCGGCGGCGGTCGCGTTGATCCGCAATCCGAAGCTTTCGCACGCGGAGCTGATGAACCTGATTCCCGGCCCGGATTTCCCGGGCGGCGGCCAGATCATCTCGAGCGACACCGAGATCGCGGCGGCCTATGAAACCGGCCGCGGCAGCCTGAAGGTGCGCGCGCGCTGGAAGATCGAGGATCTCGCGCGCGGCCAGTGGCAACTCGTCGTCACCGAGCTGCCGCCGAACACGTCGGGCCAGAAGGTGCTCGAGGAAATCGAGGAACTGACCAACCCGAAGCTCAAGCTCGGCAAGAAGACGCTCACGCCCGAGCAGCTCAACACCAAGAAGGCGATGCTCGACCTGCTCGACGCGGTGCGCGACGAGTCGGGCAAGGAAGCGGCGGTGCGGCTCGTGTTCGAGCCGAAGTCGCGCACGATCGACCAGACGGAATTCGTGAACACGCTGCTCGCGTACACGAGCCTCGAATCGAACGCGACGCTGAACCTCGTGATGATCGGCGCCGACGGCCGGCCGGGCCAGAAGGGGCTGCTGACGATCCTCGACGAGTGGGTGAAGTTCCGCCAGCTGACGATGACGCGCCGCTGCCGCCATCGTCTCGCGAAGGTCGACGACCGCATCCACATCCTCGAAGGGCGGATGATCGTCTTCCTGAACATCGACGAGGTGATCCGCATCATCCGCGAGTCGGACGAGCCGAAGGCCGCGCTGATGAGCGCGTTCGGCCTCTCCGACCGCCAGGCGGAAGACATCCTCGAAATCCGCCTGCGTCAGCTCGCGCGGCTCGAGAAGATCAAGATCGAGAAGGAACTCGAGGCGCTGCGCGACGAGAAGGCGAAGCTCGAGGAACTGCTCGCGAACGAAAGCGCGATGAAGCGGCTGATGATCAAGGAGATCGAGGCCGACGCGAAGCAGTACGGCGACGATCGCCGCACGCTGATCCAGCAGGAAAAGCGCGCGACGTTCGAGGCGAAGGTCGTCGACGAGCCGGTGACGGTCGTCGTGTCGCAGAAGGGCTGGGTGCGTGCGCTGAAGGGCCACGGGCTCGACCCGGCCGGCTTCACGTTCAAGGCCGGCGATCACCTGTACGCGGCGTTCCAGTGCCGCACGCCCGATCGCCTGATCGCATGGGGCAGCAGCGGCCGCGTGTACTCGGTCGACGTGTCGGTGCTGCCGGGCGGGCGCGGCGACGGCGTGCCGGTCACGTCGCTGATCGAGCTCGAATCGGGCTCGCATCTGATGCACTACTACGCGGCGCCGGCCGATCAGCAACTGCTGCTCGCGTCGAGCAACGGCTTCGGCTTCCTCGCGAAGGTCGGCGACATGGTGAGCCGCGTGAAGGCCGGCAAGTCGTTCATGACGATCGATGCAGGCGCGGTGCCGCTCGCGCCGATGCCGGTACTGCCGAACGCGACGCAGGTCGCGTGTCTGTCGAGCGGCGGCCGTCTGCTGGTGTTCGGGATGGACGAGATGAAGACGCTGTCGGGCGGCGGCCGCGGCGTGATCCTGATGGCGCTCGACGACAAGGAAACGCTCGTGCAGGCGCTCGCGATCGACCCGGCCGGTGTCGTGCTGATCGGCACCGGGCGCGGCGGCAAGGCGCAGGACGAGACGCTGTCGTACGCGGGGCTCGCGCCGCACGTCGGCAAGCGCGCACGCAAGGGCCGCGCGCCGGAAACGAAGCTCAAGGTCGTCAACGAGCTGCGTCCGCTGCTCGGCTGACGCCGCATCCGGTCGCCGGCTCGACCGGCATCGAAGGCCGCACCTCCGCTTCGGCGGGCGTGCGGCCTGTTTGTTTTGGGGCGACGCATGCAGGAAAGCGAGCGTGGCGCCGTCACGCGGAACTTGCAAATATTGTGAAATACCGCCGGGGGTCTGAACCGACCGGCGGTCCGCCGGTCGAACGTCGCTCGAGACCGCGCGTGACGCGGCTGTTCGTTGCACTCAACTCATAACAGGATTGCCGCCATGTCCCACGCTGTTGCCGTCGCGCTGTTTCTTCATCTGCTGGCCGTCGCCGTGTGGGTGGGCGGGATGGTCTTCGCGCACTTCTGCCTGCGCCCGGCGCTGTCCGACCTGACGCCACAGCTGCGGCTGCCGCTGATCGAGGGCGTGTTCGGCCGCTTCTTCAACTGGGTGTCGGGCTCGGTGATCGTGATCCTGCTGTCCGGCGGTTTCCTGCTCACGGCCTTCGGCGGCGCGCACGCGACGTGGACGCTGCATGCGATGGCGGGGCTCGGCGTCGTGATGATGCTGATCTTCGGCCATATCCGCTTCGCGCTGTTCCCGCGCATCCGCCGCGCGGTGCAGGCGCAGAACTGGCCGGACGGTGCGCGCGCGGTGAACACGGTGCGCCTGCTGGTCGTCGTCAACCTCGTGCTCGGCGTCGTGACGATCGGCGCGGCCGTGCTGTCGCGCGGCTTCTGATCGCCTCGCCGGCCTCTGATTTCGCGGCGCCGTTCGGCGCTCGCCGCCGGTGCGGTGCCGCGCGCCGCTACGCGGCCAGCATCGCGTCGAGCAGCCACGCGCCGGCCGGGCCGAGCGGCCGGTTGCGCGACCACACGGCATCGACCCGCACGCGGCGCGGCCAGCCGCGCGCGCGCAGTTCGCACAGCCGATCGCGCGCGAAGTGCTCGACCATCCAGCGCGGCAGCTCGGCCCAGCCGAACCCCAGCACCGCCATCTCCAGCAGCATCAGGTAGCTCGGCGCGAGCCAGCGCTGCGTGCCGACGACGATCCGGTCGGCAGCGCCGCGATCCTCCGGTTTCACATACGTATTGAGGCGCAGCTCGCGCGCGTCGCGCAGCGCCGCATGCGGCACGTCGGCGTCGCCATAGGCCGCCAGCGCGTGCGTGCGCCCGACGAACAGGCCGATCTCCGACTCTTCCGCCACCGTCGCCGCGCCGATATCGGGCGGATAGACCGCGCGCGCGGCCATCAGCCCGAGCTGTGCGCGACCCTGCTGGATCAGGTCGAGTACGTCCTCGTGCTCGGCAATCTGGCATTCGAGCTCGAGCGCCGGAAAGCGCCGCTCGAGCGCCATCAAGGTTTCCTCGTAACGCTTCGACTGGTACGTGTCGGACACGACGAGCGTCAGCCGCGCTTCCTCGCCCTGCGCGAGCCGCGCGGCGGTGCGGTCGATTGCCGCGCCGGCCTCCAGCGCGCGCTGCACCTGCGGGAGCAGCGCGCGGCCGGCATCGGTCAGCGTCGGCGCGCGCGTCGAGCGGTCGAACAGCTGCACGCCGAGATCGATCTCGAGGTTCGCGATCGCTTCGGACACCGTCGACTGGCGCTTGCCGAGCTTGCGGGCGGCGGCCGTGAACGAGCCGAGCAGCGCGGCTTCGGCGAAGGCGAGCAGGGCTTCGGGGGCGTGGCGCATGCGGCGAACCTCAGGGTTTTATATCGGTAAAACCGATGATATCAAACTGGATTCGCGCGGTTTCGCCGATCAAAATGCCCGGCATGGATTGTACGAACACATCGGAGGGAACCATGAAACAGATCAACAAAACGGTGACGGAACGTCTCGTTCATGCGCTGACGTTCGAGCTGGTGGCGATCGCGCTGTGCGCGCCGATCGGTGCGTGGCTGCTCGACATGCCGGTGTCGCACGTCGGCGTGCTGACGGTGATGGTGTCGCTGATCGCGATGGCCTGGAACATGACGTTCAACACGCTGTTCGACCGCTTCGAGCGGCGGGCGGGCCTCACGCGCACGCTCGGCATGCGGATCGCGCATGCGGTCCTGTTCGAGCTCGGCCTCGTCGCGATGGTGGTGCCGGTCGCCGCGTGGTGGCTGAACGTGAGCCTCGTCGAGGCGCTGCTGCTCGACCTCGGCATCGTGCTGTTCTTCCTGCCCTACACGTTCTGCTTCAACCTCGCGTACGACGCGCTGCGCGCACGCTGGGCCGCACGCCGCGTCGCGGTACCGGCGGGCTGAGCCGCAAGCGTCCGGCGGCGGGGGCGGCGACCGGGGCCAGCCGTCAGTGGGCGACGGCCCACAGCCACACGCCGCATGCGATCGCGACCGCACCGTAGACGGCATACACGGGCACCTTGAAGCGCGTGAAGCACAGCGTCGCGAAGGCGCCCGTGAGCCAATAGACGGGATCGGCCGGTTCGCGATGCAGGATCTTCACGACGGCGACGACGAGAAAGCCCGTCGTCGCCGCGCGCAGCAGGCGCATCCCGTGCTCGAAGCGCGAATGGCGCTTGAGCCGGAACAGATGGTTCTGCGCGAACACGACGAGACATCCCGACGGAATGAACAGCGCGGCGGTCGCGAGCAGCGCACCGCTCCAGCCGTCGGTCAGGTAGCCGAGAAACGGCACGACGTTCAGCAGCGGGCCGGGCGCCACCGGCGACAGCGCGAAGGCGAGCGTGAAGTCGCGATCGGAGATGCCGGTGGCCGGCGACACGAACAGCGTCTTGAGCACGGGCAGCGCGGAGAAGCCGCCGCCGAACAGCGTCATGCCGGCGCCGGCGAGCCGCGGCCACAGCAGCGTCTCCTGGTAGTCGCCGGGCAGCGGCAGTGCGAATACCGCGACGAGTACGGCCAGCAGCACGAGCAGGTTGCGGTCGCGTTTCGACAGCGTGACGTCGACCGTGGCGTGTTGCGGCGGCCCGGTGAGCCAGCCAGCTGCAAACGCCGCGAAAAGAATCCCGACGAAAGCGGCCGGACTATGCGCGAAAGCGAGCAGAATCGTCGACAGCGCGGCGATCACCTGTTCGAGCCGCGTGCGCGCGAGCGCGCGCCACTGCTTGACCCACGTGACGCCGATCAGCGCGGCAAGCACCATCCCGAAGTGATTGATCAGCACCGGCGCGGCCAGCGAGCGCACGACCGGCGTGCGGTAGAAGATCGCAAACAGCGTCATCAGCACGGAGAACGGAAGGACGCTCGCGATGCCGGCGACCCACGCGCCTGCGCGGCCGTGCAGCGTCTGGCCGACCTGCACGGCGACATTACAGCCGACGGGGCCTGGCACGAGCCATGCAAGGGCGACGAAATCGGCGAACACGTGCGGCTCGATGCGCTGCCACCGCTCGACGTAGTGGCGTTCGAGCTGCGCCATCATCGAAAGCCCGCCCCACGACAGCGCGGAAATGCCGGCGACGACCTTGAACAAGGCCCACAGGGATGCCTGTGCCTGTTCGACACGTTCGGCCGCTTCGACTTCGACGGTGGTCATGATGGTGTTGCGGTTGGCGCCGGGCCTGGTCTCGCGCATAGGGACGTGCCGGCGGCCCGCCGACACGATGGCCCTCCCGATTGTCCGCCGCGAGTCATGACACTGCCATGCGCGAAAACGCTAGTAAATGAACTAAACAACCGCATCGGAAGCCGAAATGATCGATGTGCCGCGCAACATGGGCCGTGCGGGTTGCAGGTTGCGGGTTCAGGCGCCGGTGCTGCCGGTCGCGCGGTGCGCGAGGACGTTCGGCCGGTTGCCGCGCACGCCGAAGCGCGCGATCAGCGCGGGGATCGCGTCGGCCGGCACGGGGCGCGAGAACAGGAAGCCCTGCGCCTCGATCTCGCCGAGCGCGGACAGCCATGCGATCTGCTCCTCGGTTTCGGTGCCTTCGACGACGACCGTCAGGCCGAGCGAGCGCGCGAGATGCACGATCGACGACACCATCACGCACACGCTGCGATCGTTCGGGATCGCCTGCACGAACGAGCGGTCGACCTTCAACGTATCGACGGAGAAGCGGTGCAGGTACGACAGCGACGAGTAGCCGGTGCCGAAGTCGTCGAGCGCGATCCGGATGCCGAGCTTCTTCAGCGCGACGATCTTCTCGGACACGAGCTCCGGATATTCCATCATCGCGGTCTCGGTGATCTCGAGCTCGAGCCGGTTCGCGTCGATGCCGGTGTCCTGCAGCGCCTGCGAAATCGTCTCGATCAGGTCGCCGCGCCAGAACTGTACCGGCGAGATGTTGACCGCGAGCGTCAGCGTGTCGTGGCCGTCGTCGCGCCAGCGCGCGATCTGTTCGCACGCGGTTCGGATCACGAAGTCGCCGATCGGCACGATCAGGCCCGTCGATTCGGCGATCGAAATGAATTCGTTCGCGGAGATGACCCCGTGCTCGGGGTGATCCCAACGCGCGAGCGCCTCGAAGCCGGTGATCGTGCGGTGCGTCAGGTCGATCTTCGGCTGGTACGCGAGGAACAGCTGCCCGTCGGCGAGCGCGACGCGCAGTTGCTGTTCCCAGCGCATCAGGTGATCCGCGCGATGCGACAGGTGCGGCGCGTAGAACTGGTAGCAGTTCTTGCCCGCATCCTTCGCGCTGTACATCGCGAGGTCGGCCTTCTTCAGCAGGTCGATTTCGCTTTCGTTCGCGACGGTGTGCAGCGCGATGCCGATGCTCGCATGCAGCACGAACGAACTGCCGCGCACGTCGAACGGCTCGCCGAACATCCGGATGATCGCTTCCGCGAGCCGCACCGCGCGCCGTTCGACGTCGTCGCCCTTCATCACGACGACGAACTCGTCGCCGCCGATCCGTGCGAGCGAGCCTTCGTCGCCGACGGCATCCGACAGGCGCGACGCGGTCATCTGCAGCACGATGTCGCCGGCGTTGTGGCCGAGCGTGTCGTTGACGGTCTTGAAGTTGTCGAGGTCGATGAACAGCAGGCCGAGCCGCGACAGGCTGGCCGGCATCGACACGTCGTTGCGCAGCCCGCGCAGGGTCGCGTAGCGGTTCGCGAGGCCGGTGAGCAGGTCGTATTCGGCGAGCTGGGTCATCTCGCGCTCGCGGCCGAGCAGCTTGCCGATCAGCCCCGTCGCGACGCCGAAGAACGCGAGCATCGCGAGCGTGATGAAGCTCGTCATCAGCAGGTAGACGTTGCGCGTATGGTAGTAGTCCGCGTATTCCTCGGTCTGCGACAGCCCGACCATCACGGCGAGCGGGTAGCCGTCGAGGTGGCGGTACGACACGATGCGCGTGACGCCGTCGATCGGGTCGATGATCGTGCCCGTGACGCGCTCGGCGATCGGGTAGACGCCCGATGCGGAGAACGCCCCCGGTGCGTTGTTGAGCGAGCCGGTGCGCCGCGCGAGCACGGCACCCGTATCCGACACGACGGAGATCACGCCTTCCTTGCCGATCGCCGCGTTGTTGTAGAAGTCGTTCGTGAAGTAGCTCGGGTCTTCCGACACCACGACGATGCCGGCGAAGCTGCCGTCCGGGTTGTTCAGGCGCCGCGTCATCTGCAGCGTCCAGTGGCTCGACACGCGGCCGAGCACGGGCTTGCTGATGTACAGGCGATCGTCGTTGTGCGCGAGGTGGACCTTGAAGTGCTCGCGGTCGGACAGGTTGATCGGTTTCGGGTGGAGTTCGGCCGTGTTCGCGAACAGGATGCCCTTCGCGTTGACGAGCGAAACCTGGATCAGCGTGTCGCTCGGCACGACGCCTTTTTCGACCGTGCTCGCGAGGTTGAAGCGCGCGGGCGATTTCTCGAATTCGAACTTGACGAAGCGGGTGATCTGGTCGACCTGGTGGATCGCCTTGACCGTGTGCTGTTCGAGCGCGGACGACAGGATCGCCGCGGAAGCCGCCGCTTCCTTGTACGCGCTGTCCTTTTCGACCGACAGCCGCGCGATGATCACGGCCCACAGCAGCGCGAGCGCGAGCATCCCGAGCAGCGGGATCGCGAACAGCGCGCGCCGGCGCGACTTGCGTGGCGCGCGTAGCGGCCGGTTCGGCGGCGGGTGGTTTGACCGGGCGGAGCTCATCGAAGAGGGCGGCGTCCTGCTCGCGTGCGCCATCCCGCGTCGGGATGGCCGGCTATGGTTGGGGTCGCACCGGCGTCTGTTCGTACGCGGGATGCGCAACCATGGACAGACCCGCCGAAGCGACGGATTAGGCCCGATATTACTGGCTGGAACGTTTTTGCGATAGCCGGGGGAATCGTAGGGCGCCGGCCGGGCCGGCGCCATCGCACATCGCGAAATGTTACACGGGGGACCGGAAGGTGCCGTCGACGACCGTGACGACGTGGCCGCCGATCCACGTGGTGCCGTCTTCGGCATAGCTGACGAAGATGCGGCCGTCGCGGCCGATCGCCGTGCCCTGGCGGGCCGTATACGACTGGCCGGGGCGGCGTCCCTGCCGCGTCAGCAGCCCGGCCAGCGCGGCGTTTGCGCTGCCGGTGACCGGGTCCTCGCCGAAGCCGAAGTCGCCGCCCGTCATCAGGCAGCGGATTTCGAAGGTCGCGGGACCGCCTTCGGCATGCGGCGCGTAGACCGCGAGGCCGTCCGTGCCGTAGCGGCGCGTGAGCGCCTCCAGCGCGGCCGGATCGGGCGCCAGCCCGATGCACGCGTCGGCCGACTTCAGCCGCACGACCAGCCACGGCGCGCCATTGTCGATCGCGCACGGCTCGGCTTCCAGGTCGATCGCGTCGCTGCGCAACGCGGCCACCAGTGCCGGGTAGTCCGAACGGTCGAGCGGCGTGAACCGTGCCGGCGGCGCGGCAAATGCCCAGCCATCGGCCTGTTCGCGCAGTTCGACCAGGCCGACCCCGCATTGCTGGACCAGCCGGCCCGGCGTGCGCGGCCGCGCGCCGCTTTCCAGGAACGCATGCGCGGTGCCGAGCGTCGGGTGGCCGGCGAACGGCAGCTCGCCCGCCGTCGTGAAGATCCGCACGCGGTAGTCGGCGCCCGGATCGGTCGGCGTGCAGACGAACGTGGTTTCCGACAGGTTCGTCCAGCGGGCGATCGCGAGCATGGCGTCGTCGCCGAGCGAGTCGGCGTCGAACACCACGGCGAGCGGGTTGCCCTTGAACAGCACCGACGTGAACACGTCGACCTGCTTGAAGCGGACGAGACGACCGGTCACCTCGATGCCCCCGTTACGCGACTTCGGCGATCAGTTCGATCTCGACGCACGCGCCGAGCGGAATCTGCGCGACGCCGAACGCCGAACGCGCGTGCTTGCCGGCGTCGCCGAACACCTCGGCGATCAGTTCCGACGCACCGTTCGTCACGACGTGCTGTTCGGTGAAGTCGAGCGTCGAGTTGACGAGGCTCATCAGCTTCACGATGCGCGTGACCTTGTTCAGGTCGCCCGTGTGCGCGTGCAGCGTCGCGAGCAGGTCGATCGCGATCGCGCGCGCAGCCGCCTTGCCGTCTTCCGTCTGCAGGTCCGCGCCGAGCTTGCCGGCCCAGACCTTGCCGTCCTTCTTCGCAATGTGGCCCGACAGGTAGACCGTGTTGCCGCTTTGCGCGCTCATCACGTAGGCGGCGGCCGGTGCGCCGGCGGTCGGGAGCTCGATGCCGAGCGACTTCAGCTTGTCGTAGACGTTAGCCATGGATTCGATTCCTCGTGGATCGTAGAGAGTCGTGACAGGGAAAAAGCGGATCAGAGACGCTCGCGCAGCAGCTTGCCGAGGCGCGCGACGCCTTCCTCGATCTTCTCCGGCGGCACCGTCACGAACGACAGGCGCAGCGTGTTCTGCTGCGGGTCGTTCGCGAAGAACGGCGCGCCCGGCACGAAGGCGACGTGGTTGGCGACCGCGGCCTCGAGCAGCTTCATGCTGTCGATCTGCGCGGGCAGGTTCACCCAGATGAACATGCCGCCGTCCGGGCGGTTCCACGTGACGCCTTCCGGCATGTGGCGCGCGAGCGACGCGAGCATCGCCTCGCATTGCGCGCCGTACAGCTGGCGGATCGTCGGGATGTGCTCGTCGAGGAAGCCGTCCTTGATCACTTCGTGCGCGATGCGCTGCGTGAGCGTCGGCGTGTGCAGGTCGGTGGCCTGCTTGGCCTGCACGAGCTTGAAGTGGAGTTCCTCGGGGGCAATGATGTAGCCGATCCGCAGGCCCGGCGCGAGCACCTTCGAGAACGTGCCGAGGTGCACGATATGGTCGGGCGCCATCGACAGCATCGTCGGCAGCGGCTCGCCCTGGTAGTTCAGTGCGCCGTACGGGTCGTCTTCCAGCACCGGGAACGGGCTCGACTGCGCGAACGCGGCGAGCGCGCGGCGGCGCTCGACGGGCAGGCGGCGGCCGGTCGGGTTCTGGAAGTTCGGCTGCGCGTACAGCAGGCGCGCGCCTTGCGTGAGCGCGGGCGTGAGGCCTTCGGGCAGCAGGCCCTGCTCGTCGGTCGGCACCTGCACGTAGCGCGGCTCGTACAGCGAGAACGACTGCAGCGCGCCGAGGTAGGTCGGGGTTTCGACGAGGATCGGGCTGTCCGGATCGATCAGCGCCTTGCCGAGCAGGTCGAGCGCCTGCTGCGAGCCGGTCGTGATCAGCACCTGCGACACGCGCACGCTGTAGCGCTCGGCGATCCATTCGCGCAGCGGCAGGTAGCCTTCGGTCGCGCTGTACTGGAGTGCGGCGGCGGGCGCATCGCGCAGCACGCGGTCGGCCGCGGCGCGCATGCGCTCGGCCGGGAACGTCGCGGGAGCGGGCAGGCCGCCTGCGAACGAGATGACCTCGGGGCGTTCCGTGACCTTCAGGATCTCGCGGATCGCAGAGCTCGTCAGCTTGCGGGCGCGTTCGGAAAGCTGCCAGTGCGGCGGATGCAGGTCGCTCGGATTCATAGTCTCCTCGTTCGGATATCGTGGTCAGTCAAGAAAGGTCGGTCAGGCAGATTGCGTCGACGCAGCCGGGTGGGCGTGCGGGAGCGCGATCGGGCCGTCGCGGCCGGGTGGGCAAAACCGTTCAGGCAAAACGGACATTATGGCGCACCTCATCAACCGGCGCGAGCGGGACGCGGGGCCGTGGCCACCGCCGAGCGCCGGCCGAGCATCACGGTCGCGATCACGGCGGCCGCGAACAGCCAGGTCGACGGCATCACCGTTTCGCCGAACAGCAGCGCGGAAAAGGCGATCGTGAAGAAGATCTGCAGCAGTTGCACCTGGCCGACGCGCGCGATGCCGCCCATGGCGAGCCCCGCGTACCACGCGAAAAAGCCGATGAATTGCGAAAAGAGGGTCACGTAGCCGAACGCGAGCCACGTGCGCAGCGCGAGCGGGGCAGGGTGCGCGGCGTGCTGCGTCCATGCGAGCCAGCCGACCGGCAGCACGAGGAACGGCGCGGACACGACGAGCGCCCAGCAGATCACCTGCCAGCCGCCGATCTGGCGCGCGAGGCGCGCGCCTTCCGCATAGCCGAGCGCGCCGATGCCGACCGCGACGAGCATCAGCGCGTCGCCGGCCTGCACCGTCCCGCCGCCGTCGCGCAGCGCGAACGCGATCACCAGCGCGCTGCCGGCCAGCGCACTGGCCCAGAACGCCTTCGACGGCCGTTCATGCGACAGCCACGCCGCGTACAGCGCGACGAACAGCGGCTGCAGGCCGTTGACGACCGCGCCGTGCGACGCCGGCACGGTCTTCATCGCCCACGCGGAGAACACCGGATACGCGATGATCACGCCGGCCGACACGACCGCGAGGCTTTTCAGTTGCGCGCGGGTCGGCAGCCGTTCGCGGCGCCACCACAGCAGCAGGCCGGCCGGCACCGACGCGGCGAGCGCGCGGCCGAGCCCGTTCAGCAGCGGGTTGAGTTCGGAGACGACGATACGCGTCATCGGCAGCGTGAGGCTGAAGATCATCACGCCGATGAGGCCGAGCAGCATGCCCCGGGTTTCGCGCGAATTCATGGACTGGGTGTCTCCGTATTGCAGGGTTCGGGTAATCGAAAGGGCGCCGGGGCGGTCAGCGCAGCGTGCGTGCGCCCTGCGGCGTGTCGAATTCGGCGACGAGCGCCGGCGGGCCGTCGCCGGTGTCGAGGTCGAGCAGATGGCCGGCGCCGAGCCAGTCGAGCTGCTCGCGGACGGCATCCGCACGCGGGTGGACGCCCTTGAGCGCCTTCAGCGCGACGCCGTTGTCCGGCAGCGATTCGGCCGGATGGCGCGGGCTGTCCCACTGGATCAGCGACGGCACGAGGCCGTCGCCGGCGCCTTGCCATGCGGGGAACGCGCCGTCGTCGGGCACCGTGAGGCCCCAGCTCAGGTCGCCGCGCCGCATCGCGACGACCGGTGCGATGCGCGTCGGGTACTGGCTTTGCCACAGCGCGAGCCGGCGCGGGCGGTCGACGCGCGCGACCCAGTGCGCGAGGAACGGGCCCTGCGCGAGCCGCGCGTGCATCGCCGGATCGTCGAGGCCGAACAGCCGCGCGCGCGGCGGCGTGGCGTCGTCGCCTGCCATGGGCGCGTCGGGATCGATCGCGATCACTTCGAGGTACAGCCCGCCCCACGCGCCGAACAGCGCGTTGTGGGTGCGCATCAGCGGATGGCGGCCGCCGCCGGCCGGTTCGATGCCGAGCGCGTCGGCGACGTGGCGCACGCCTTCGTCGAGCGTACGCGCGGCGATCACGAGATGGTCGAGGGTCAGGGAGCGGGCTGGCATGAACGTCGGTCGGGAAGCGAAAGTGTCATGGTGGGCGGGCGACGCGCGGGACGGTTGGGCGGCCGACCGGTGTCCGGCCGCGAATGCAGGCCGGACGGGGCTGCGCCGCATACGGCAGGGCCGGAACGGCGGCCGCACGATCGCCATTCCGGTCAACTGTAATCGTCGGCACCGGCACAGTAACGGTACAATCGGCGCGATAGCCTTCGGTACAGTTGGAGCCGCCGCCCATGTCCACCGTCCCACTCGCCCAGATTCCCGCGCCGCACGATACGGCCACGCTCACGCTCGTCGACCAGCTCGTCCAGTGGGCGCGGCGCCGCATCGACGAACGCGTGTTCCGGCCCGGCATGCGGATGCCGTCGATCCGCAAGCTCGCGCTCGACAAGAGCGTGTCGCGCTTCACCGTGGTGGAAGCGTACGAACGGCTCGTCGCGCAGGGCTACCTCGACTCGCGGCGCGGCTCGGGCTTTTACGTGCGCGAGCGCACGGCCACCGGCCCGCTGCCGGCCGACAACGTGGTGCGCGTGGCCGAGGCCGCGCCGGTGCACAACACGATCGACGTGGTCTGGCTGCTGCGCAACATGCTGCATACCGCCAGCCCGGAAAAAGGGCCGGGTCTCGGCTACCTGCCGGGCCGCTGGCTCGACGGCGAGCTGATCACCGGTGCGCTGCGCGCGCTCGGGCGCCAGTCCGGCGCGCAGATGCTCGGTTTCGGCACCGCGCAGGGTTTCCTGCCGCTGCGCCAGCAGCTGCAGACGCGGCTCGCGGAAGTCGAGATCGGCGCGAAGCCCGAGCAGCTCGTGCTGGTGTCGGGCATCACGCAGGCGATCGACCTGATCTCGCGGATCTACGTGCGTCCCGGCGATGCGGTGATCGTCGGCGATCCCGCGTGGTTCCAGATGTTCGGCCGCTTCGCGTCGCAGGGCGCGCAACTGGTCGGGATGCCCTATACGCCGGACGGCCCCGATCTCGACGCGCTGGAAACGCTCGTGCAGATGTGGCGGCCGAAGATGCTCGTGATCAATTCGGTGCTGCAGAACCCGACCGGCACGTCGCTGTCGGCCGCGCAGGCGTTCCGGATCCTGAAGCTCGCGGAGGCGTACGATTTCCTCGTCGTCGAGGACGACGTGTACGGCGACCTGTGCCCGCCGAGCTATTCGGCCACGCGGCTCGCGAGCCTCGACCAGTTGAAGCGCGTGATCTACCTGGGCAGCTATTCGAAGACGCTCGCGGCGAATTTGCGGGTCGGCTATGTCGCCTGCGCGCCGGAGATCGCGAAGGCGGTCACCGACCAGAAGATGCTGGTCGGGATGACGACGCCGGAGCTCAACGAGCGCGTGTTGTACAAGATCCTGACCGAAGGGCACTACCGGCGCCACGTCGAGCGGCTGCGCGCGCGGCTCGACGGCGTGCGCGACAAGACCGCGCGCATGCTCGAGCGTACCGGGCTGCGGCTCTTCACGATGCCGGCGGCCGGGATGTTCCTGTGGGCCGACACGGGCGTCGATTCGGATGCGCTCGCGGCCGCCGCGCACGAGGAAGGCTTCCTGCTGACGCCGGGGAGCCTGTTCTCGCCGCAGCAGTCGTCGTCGACATGGACGCGCTTCAATGTCGCGAACTGCGGCGATCCGGCGCTGCCGGGGTTTCTCGCGCGCTATATCGAATCGGCGGCGCGGCGCGCGTCGTGACGCCGGGCGGCACGCCGCCCTTGAAATGCGCTCGCCCGTCCCCAGATACCCGCGCAAACCGCCTGCGCCAGGCGGTCGTCCTTGACGGGCCCGCCGGCATCGCGCGCCGGCGCACCCGCGCTACACCATTCAAGTTCAAGTAAGAGGAAACAGCATCCATGGCACACGAAACGATGAGCTTTCAGGCAGAGGTCAAGCAACTCCTCCACCTGATGATTCATTCGCTCTACAGCAACAAGGAAATCTTCCTGCGCGAACTGGTGTCGAACGCGTCCGACGCGGCCGACAAGCTGCGTTTCGAAGGGCTCGCGGACAACGCGCTGTACGAGAACGATCCGAACCTGCGCATCCGCATCGGCTTCGACAAGGCGGTACGCACGATCACGATCGAGGACAACGGCATCGGCATGAGCCGCGACGAGGCGATCGCGAACCTCGGCACGATCGCGCGTTCGGGCACCAAGGAATTCTTCACGAAGCTGTCCGGCGACCAGCAGAAGGATGCGGCGCTGATCGGCCAGTTCGGCGTCGGCTTCTACTCGGGCTTCATCGTCGCGGACAGGATCACCGTCGAGACGCGCCGCGCCGGCCTGCCGGCGAACGAAGCCGTGCGCTGGGAAAGCGCGGGCGAGGGCGATTTCACGATCGACGCGATCGAGCGCGCGCAGCGCGGCACGAAGATCACGCTGCACCTGCGCGAAGGCGAGGACGAGCTGCTGTCGTCGCACCGCCTGAAGTCGATCATCCAGAAGTATTCCGATCACATCGCGCTGCCGATCCTGATGCAGAAGGAAGAGTGGGATCAGGAAAAGGGCGAGATGGTCCTGAAGGACGAGGACGAGACGGTCAACCAGGCGAGCGCACTGTGGACGCGTTCGAAGAGCGACGTCACCGACGAACAGTACACGCAGTTCTACCAGCACATCGCGCACGACCACCAGGATCCGCTCACGTGGACCCACAACCGCGTCGAGGGCCGCAGCGAATACACGCAGCTGCTGTTCGTGCCGGCGCACGCGCCGTTCGACCTGTGGAACCGCGACTACCGCGGCGGCCTGAAGCTGTACGTGAAGCGCGTGTTCATCATGGACGACGCCGAGCAGCTGTTGCCGCAATACCTGCGCTTCGTGAAGGGCGTCGTCGATTCGGCCGACCTGCCGCTCAACGTATCGCGTGAAATCCTGCAGGAAAGCCGTGACGTGAAGGCGATCCGCGAAGGCGTGACCAAGCGCGCGCTGTCGATGCTCGAGGAGCTCGCGAACGCGGAAGAGGATGCCGGCAAGGAGAAGTACAAGACGTTCTGGAGCGCGTTCGGCCAGGTGCTGAAGGAAGGCCTTGGCGAGGATCACGCGAACCGCGAGCGCATCGCGAAGCTGCTGCGCTTCGCGTCGACGCACGGCGACACCAACGCGCAGGACGTGTCGCTCGCCGACTACGTGTCGCGCATGAAGCCCGAGCAGAGCAAGATCTACTACGTGACCGCCGATACGTGGCAGGCCGCGAAGAACAGCCCGCACCTGGAGGTGTTCCGCAAGAAGGGTGTCGAGGTGCTGCTGCTGACCGATCGCGTCGACGAATGGATGCTGTCGTTCCTGCACGAGTTCGACGGCAAGCCGCTCGCGAGCGTGGCGCGCGGCGATCTCGACCTCGGCGAGCTGAACGACGAGGAAAAGAAGGCGCAGGAGCAGGCGGGCGAGGCAATCAAGCCGGTCGTCGAGAAGATGAAGGAAGCGCTCGGCGACAAGGTGAAGGAAGTGCGCGTCACGTTCCGCCTGACCGATTCGCCGTCGTGCCTCGTCGCCGACGACAACGACATGAGCGGCTATCTGCAGCGGATGCTGAAGGCGGCCGGCCAGAACGCGCCGGCGATGCAGCCGATCCTCGAAATCAATCCGGAGCATGCGCTGGTGAAGCAGCTGAACGCCGATAGCGCCAACTTCGGCGACTGGTGCCATCTGCTGTTCGACCAGGCGTTGCTGGCCGAAGGCGGGATGCTCGACGATCCGGCGAGCTTCGTGAAGCGGACCAACGCGCTGCTGCTGTCGCGCACCGCGTGAACACGCGAATGCGATTCGACGGCGCACGGGCGGGCTGGCGCGACACGCCCCGGCCCGGCTGCACGCTCGACCAGCGCGACTGGCTCACGCGCGGCGGTTCGCTGACCGCGCATCTCGCGCGGCTTGGCAGCGTGAGCGTGCGCGTGACGCGCGAGGCCGTCGACTGTCCGTGGTTCGACGAGCCGGACGCGCTCGACAGTGCGCCGCGCGCGCCGATGTGGGTTCGCGAGGTGATCCTGTCGGTCGACGGCACGCCGTACGTCGCCGCGCACAGCATCGCGCCGCTCGCGGCCAGCAAGGGCGTGTGGCAGGCGATGCGGCGGCTGCGCACGCGGCCGCTCGCGGAGCTGCTGTACAGCGATCCGCAGGTCGAGCGCTCCGCGCTCGTCAGCCGGCGCGTGATCGCAGGTCATCCGCTGTATGCGCTCGCGAGCCATGCGCTCGGCGCGGGCGTGCGCGCGCCGCATGCGTTCGCCGCGCGGCGCTCGGTGTTCCAGCGGCGCGGCAAGCCGCTGATGGTCACCGAATGCATGTTGCCCGCGCTGTGGCGCCATCTCGATGCGCACGGCGACGGGCCGCGCTCCGTCGGACCGCGCGGAGCAGCGTGATGCTGCAAGGCTTTCCGCCGGTCGTCGGGCCGCATACGCATACGATGATTCTCGGCAGCTTTCCGGGCGAGGCGTCGCTCGATGCCGCGCAGTACTACGCGCATCCGCGCAACCAGTTCTGGCGGTTGCTCGGTGCGGTGCTCGGCGAACCCGGGCTGCACGAACTCGTGTATGACGCGCGGCTCGAACGCGTGCTTGCGCACGGCATCGGCATCTGGGACGTGCTCGATGCATGCCATCGCAAAGGCAGTCTCGATTCGGCGATCCGGAATGCGAAGCCGAACGACTTTGCTTCGTTGCGCGAGCATGCGCCGTTGCTGAAGAAAGTCTGCTTCAACGGCAAGACGGCAGGGCGGTTTGCCGATGTGATCGGCGCGGCGGGTTATGAAACGCTCGTGTTGCCTTCGTCGAGTCCGGCGAATGCGACGTTGTCGTTCGAACAGAAACTGGTGCTCTGGCGCGCCCTTCGCACCTGAGGCGCGCCGGATTCCGAGTATCCGGTGAAGCGGTATCAGGTGGGCGGCGGCAGGTGCCTGGCGCCCCTGGCCGCGGCAATGCGACCTTGTGCAGCGACGAGTTGGTCGTCGGTGGTCGCCACCAGCCACAGACGTGCGTGCTCCTCGATCCGGCGGTTGTGGTCCTTCAACGGACCCATCGCGGCAGCGGCCTTCCAGACCACCGGGCCGATTCGGCTACTCCTGCCCGACGGCGCGCCTACCAGCAGGCAGTAAGGTCCCAGCGGAAGCGATACGAACGGAAGTGCCGGACTGGCGCTCACGCGCCAGTCGATGAACGGTGTGTCGCTGATCAGCAGCGGCGTGGGCAAGCCGTAGAGCACACTGAAATCGTACAGCGCCAGCTGCTCTCGCATGGCGACGTAAATTCGACGGATGTCGTCGACAACCGCCGCGCGGATCTCGTCGTCGAACATGGCTTCCTGCGCGTAGCGGGCAAACGCCTGTCGAGCCTCCCGTTGATACGCGCTGAACAGGCCGATCTCCACGCAGTCCTGCACCGCGCGCTGAACCTCCGCTACAGAACCGGCTTCCCCTGGCGTGCCTAGTTGCGCAGCCCGCAAAAAGCGGGCAAGTCCTTCCTCGTGGATCGCAGGACCCTCCGCGGATGCGTCGTCGTCAGTGTTCATGCCCAGCGGCACGTAGATATATTTCTCGGCAGCGAAATGCGATTTCTTGCCTGCATCGAACTTGATTTCGCCATCGACGCAGTCGAGATAGCGCGTCCCGATTCGGCCGTGCTCCCAAACCCAATTCTTCAGGAACGGACGGAGTGGATGCAGTCTGTCGTGATCGGCCATCGCAACCTCCAGGTTTCCGTGTATGAGCCATTCCGGCAACGCGCCGCACCCTCCGCGCCGTCGCAGGGGCCCGCACTACAACGCGAGCGTACCCAGCTCCTCATAAGTACGATGCAGCCAGACCTTGACGCGCTGCCGCTCCAGCAAGCCGAGCCCCGTGGCGGCGCGGTCGGGATGATTGACCGCCGCCCAGAAGCTCGCGCTTTGACGATCGATCTTCTGCATCGTCGTGTCGGGCAGGCGGCGCAGCGTAATCACGCTGGCGCCGAGGGCCTCGGCCCGCTCGCGTTCGCCGGACGCCTCCAGAATCTCGAAGCGATCGCCGCGGACTTCATTCAGTACCAGCACCAGCCTGATGCGTCCACCGAATTCGTCGAGCCAATGCCGCAGCAGATCGACCGAATCGCGTCCGGTGTCCATCACGTGCCACCACGTCAACGTGAGGCCGTGTTCTTCGGCAAAATCCAGCACGTCCGAATCGTCGAGCCATCTTGCGAGCGACTGCCGCGTCTGGGCCGCGAGGTCGACCAGTATGCGCCGCTGCGGATCTTCGAGCGCCGATTCCATGACCGGATCGAGGCTGTCATGCTGGTCGAGCACGGCAGGCGCGGCAAAATCGGCATAGAACCGCAGTAGCGCGCCGTGCGATCGGTCGGTATCGAAGCCCATGAAGGGCACGCTCCGATCGATGAAATACTGGGCCAGCACACGGGCGGCGAGCGATTTGCCGACGCCGCCTTTTTCCCCGCCGATGAAGTGGATGTGACTCATGATTACGAAATCCCGTGTGATGGAGCCGGTATGGCCGGAACGGATGTTGGCAGGCTTCGATGACGTTACGGCGTATCAGGTCACGTCGAAAGAAAATGCAGGTGCGACAGCAGCATGCTGTCTGATCGACGCCGATGTCAAACTGAACAAAATGGCAGCGCCAGCATGCGCCATCTCTGAAGCGTGACCCTAGAAGCGCTCGACGCGCACCTCGACCGAGTCCTTGGGCACGGTCAGGAGCGTGCGGTCGAGCAGGGCCTCCGCGGGCGCGGTGCCGTCCGGGTTCAGCGGCCTTACTTTGTTGAACACCACGCAAAAAAGCTCCGGCGTGACGGTGGCTGACGCATAGCCCTGTGCGTCGTGGTCGGCGTGGCGCAGATCGGGGTTGTTCGTCGTCAGGAAGGTGTCGAGTTTGGCCGGGGTGGAGGCCAGCGATGCAAACGGCGTGCCGCTCCATGCGGCTTTCAGGTAGGAATAGAAGGACGCGCTGCTGATGCCTGCGCAGACGAAGTCGACGGCCACGGGCGTGCCTTTTGCAGGGTCGGGGTCGTCCCGCACGACGCCGCACTGAAACGCATGCAGGTCCCCGCTGATCGCGACGACGTTGCGGATTCCCTGCTCGTTCAGGTATGAGAGCAGTTCGTGCTTGTGCGCCGGATAGCCGTCCCATGCGTCGCAATCGACCACGAGGCGTGCTGCCGGTGTCTGCGGCGCGCCTGGCATCACGGCCCACAGACGGTTCAACATCACCTCGTTGCCCCACACCTTCCAGGTCGCGGGCGAACCTTTCATCGTGGCCTTCCACCATTGCGTCTGCTCCGGGCCGAGCATCGACGGCGCGCGACCAAGCTGCGCGGCAGCCTGCGCCTCCAGGCGCTGCAGCACACCCTGGTTGACGAAGTAGCGCGAGCCGGCTGCGTCGTCGCCGTTGACCGGGTCGTGCCCGCGTGTACGCGCGACAGACGCCTCGCTGACGACATGGTCGTCGCGATACAGCCGCTCGTCCGTCATCACGAGATGCATCAGCGTGCCGAAGCGAAATTCGCGATAGATACGAATGTTGGTGTACGACGGATTGTCCGGTTCGAAGCGCACGTCGCTCCAGTCCACCGGCATGTACTCCGCCCACGCGCGACTGGCGTTGCGGCGGCGCTGCGTCTCCTGCCTTTCCTCGTTGGTGTAGACCTGGTGATCCTGCCAGCAGTCGTCGGAAAATTCGTGGTCGTCCCATATCGCGATCATCGGCAGGCGCTGGTGCAGCGTCTGCAAGCGCGCGTCGGTACGATAAGTGCGATAGAGCGTCCGATAGTCTTCGAGCGTATCGGCATACACGCGGCCATCGGCGAGCGGCTTTCCGTCAGGCAGGCGCAGCGGCGGGTGCGCCGCCTCGACCGTGCCGGGTCTCGAGGCCCCAACCGTCTCATAGATGTAATCGCCCACATGCACGACGAAATCGAGATCGCTTTCGGCTGCCAGCAGGCGCATGGCTTGCCAGTGATTGATGCTCCAGTCCTGGCAGGTGAGCCATGCGAAGCGAACGCGGTGGTTGGCCTCGTCGGCATCCGGAGCCGTGCGCGCGACGCCGGTGGCACTCACGTCGCCGCCGGCGACGAACCGGTAGTGGTACGTGAGATTCGGTGCGAGCTGCGTTACCTTCGCGCGCACGGTGAAGTCATAGGTGGCGCGTGCTCCCAACGGGACGCTGGCGACGAGCGTCGAGAAATCCGGCCGCGTCGATACTTCGAGTCGTAACGGGATCGTGTGCGCGACGCCTTTCGCGCGGTGCCGCGCGTTCTCGGCGACGGGCACGCAGCGCGTCCAGAACACGACGGAGCGATCGCGCGGATCACCGCTGGCGACGCCTTGCGGGAACCGATACCTGCCCTTGCGCGCGGTGCCGGCAGATCGGGCCGACAGCGGAACGACGAGCGTACCGGTGGCTGCCGCAACCGTGAAAAAGGTCGACGACTTGAGGAAATGGCGGCGATCCATCGATCCTCCCGATCGACATACCAAGGATGCCAGGAGAGGAGCGTCGCGACGCAGCAGTACGCGATCGCGTCGCTCGCCCTGCAATCCGGAACATCGGCACGACGTTGCCGTCAGGCGGCGAATACGACTTCGATGTGCCCTTCGACTTCGGACTGACGGTCAGGCCCGACGACGATCTGCACGTCGCGTCCGAGCTTCGCCAGACATTCGAGCATCTTCGTTTCGCTCACGCCGCGAAACTGCCCGCGCAGCATGTTCGACAGCTTCGGCTGCGTCATGCCGAGCAACCGGGCCGCCTGCTGCTGCGTCCATTTGCGTGCCTTGATGATCTCCGCGATCTTGGCGGCGAGTTGAGCCTTCACGCGCATTTCGTCGGCATCGCGCATGCCCAGATCAGCGTAGACGTTCCCGCTGCCCGGTTCGATTTCGATCATCGTCTTGCTCCTTGTGCGTGTGCTTCGGCTGCTTTCAGGCGTGCGCGGACGAGATCGCCGTCCGGCTTCGGCGTCGCGATGCCGCACGATGATTTCTTCTGGAAGCAGTGCAGCACGTAGACGCTGCTCCCGAGCTTCACCGTGTAGACGGCGCGGTACGTGCCGTTGTCTTCCGATTCCACGATCTCGAGCACGCCGGCCGATCCGAACCCTCGCAACGGTTTCGCCTGCTCGTGCTTGCGTCCGGTCTGCGCCAGATAGAGCGCATAACCGAACGTGTCCTGCACGGCTTCGGGCATCGCTTTGAGGTCCTTGCGCGCCGAACCGAGCCAGTACAGCGGTTTGATGTACGGATCCATCGATGAATTTATCCCTATTTGGGTATATTTTCAAGGTGCGCGCAGGAACCCGGTGCGACCGTTCGCATGCGGTGTGAGGGCGGGGCAGGCTGGAGGTGAACGCCGACGGGCGATGCCGGCGGCACCGCGGTGCGTGTTGACGAAGGCGAGCGCGCGCGTGATCTTCCGGCCGATGGCCGTTCCTTCACATCTTTGCGTCGCGGGGAGGCCGGGGCAATTCAGCCGTTCGACAGAGGGCGATCGATTTGGGGCGATGACGGCGGGAAGCGGGTTGTTCGTTGCCGAAGAACGGCGATCGTACGTGCGTGCGTGTCGCGCCGGACGATCAATCGTCCTTGCCCCATCGCCACCCGGGCTTCTCGCCCTTGAGCCAGCAAACGGCAGTCAGCAGCGCGACCAGTACCACGATGCAGGCACCGTATGCGATCGGCGATTGGTGCGGCGGCACCAGCCACGCGCTCGCGATGATCCCGGTCGCGAACAGCAGCAGCACGACCCAACCTTGCCATGCGACAGGCAAACCCCATCCCCAGCCGTTGCGCTTCGCGGGAAACCAGATCTTCTTGCCGTTCGAGGTCATGCGTCCTCCTTCGATCAATGAACGCGGCGTAGCGCCAACGGCGCGGTGAAGTCGAAGTCGTGCATCACCAGGCGTTCGGTACGGTTCCCACCGCCACCAATGCTATCCTCTCGTCCGCTCATCCAGCGTCACCCAGCGAGATTCAATCATGACCCGACTGATCAAGCGCGCGTCCGCCGAGGCGCGCGCGTTCAAAAAACGCAAGCCGTCCGCCTACAACGGCTCCGAACAGCTCCAGCCGCCGCGCGTGAAGCGCCGCCCGGAGATCGACGAACACGACGACGTGCCCGTCCTCGACGCACCGCGCAAGCCGCGCTTCGCGCCCGTCACGTTCTCGGAAGAGCGCGGCGTGCGCTTCCTGCACTTCGGTACCGAATGGGTGCAGGGCGCGATGCGGATTTCGAAGCCGCTCGCCATCGAGCTCGAATACGCGCAGCAGATGATGGCGTGGCTGCTGTTCCTCGAAACGCCCGAGCGGATCGTCCAGCTCGGGCTCGGCACCGGCGCGCTGACGAAGTTCTCGCACCGCTTCCTGCCGCACGCGAAGGTCGAGGCCGTCGAACTGAACCCGGCCGTGATCGTCGCCGCACGCACGATGTTCGCGCTGCCGCCCGACGACGCACGCCTCGTCGTGCACGAAGCCGACGCGTGGGACTTCGTCAACGATCCGGCCAACCGCGGCACGACGGGCGCACTGCAGATCGACCTGTACGACGCGACCGCACGCGGCCCGGTGCTCGACAGCGTCGCGTTCTATCGCGCGGTGCGCGGCTGCCTCGCCGACGCGGGCATCGCGACGATCAACCTGTTCGGCGACCATCCGAGCTTCGTGCGCAACATGAAGCACCTGAACGCGGCGTTCGACCATCGCGTGATCGCGCTGCCCGAAGTGCACGACGGCAACCGGATCGCGATCGCGTTCTCGGGCCCCGCGCTCGACGTGTCGTTCGCGCAGCTGGAAGCCCGCGCGAAACTGATCGAGGACACGCTGAAGCTGCCCGCGCGCAAGTGGGTGAAAGCTTTGAAAGAAACGATCGGCGCACGCGAATCCTCGTTCGCGATCTGACGCTCATGCGCCGGCCGCATGCCGGTGCAACCGCATGACTGGGGGCGGATCACCTCGGGTTCGCCCCCGCTTGACCGCGCGTTCGCGGCTCCTATACTGGCGCGAAGCCAGGGGAGCCGCAGCTTACCCGTTTTGCCGCTCCTCTCGCCGCCGCACCCGCTTGACAAGATCGATAACCGGGAAAGATGAGGAGACGTCATGGCTCACGATGCCGACGCCAATCGGGCCGCCAAGCGCTGGCTCTGGCTGCTGGTACTACCGCTGATCGCGATGGTGTGGGTACCGTCGTACAGCAAGATCGAACCGCAATGGTTCGGATTTCCGTTCTTCTACTGGTACCAGCTCCTTTGGGTCTTCATTAGCGCGGTGATTACCGCGTTCGTCTATTTCAAGACCAAGAACGCGTGGAAGGCGAGCGGCCCGCAGGGAGGTGCGCGATGAATCTCGGCGCGACCTTCGTTTTCGTGCTCCTGTTCATCGGTGTCACGATCATCGGTTTCCTGGCCGCCAACTGGCGGCGCGGCGATCTCGCCCATCTCGACGAATGGGGCCTCGGCGGCCGCCGCTTCGGCACGATCGTCACGTGGTTCCTGCTCGGCGGCGACCTCTACACGGCCTATACGTTCGTCGCGGTGCCCGCGCTCGTGTTCGGCGCCGGCGCGATGGGCTTCTTCGCGCTGCCGTACACGATCCTGATCTACCCGTTCGCGTTCGTCGTGTTCCCGAAGCTGTGGAGCATCGCGAAGCGTCACGGCTACGTGACGGCCGCCGACTTCGTGAACGCACGCTACGGCAGCCGGATGCTCGCGCTCGCGATCGCGGTGACGGGCATCCTCGCGACGATGCCCTACATCGCGCTGCAGCTCGTCGGCATCGAAGTCGTGATCGGCGCGCTCGGCTTCGACACGACGGGCTTCGTCGGCGACCTGCCGCTGATCATCGCGTTCGCGATCCTCGCCGCGTACACGTACACGTCGGGGCTGCGCGCGCCCGCGATGATCGCGATCGTGAAGGACATCCTGATCTACATCACGATCGCCGCGGCGGTCATCGTGATCCCGGCGAAGCTCGGCGGCTTCGGCCACATCTTCGCGAGCGTGCCGCCCGCGAAGCTGCTGCTGAAGGCGCCGGACGCGGCGAGCCTGAACGGCTACAGCGCGTACGTGACGCTCGCGATCGGCTCGGCGCTCGCGCTGTTCCTGTATCCGCACTCGGTCACGGCGATCCTGTCGTCGTCGTCCGGCAACTCGATCCGCCGCAACATGGCGATGCTGCCCGCGTACTCGTTCGTGCTCGGCCTGCTCGCGCTGCTCGGCTACATGGCGCTTGCAGCGGGCGTGAAGGACATGCCGCAGTACGCGCCGTACTTCAAGGCGTTCGGCCCGAACTTCGCGGTGCCCGCGCTGTTCCTCGAGTATTTCCCGTCGTGGTTCGTCGGCGTCGCGTTCGCGGCGATCGGCATCGGCGCGCTGGTGCCGGCGGCGATCATGTCGATCGCGGCCGCGAACCTCTATACGCGCAACATCCACCGCGAGTTCATCAACCGCGACATGACGCACGACCAGGAGACGCACGTCGCGAAGCTCACGTCGCTGATCGTGAAGGTCGGCGCGGTCGCGTTCATCCTCGGGCTGCCGCTCACCTATGCGATCCAGCTGCAGCTGCTCGGCGGGATCTGGATCATCCAGACGCTGCCCGCGATCGTGCTCGGCCTTTACACGCGGCTGCTCGACCATCGCGGCCTGCTGGCCGGCTGGGCGGCAGGCATCGTGTGCGGCACGTGGATGGCGGTGTCGCTGAAGCTCGCGAGCTCGATCTTCACGATCCACCTGTTCGGCCTCGCGATTCCCGGCTACGCGGCCGTGTGGTCGCTGGTCGTGAACCTGGTGGTGGCGGTGGCGGTGAGCGTGCTGGTGCGCGCGATGGGCATGGCGCATGCGGAGGATCGCACGCGGCCGGAGGACTATCTCGACGTCGTCGAGGGTTGATGCGGGCGGCGCGGCCGCGTGTCGCGGGCCGCGCATCGCGCAGCGGCAACGACGCCCGTCACTGCGAAGTGGCGGGCGTTTTCGCGGGTGTCAGCCCTGCGCGCGTTTCACGAGATCCTCGCGTTGCGACAGGTCTTCGACGTTGACCATCCAGTGCACGCCGAAACGGTCCTTCGCCATCCCGAAGCCGAGCGCCCAGAATGTCTTGCCGAACGGCATCGTCACTTCGCCGCCGTCGGCGAGCGCATTGAACAACTTCTGGCCTTCCTCGACCGTCGCCGGGTTCAGCGACAGCGAATAGCCGGCATGCGCGGCGCCGGCCGGCTGGCTGCAGTCGCCGTCCGAGCACATGATCATCGAGTCGCCGATCGTGAAGCTCGCATGCATCACCTTGTCGGCCATCTCGGGCGTGATCGCGTGTTCGGGATTCGGCGGCGCATCCTTGAAGCGCATCTTGAACATCGTCTTCGCGCCGAGCGCCTTTTCGTAGAACTGAAGGGCCTCTTCCGCGCGGCCGTAGAACGTCAGATACGGTTGGACTTGCATCGTTGTCTCCTGTTGACCGGGCCGGCGTGTCGGTGCCGGCGCGGGTACTTCCAAGATTGACCGGGAAGAGCACGCCGGGATGCGGCCGGCGCACTCGTGACGTGGATTGTAGTGCGCGCGTCTGACGATGGAATGAAAAATAAAAACGGCCGCGAACACGCGGTTCGCGGCCGTTCGTCACGCTGCTGACGGCTGTTGTCAGGGTTGCTGACAGTTCAACTGCCGGCCGTCACGTCAGGTGCGGCGTGGTTCAGCGCAGCCCGTCGATCAGCTTTTCGAGCTTCACCGCATCGGCGGCGAACACGCGGATGCCTTCGGACAGCTTTTCGGTCGCCATCGCTTCGTCGTTCAGCTGGAAGCGGAACGACGCCTCGTCGATCGCGACGCGCTCGGTCGGCTTGTCCTGCAGCGCGTCCGGCGACAGCTTGCGCGCCACCGTTTCGGTGCTGTCGTGCAGCTTCTGCAGCAAATCGGGGCTGATCGTCAGCAGGTCGCAGCCCGCGAGCTCGGTGATCTGGCTCGTCGTGCGGAAGCTCGCGCCCATCACTTCGGTGTTGTAGCCGAACGTCTTGTAGTAGGTGTAGATGCGGCGCACCGACTGCACGCCCGGATCGTTCGCACCGCCGTTCTTCGCTTCATCCCAGTCGGCGCCGGCCTGCTTCTTGTACCAGTCGTAGATGCGGCCGACGAACGGCGAGATCAGTTGCGCGCCGGCTTCCGCGCACGCGGCGGCCTGCACGAGCGAGAAAAGCAGGGTCATGTTGCACTTGATCCCTTCCTTCTGCAGCACCTCGGCCGCGCGAATGCCTTCCCACGTCGACGCGAGCTTGATCAGGATGCGCTCGCGGCCGACGCCGGCGGCCTCGTACAGTGCGATGAGTTCGCGACCCTTGTCGATCGAGCGCTGCGTGTCGAACGACAGGCGCGCATCGACCTCGGTCGACACGCGGCCCGGAATCAGCTTCAGGATCTCGGTGCCGAATGCGATCAGCAGGCGGTCGATGATGAAATCGGTGCTTTCGTTGCGATGATCGCGGACGGTTTTCTCGAGGATCGGCTTGTACGCGTCCTTCTGGACGGCCTTCAGGATCAGCGACGGGTTCGTGGTCGCATCCTGCGGCTTGTATTGCGCAAGCTGCTGGAAATCGCCCGTGTCGGCGACGACGGTCGTGTACTGCTTCAGCTGGTCGAGTGCGGTAGTCATGGCGATTCGGAAGAAGGGCGCGGCGCGCCGGGTTCTCACGGGCCGCGCGAGCGCGGCGGCGAAGCGAGGCGGCGCCGGGCGCCGCCTTCGATCCATCATTTTAGGCCCGATTCGTGTCGGGCACGTTTTGGCGGGTCCGGCGCCTGCCGTGGCGGGCGTCGCGCCGCATCACGCGGGGCGACGCGCGTTCAGGATCACCTGCGTGACGATCCCCGCGACGAGGCCCCAGAACGCCGAGCCGATCGACAACAGCGTCAGACCCGACGCGGTGACCATGAACGTGACGAGCGCGGCTTCGCGCTGCTTCACGTCCTGCATCGCGTTCGCGAGCCCGCTCATGATCGAGCCGAACAGCGCGAGCGCGGCGACCGACACGACGAGCGCCTTCGGCAGTGCCGCGAACAGCGCGGCGATCGTCGCGCCGAAGATCCCGGCGATCAGGTAGAACGTGCCGCACCACACGGCGGCCGTGTAGCGCTTCGCGTGATCCTCGTGCGCTTCGGGGCCCGTGCAGATCGCCGCGGTGATCGCCGCGAGGTTCACGCCGTGCGAGCCGAACGGCGCGAGCAGCAGCGACGCGAGGCCGGTGGACGCGATCAGCGGCGACGACGGGGTCGAATAGCCGTCCGCGCGCAGCACCGCGATGCCCGGCACGTTCTGCGACGCCATCGCGACGACGAACAGCGGAATGCCGATGCTGACGATCGACGCGATCGAGAACGCGGGCATCGTGAACACGGGTTGCGCGAGCGCGATGTGGAAGCGGCTGAAGTCGAGCAGCCCGAGGCCGCCGGCCGCCACGGTGCCGACGAGCAGCGTCGTGACGATCGCGTAGCGCGGCGCGAGCCGCTTGACGATCAGGTAGGTGAAGAACATCGCGAGCACGAGCGCGGTCTGGAACTGCGCGGCGCGGAAGATCTCGATGCCGATCTCGAACAGGATGCCCGCGAGCAGGGCGGCAGCGATGCCGGCCGGAATGCGCCGCATCAGCGTGTCGAACAGCCCGCTCAGGCCGACCGCGGTCAGCAGCAGTGCGCACACGACGAACGCGCCGATGGCTTCGGGATACGGTACGCCGGGCAGCGACGCGATCAGCAGCGCGGCGCCGGGCGTCGACCACGCGACCACGACGGGCGCGCGAAAGCGCAGCGACAGGCCGATCGTCGTCAGCGCCATGCCGATCGACAGCGCCCAGATCCACGACGAGATCTGCGCGTCGGTCAGGTGCGCGGCGCGGCCGGCCTGGAACATCAGCACGAGCGAGCTCGTGTAGCCCGTCATCATCGCGACGAAGCCGGCGACGAGCGCCGAGACGGACGTATCGGTGAAAAAGCGGCGGCCGCCGGCGCGGCCAGCGCTCGCGGTGGGCGAAGGGTTCATGCTATCTCCGGGGGAGGCCGCCTGGACGCGGCCTTCGTGTCTGCAGGGTGGGTTCGTTACTTGCTGAGTGCGCGCATCGCGGTTTCGAGGCCCGCGAGCGTGAGCGGGTACATGCGCTGACCGAGCACGTCGCGAATGATCGAGACCGATTGCCGGTATTCCCATAGCCGCTCGGGCTCCGGGTTCAGCCAGGCATGGTGGGGGAACTGGTCGGCGAGGCGGCGCAGCCAGACGGCGCCGGCTTCCGGATTGTTGTATTCGACCGAGCCGCCGGGTTGCAGCACCTCGTACGGGCTCATCGTCGCGTCGCCGACGAAGATCAGCTTGTAGTCGGGCGTGAACTTGTGCAGCACGTCCCACGTCGCGGTGCGCTCCGCGTGGCGGCGGCGGTTGTTCTTCCACAGGTGGTCGTACACGCAGTTGTGGAAGTAGTAGAACTCCAGGTGCTTGAACTCGGCCTTCGCGGCCGAGAACAGCTCCTCGGTGCGCTTGATGTGGTCGTCCATCGAGCCGCCGACGTCGAGCAGCATCAGCACCTTCACGTTGTTGTGGCGCTCGGGCACCATCCGCAGGTCGAGCCAGCCGGCGTTCGCGGCCGTGCTGCGGATCGTGCCGGGCAGGTCGAGCTCCTCGGCCGCGCCTTCGCGCGCGAAGCGGCGCAGGCGCCGCAGCGCGACCTTGATGTTGCGCGTGCCGATCTCGACGGAATCGTCGTAGTCGCGATAGGCGCGCGCTTCCCACACCTTGACCGCGGTGCGGTTGCCGTTCGACGGGCCGCCGATGCGCATGCCTTCGGGGTTGTAGCCGCCGTGCCCGAACGGCGACGTGCCGCCGGTGCCGATCCACTTGTTGCCGCCTTCGTGGCGTTCCTTCTGCTCGTCGAGCAGTTCCTTCAGGCGCTCCATCAGCTTGTCGAGGCCGCCCATCGCTTCGATCTGCGCCTTTTCCTCCGGCGACAGCTCGCGCTCGAGGCGTTTCTCGAGCCAGTCGAGCGGAACGTCGAACGCCTCGGAAGGCAGGGCGGACACGCCGTGGAAATACGCGCCGAACGCCTGGTCGAACTTGTCGAAGTACTGCTCGTCCTTGACGAGCGTCATCCGCGCGAGGAAGTAGAACGCGTCGATCGACGGCGAGATCAGCCCGGCCTTCAGCGATTCGAGCAGCGTCAGGTATTCCTTCACCGAGACGGGCAGCTTGGCTGCGCGCAGCGCGTAGAAGAAATTGAGCAGCATGGCCGGGCCTTCGCGGGTGGGTTACCGGTTGTGCCGGTTCATGTAGACGAGCCGCTCGAGCAGGCTCAGATCCTGCTCGTTCTTCAGCAGCGCGCCCGCGAGCGGCGGCACGATCTGCTTCGCGTCGACGCCGCGCAGCGCGTCGGCCGGGATGTTCTCGGCGAGCAGCAGCTTCAGCCAGTCGAGCAGCTCGGACGTCGACGGCTTCTTCTTCAGCCCCGACACGGCGCGCAGCTCGAAGAAGCTCTCGAGCGCCGCGCGCAGCAGTTCCTCGCGGATGTCCGGGAAGTGGACCGCGACGATCTGCTGCATCGTCGACGGATCGGGAAACTGGATGTAGTGGAAGAAGCAGCGGCGCAGGAATGCGTCGGGCAGCTCCTTCTCGTTGTTCGACGTGATGATCACGAGCGGGCGGTGCTTCGCGCGCACGGTCTCGCGCGTCTCGTACACGTGGAATTCCATCCGGTCGAGCTCGCGCAGCAGGTCGTTCGGGAATTCGATGTCGGCCTTGTCGATCTCGTCGATCAGCAGCACGCTCGGGTGCTCGGCGTCGAACGCCTGCCACAGCACGCCCTTCACGATGTAGTTCGCGATGTCCTTCACGCGCGCGTCGCCGAGCTGCGAGTCGCGCAGCCGCGACACGGCGTCGTATTCGTACAGGCCCTGCTGCGCCTTCGTCGTCGACTTGATGTGCCACTGCAGCAGCGGCATGTCGAGCGCGGCCGCCACTTCCTCGGCGAGCATGGTCTTGCCGGTGCCGGGCTCGCCCTTGATCAGCAGCGGGCGCTGCAGCGTCAGCGCGGCATTGACCGCGAGCTTCAGGTCGTCGGTGGCGACGTAGTGCGAGGATCCTTCGAAACGCATGGCGGCGCTCTTTCCTGGTCGCAAAAAAACCCAGTATAAGTCAGAAGGGCTGTCCGGTTGGGCCGGGGCCGCGTATCGTTGCGGGGCTGCGGCGGGGCGGACCGGGGCGCCGTATGGACGCATTCCCCGCCGACGCGGTACAATCTGGCCGTTTTTTTTGGCCTGCGTGGCGACCGACAAGCAAAACGGCGCGGGCCGTTGCCGCTTCGGCGCCAGTTTCCCCTCAAGCTAGGTTACAAGAGCTATGAACAAATTCGTCGGCAAACACGTCGTTGTCGCAGCGCTCGTGGCGCTCGCGGGCAGCGCGCAGGCGGCCGGTGTGGTCGGCAACCCGAAGGACGGGGCAAGCAAGGCCGCCATGTGTATCGGTTGCCACGGCATCCAGGATTACCGCGCGGCGTATCCGGAGGTCTACCGGGTGCCCGTCCTCGGCGGCCAGAACCAGCAATACCTCGAGAACGCGCTGAAGGCCTACCGCAAGAAAGATCGTCACTTCCCGTCGATGAACGCGATCGCCGGTTCGCTGACGGACCAGGACATCGCGGATCTGGCGGCTTACTACGCCGTCCAGAAGGCCGACACGAAGGACAATCCCTACAAGTAAAGCGCGCGCCGCCGATCTGACCGGCGGGACAGGAGCATTCATGAACAACGCATTCAAGACGGCGGCGGTTGCACTGGCGGCCGGCCTCGCGATCGGTACCGCGCATGCGGCGGACACCACGAAGGGCAAGGAGCTGGTCGAGTCGCACAACTGCGCGGCCTGCCACGGCGCGCAGCTGAACAAGCCGATCAACGCAGAATATCCGCGCCTCGCGGGCCAGCACGCCGACTACCTCGTGTGGGCGATGCGCCAGTACCAGATGGGGCTGACGAACCCGCTGCTCGGTCGCAACAACGCGATCATGCAGGCGCAGGTGCAGAACCTGTCGGTCAGCGACATGAAGGACATCGCGGCCTACATCGAGTCGCTTAAAGAGACGGATCTCGTCTTCAAGAAGTAAGCGCGCCGGACCTTGCCGGTCCGTGCAGCCGGAATACCCCGCCGCGGCGGGGTATTTTTTTGTCCGCGGCGCTCAGTCGCGCGACGCGCGGCGCAGGATGCGCTGCAGGTACGCGTCCGTATCGGGCGGCGTGCCGGTGCGCTGCGCTTCCCAGATCGTCTCGCCGAGGCACTCCATGATCATGTGCTGCGCCTCGTGGGTCGAGTCGAGCTTCGCGGCCAGCTTGTCGTGCGCGGCGCGAATGCCGGGCGGCTGGTCGATCGACAGCTGCTCGCTGATCGCGAGGTGCATCGACAGATGCAGGAACGGGTTCGTGCGGCCTTCCTCGGGCGTGTAGTTGCGCGCGGCGGCGCCGTCGGCGTCCGCGAGGTCGTCGTGGTATTCCGGATGCTCGACGATCCAGTCGGCTGCCATCGCTTCCAGCGGCGTCAGGATCTCGCCGGCGCGCTGCTTGCGCCAGGTCTCGGTGAAAAAGCGACGGACTTCGTCGCGACTCGGATTGAACATGGTGGGGAAACGTCGTGATTCGGGCGGCGTCATGCCGCGTCGCGCATTGTACGCCGGGTCGGCGCGCGGCGCTGGCGGCGGGTGGGGCCGGCGGGGCGCTTGCGGCGCGCAGCGGATGCATCGGGCACATCAGGCATATCAGGCATATCAGGCATATCGGGAGATCGGGAGATCGGGCATCGGGCATCGGGCCGATAGGTGCGGGCCGGCGCGGCGCCGGCCGCCGCGCAACGGGTAAGCGCGGGCTAGGCTGCCGGCCGCCGCGCCGCTACACTCCGACGATTCCCGTCGTCGCGCTCGCACCGCTCCATCATGTCCGCCACCGTCCGCTCATCGTCCGCCGCGCTACAGGGCGCGCTCTATGTCGCGTTGTCCGCCGCCGCCTTCGGCGCGATGGCGATCTTCGGCCGCTATGCGTATGCGGCCGGCGTCGACGTGCTCGGGCTGCTGATCGTGCGCTTCGCGATCGGCGGCGCGATCCTTGCCGCGATCGCGCGGCACCGCCGCGTCGCATGGCCGCGCGGCCGCACGCTCGCGCCGCTCGTGGCGATGGGGGCGCTCGGCTACGTCGGGCAGTCGTTCTGCTATTTCAGTGCGCTCCAGCATGCGCAGGCGAGCCTCGTCGCATTGCTGCTGTACCTGTATCCGGCCTTTGTCACGCTGCTGGCCGCATGGTGGCTCGGCGAGCGCCTCACGCGCGCGAAGGCGGTCGCGCTCGTGCTCTGCGTCGCGGGCTCCGCGCTGATGGTCGGCGGCGGCCACGGCGAGCCGCTCGGCATCGCGCTCGCGCTGGCCGCCGCGGTGATCTATTCGCTGTACATCGTCGGCGGCACGAAGGCGACGCGCGGCGTCGATCCGCTCGCGACGACCGCCGTCATCTGCCTGTCGGCGACCGCGACGCTCGTCGCGATCGCGATCGTGCGGACCGCGGCGTTCGGTGCGCCGCCGCGCTGGCCGGCGACGGCTGCCGGCTGGGCGTCGATGCTCGCGATCGCCTTGGTGTCGACGGTCGCCGCGATGCTCGCGTTCTTCGCCGGGCTCGAGCGGCTGGGGGCCGCGCGCACGTCGATGCTGTCGACGCTCGAGCCGGTCGTGACGGTCGCGCTCGCGGCGCTGCTGTTCGGCGAGGCGCTGTCGCCGTTGCAGTGGATCGGCGGCGTCGCGATCCTCGCGGCCGTGCTCGCGCTCGTGCGCGCGGGCGGCGCGGCGGCCGACGACGCGACGGCGACGTCCAACGCATAGCAGGGCAGGGACAAGCCGCGGGCGCCGCAATGGCGTCCGCTGGTCGTGCCGCGCGCTGCCCGCGCGCACGAGCGGCACGAGCGGCCGCGTGCAGTGCGTCAGCCGCGGCTGACGCTCACTCGTTCGGCGGCGGCGTCTTCGGCCGGAATTCGCACAGCGGCTCGATCACGCAGTGCCAGCATTCGGGCTTGCGCGCCTTGCACACATAGCGTCCGTGCAGGATCAGCCAGTGATGCGCGTCCTGCAGGAATTCCTTCGGCGTGAACTTCTCGAGCGCGGCCTCCACGGCCCGCACGTCCTTGCCCGGCGCGAGCCCCGTGCGGTTCGCGACGCGGAAGATGTGCGTGTCGACCGCGATCGTCGGCTGGCCGAACGCAGTGTTCAGCACGACGTTCGCGGTCTTGCGGCCGACGCCTGGCAGGCTCTCGAGCGCTTCGCGATCGGCCGGCACCTCGCCGTCGTAGCGCTCGAGCAGGATGTTGCACGTCGCGATCACGTTCTTGGCCTTGGTGCGGTACAGGCCGATCGTCTTGATGTAGTCGGCGACGCCTTCTTCACCGAGCGCGACGATTTGTCGCGGGGTGTTCGCGACCGGGAACATCTTGCGCATCGCCTTGTTGACCGACACGTCGGTCGCCTGCGCGGACAGCATCACCGCGATCAGCAACTCGAACGGCGTCGTGTATTCGAGCTCGGTGGTCGGATGCGGATTGAGGCTTTGCAGCGTTTCGTAGATCGCGCGTCGTTTCGTGGCGTTCATGGACGGTTCTTGTCGGGCGGCGCGGACGGGCCGTTCCGGTCGTCGTGGTTCGGATCGTCGCGGGTGTCGCCGGCGGCCTCGGCGTCGCGCTGCGCCTGCTGTTCGGCGAGCCGCTTGCGGCGGGCTTCGGCCGCGTCGATCTGCGCCTGCACGGCCGCGCTCACGCCTTCGGTGTTCTTCGGCCCGGCGCCTTGCCCGGACAGTTCTTCCTTCTTCTTGCGTGCGCGTTCGAGCGCGGCGGCGATGATCGCGCGCTTCTTCGCGTCGGCGTCGTCGGCCGGGGCAGCGCCCGGTGCGCCCGGCTGTTCCGCGGCCGGCGCAGCCTTGGCCGCGCCGGCGCCGGCGCTGGCCGCGCGGCGGGCGGCGGCGCGCGCCTCGGCGGCCTCGCGTTCGCGACGCTGGCGCGCGAGCCGGCGGTCGTGGCGCTCGCGCGCGGCGTCCGCCTGTTCCTGCGACCACGCGTCCCAGCCGGTGCGCTCGTCGGTCACGGGGACCATCGCGATGCAGTCGACCGGGCAGGGCGGTACGCACAGGTCGCAGCCCGTGCACAGCGATTCGACGATCGTGTGCATCTGTTTCGGTGCGCCGATGATCGCGTCGACCGGGCACGCCTGCATGCACAGCGTGCAGCCGATGCACAGGCTTTCGTCGATGAACGCGACGGCGCGCGGATGCTCGGCGCCGTTGACGGGATTCAGCGGGATCACGGGCTTGCCGAGCAGGCGCGCGAGGCGTGCGATGCCTTCGGCGCCGCCGGGCGGGCACTGGTTGTAGTTCGCGTCGCCGGCGGCGATCGCTTCGGCGTACGGACGGCAGCCGTTATAGCCGCACTTCGTGCATTGCGTCTGGGGAAGCAGATCTTCGATGCGATCCGCGAGGGTCTTGGAATCAGTCACGGTGACAACGGGCGCAGCAGCGCCGAATGGCTCTCGGCCGCGTCTGGCGCGGCCGGAAAGGTTTGCCAAACCTTGATTATCGCCGATTTCCCGCATTGCGCTGGACGCTGTCTGTGCGCATAATCGAACCGCTTTTTTGCAGGGGCTCAGCAGGAGGGCGGCCGCATGCGGCGCGCTCGTTCCAGGGCAGCCGGCGCCGAGGCGGTGGGGGTGCCGGTCCGGATCAGGATCACGCGGCTCACATAGCAAAACGCCACCATGAATCAGCCAAAAATCAAAAGAGATCCTGAAGGTACACGCCGCCGCATCCTGATGGCGGCAGCCGAAGAGTTCGCGGGTGGAGGGCTGTTCGGCGCACGTGTCGACCAGATCGCGCGCCGGGCCGAGACCAACGAGCGCATGCTCTATTACTACTTCGGCAGCAAGGAGCAGCTGTTTACGGCCGTGCTCGAACACGCGTTCTCCGCGCTGACCGAGGCCGAGCGCGTGCTCGACCTGGATGGCGTGGCGCCCGTCGAGGCCGTCACGCGGCTCGCGCATTTCGTGTGGGACTACTACCGCGATCATCCCGAGCTGCTGCGGCTCATCAACAACGAGAACCTGCACGAAGCGCGCTACCTGCACAAGTCGACGCGGATCCGCGAGATGATGTCGCCGATCGTCGCGAAGCTCGGCAACGTGCTGATGCGCGGCCAGAAAGCCGGGCTGTTCCGCAGCGACGTCGATCCGCTGCGCTTCTACGTGACGCTGTCGGGGCTCGGCTATTACATCGTGTCGAACCGCTTCACGCTCGCCGCGACGCTCGGCCGCGACTTCAGCGAAGCCGACGAGCGCGCGGAGATGGTCAGGATGAACACCGAGTTGCTGCTCGCGTATCTGCTGCGGCGCTGAGTCGACGAACCGTCGAACCGACGCGCCGATGAACCGACGCGTCGATGAATCGATGAGTCGCCGCGAGCGCGACCGCCGGATAAAAAAACGCCGCCGTGCGCAAGCACCGGCGGCGTTTTTGCGTCGGGACGCGGTGCGTCAGGCGGCCTTGCGCGCCCGCGCGGGCTTGGCGCGCGTGCTGCCTGCGCGTTTCGCGGCAGGTGCGGCCTTCGCGACGGCCGTCCTGGCGGGTGCGACCGTCACGGCCGGCGCTTTCGGGCGAGTGCGCTTCGCGGCGGTGGCGCGCGCCGTCGTTTCAGGCTGCGGCGTGGCGGCCGGCACGGCGCCGATCGTGGTCGCGTCCTGTGCATCGGGAGGCAACTTCGTCGTGCCGTTCTTCGGTTCCGGCGCATGCTCGCGGATGAAGTCGCGCAACTGCGGATAGATGATCGTGCGCCAGCGGCGGCCCGAAAAGATCCCGTAGTGACCGCACTTCTCGGCGGTCAGGCTGCGGCGGTCGTCCTGCGGGATGCCCGTGCACAGCTCATGCGCGACGTGCGTCTGGCCGCTGCCCGAGATGTCGTCGAGTTCACCCTCGATCGTCATCAGCGCGGTGTGCTTGATGTCCTGCGGACGCACGCGCTCGCCTGCGACATCCCACGTGCCTTCCGCGAGCCGGAATTCCTGGAACACGACGCGGATCGTCTCGAGGTAGTACTCGGCCGCCATGTCGAGCACCGCGTTGTACTCGTCGTAGAAGCGGCGGTGCGCCTCGGCGTCGTCCTCGTCGCCGCGCAGCAGGCTCTGGTAGAAGTCCCAGTGCGATTGCGCGTGACGTTCCGGGTTCATCGCGACGAAGCCCGTGTGCTGCAGGAAGCCCGGATACACGTGGCGGCCTTCGCCCGGATAGTTCGCGGGCACCGTGTGGATCACGTTGTTCTCGAACCACGCGGTCGAGTGTTGCGTAGCCAGCGAATTCACCGACGTCGGGCTGCGGCGCGCGTCGATCGGGCCGCCCATCATCGTCATCGTGAGCGGCGTGTCCTCGCCGCGGCTCGCCATCAGCGAGATTGCCGCGAGCACCGGCACGGTCGGCTGGCACACGGAGATCACGTGCAGGTTGCGCGCGCCGATGTGGCGGATGAATTCCTGGATGTACGCGATGTAGTCGTGCAGGTGGAACGGGCCGACCTCGACCGGCACCATCCGCGCATCGATCCAGTCGGTGATGTACACCTTGTGATCCTGCAGCAGCGTGCGCACGGTGTCGCGCAGCAGCGTCGAGTGGTGGCCCGACAGCGGCGCGCAGACCAGCACGACCGGCTCGTCCTTCAGCTGCGTGACGGCATCGGCGTCGTCCGAATAGCGCTTGAAACGCAGCAGCCGGCAGAACGGCTTCTCGATGATCGTCTGCTCGACGATCGGGATGTTGTGGCCGTCCTTGACGATCTGGTGAATGTTGAATTCGGGCTTCTCGTAATCCTTGCCGAGCCGGTACATCAGTTCGTACGCGGCGGCCATCCGCGGCGCGCCGGGCATCAGCGAGAACGGGCTGGACGGATTGGCGAACGACTTGGAGGCGGCCTGGGCCCAGGCCGTGAGCGGGCTCAGCATCGCCCGCTGGAATTCGTGCAGTTGGTAAAGCATGCAGACTACTCCCGCTTGGGGGACGGTGCGCAGGGGCGTGTGGCGTCGCGGCGTGCCGTGTGGGTCAGCGACCGGCCATGTTGCAGTGCGGCCGGACAATCGAGTCGATCATATCGGACAACGATCAATGTTGCAATGCAACATTTTTCCGATTTTTCATCAAACGTTTGCGAATTGACGATCTCTGAAGAAGCCGCTCCACCCCCGGTCAGCGCCCCGTCGCCACGGCCGGCGCCGGCTGGCCGGCCGCGCGCGCCATCGCTTCTTCGTGGTGCATCAGGTTCATCGCGGTATGCACGAGCGCCACGTGCGAGAACGCCTGCGGGAAATTGCCGACGAGCCGGCCATCGACCGGATCGTATTCCTCGGCGAGCAGCCCGAGGTCGTTCGACAGCGCGAGCAGCCGGCTGAACAGCCGGTGCGCGTCGTCGATCCGGCCGAGCAGCGCGTAGTTGTCGACCAGCCAGAAGCTGCACGCGAGGAACGTGCCTTCGCCCGGCGGCAGGCCGTCGTCGTACTCGGTCGTGCGGTAGCGCATCACGAGGCCGTCGTGCAGCAATTCCCGCTCGATCGCGTCGACCGTGCCGACGATGCGCGGGTCTTCCGGCGGCAGGAAGCCGAGCAGCGGCAGCAGCAGCACGCTCGCGTCGAGCTCGTCGCTGCCGTAGCTCTGGGCAAACGCCTGTTTGCCTTCATGCCATGCGTTGTCGCACACGTCCGCGTGGATCCGGTCGCGCAGCGCGCGCCAGCGGTCGAGCGACGCGGGCAGCCGGAACATCTCCGCCGACTTGATCGCGCGGTCGAACGCGACCCACGCCATCACCTTCGAGAACGTGAAGTGGCGGCGGCCGCCGCGCGTCTCCCAGATGCCCTCGTCGGGTTCCCGCCAGATCTTCTCGAGATGGTCGAGCAGCGAGCACTGGACGGACCACACCGTGTCGTCGGCCTGCAGGCCGCCCACGCGCGCGAGGTGCAGCGCGGCCATCACTTCGCCGAACACGTCGAGCTGGAGCTGGTTCGCGGCGCCGTTGCCGACGCGCACCGGTTTCGAATCCTGGTAGCCGGGCAGCCAGTCGAGCTCCATTTCCGGCAGCCGGCGCTCGCCCGCGATCCCGTACATGATCTGGATCTGCTCGGGCGAGCCGGCCATCACGCGGCCGAGCCACGTGCGCCACGCGCGCGCCTCGTCGTAATAGCCGCCGCGCATCAGCGCGAGCAGCGTGATCGTCGCGTCGCGCAGCCAGCAGTAGCGGTAGTCCCAGTTGCGGTTGCCGCCGATCTTCTCGGGCAGCGACGTGGTCGGCGCCGCGACGATGCCGCCGGTCGGCTCGTACGCGAGCGCCTTCAGCGTGATCAGCGAACGGCGCACGGCGGCCGCGTAGCGGCCCTGCACCTGGCAGCGGCCCGACCATTCGAGCCAGTAGTTCTCGGTGCGCGCGAGCATCGACAGCGGATCGCGCGCGGGCGGCAGCCGCAGGTGCGACGCCGCATAGCTGAGCGAAAACGGCACACGTTCGTCGGCGCTCACCGTGAATTCCGCGAGCGTATGGAGGTTCTTGCCGGTGAGCGGCACCGGCGTGCGCAGCACGACGGTATCGGGGCCGGCGATCGCCTTCATGCCGTCCTCGCGCGTCAGCTGCGTGACCCACGGGATCGAGAAACCGTAGTCGAAGCGCAACACCAGTTCCATGCGCATCTTCATCGTGCCGTGGCGGCCGACGACGATCCGCACCAGTTCGGACCAGCCGTTGCCGGGCGGCATGAAGTCGATCACGGTGACCGCGCCGTCGGCGCTTTCGTAGTCGGTTTCGAGGATCAGCGTGTCGCCGCGATAGCGGCGCGTCGTGTGCGTGATCGCGGCGTCGGCGGCCGGCGCGAGCAGCCAGCGGCCGTGCTCGGGCGTGCCGACCAGCGCCGCGAAACAGGCGCCCGAATCGAAGCGGGGCCAGCACAGCCAGTCGACGGAGCCGTCTTTCGAGATCAGCGCGGCAGTGTGGCCGTCGCCGACGAGGGCGTAGTCTTCGATCAGGGCGGGCATGGGCAAGCGGTCCTTGGATATTCGAGTTCACGATGCAGGGCTGCGGCGCCCGGGCTTCACGCGCCGGCGTCGCGCCCCGTATACTCGCCCGGGCGGCGGAGCGCATGAACGGCCGGCGTTTCGTCCTATCTCAACACTTGAAGCGACTCGATGCAAGGAGGATTCAATGCCCAACCGTTTACGCGAGCGTGACGCGCGCGCTTCGACACGAGGGTTCCCGCTTAGGTTCGCTCACTGGATGAAAGGTTTCGCGCTCGTGCTTTCCTTGTCCGCGACCCACGCCTTCGCACAACAATCGCCGGCACCGGCCGACGGCGTCTACAACCTGCTCGTCGGCACCTATACGGGGCACGGCAGCGACGGGATCTACGTGTACCGCTTCGATACGAAAACGGGCAGCATCGCGCCCGTGTCGTCGGCGAAGACCGTGAATCCGTCCTACCTGTTGCCGAGCCGCGACGGTCGCACCGTCTACGCGGTCAACGAACTGCCCGGCGACAACGGGCCAGCCGCGCAGCGCGGCGGCATCAGCGCGTTCGGCTTCGATCCGAAGACGGGGGCGCTCACGTTCATCGACCGCGTGTCGTCGGAAGGGAACGATCCTTGCTATCTCGCGCTGTCACCGGACGGCAAGTACCTCGTCACGGCCAACTACTCGGTCGCGGCCGATCCGGGCGGCAGCTTCGCCGTGTTCCCGATCCGCGACGGCGGCGCGGCCGGCCCGGCCGTGCTGACGGTGCATCACGAGGGCACGGGGCCCGTGAAGGGGCGCCAGGATGGCGCGCACGTGCACTCGACAGTGTTCTCCCCCGACGGCCGCTACCTGTTCGTGCAGGACCTCGGCGCGGACAAGCTCTACGGCTACCGCTACACGGTGGACGGCAGCCGCGGGCTGATCAGCCCGACCGACACGCGCTACACGCCGGTGAAGGCCGGCTCCGGCCCGCGTCACATGGTATTCGGCGCCGACGGCCGGTTCGCGTACGTGACGAGCGAACTCAACGCGTCGGTCGAGGTGTTCGGCTACCGCGACGGCAAGCTGACGCCGGTCGAGACGCTGCCGATGACGGTGCCGGGCTTCAAGGGCAAGGTCGGCGGCGGCGCGCTCCACCTGTCGCCGGACGGCCGCTTCCTGTACGCGAGCAATCGCGGCGACGTGAACGAAATCGTGATCTACGCGGTGAACCAGGCCGACGGCCGGCTGAAGACCGTCGGGCGCCAGTCGAGCCTCGGCAGGACGCCGCGTGAATTCCTGATCGATCCGACCGGCAAGTGGCTGATCGTCGGCAACCAGGACAGCGACACGTTCTACGTGTTCAGCCGCGACGTCCAAACGGGGCAGCTCGGCGCGAATCCGCAGAAGGTCGTGGTCGGCAGCCCGGTCGACTTCAAGCTGGTGCCGGCGGCGCTGTAAATCGCCGTCCATCAAAAAAGGGCGCTGCCGAGGCAGCGCCCTTGTTCGTCCGGGCGGCCGCTTGCGCGGGGCGCCCGGATCGATCGTCGGCGGCCGTGCTGCCGCCATGCTCAGTCGGCCGCCGCCGGCACGAGCACCTCGCGGCTGCCGTTGATGCCCATCGGCGACACCAGTCCGGCCGCCTCCATCTGCTCGACGAGGCGCGCGGCGCGGTTGTAGCCGATGCGCAACTGGCGCTGCACCGACGAGATCGACGCGCGCCGCGTGCGCACGACGAACGCGACCGCTTCGTCGTACAGCGGATCGGCTTCCGCATCCGGCGCTTCGCCGAACAGGTCCTGCGTCGCACCGTCGGCGGCCGGGCCGTCGAGAATTCCTTCCTCGTACTGCGGCTCGCCGAACTGCTTCAGGTATTCGACGATCCGGTGCACTTCCTCGTCCGCGACGAACGCGCCGTGCACGCGCTGCGGGTAGCCCGTGCCCGGCGGCAGGAACAGCATGTCGCCCTGGCCGAGCAGCGATTCGGCACCCATCTGGTCGAGGATCGTGCGCGAGTCGATCTTCGACGACACCTGGAATGCGACGCGCGTCGGGATGTTCGCCTTGATGAGGCCGGTGATCACGTCGACGGACGGGCGCTGGGTCGCGAGGATCAGGTGGATGCCGGCCGCGCGCGCCTTTTGCGCGAGACGGGCGATCAGCTCCTCGATCTTCTTGCCGGCGACCATCATCAGGTCGGCCAGCTCGTCGATCACGACGACGATCAGCGGCAGCTTCGACAGCGGCTCGGGATCGTCGGGCGTCAGCGAGAACGGGTTGCCGATCTTCTTTTCCTTCGCCTCCGCGTCGCGGATCTTCTGGTTGAAGCCCGCGAGATTGCGCACGCCGACGGCCGACATCAGCCGGTAGCGTTTCTCCATTTCACCGACGCACCAGTTCAGTGCGTTCGCCGCGAGCTTCATGTCGGTGACGACCGGCGCGAGCAGGTGCGGGATGCCTTCGTAGACCGACAGCTCGAGCATCTTCGGATCGATCATGATCAGCCGCACGTCCTCGGGCGTCGCCTTGTACAGCAGCGACAGGATCATCGCGTTGATCGCGACCGACTTGCCCGAACCCGTCGTGCCGGCGACCAGCATGTGCGGCGCCTTCGCGAGATCGGTGACGACCGGGTGGCCGGTGATGTCCTTGCCCATCGCGATCGTCAGCTGCGACGCCGAATGCTGGTACTGGCGCGACTCGAGGATTTCCGACAGGCGGATCATCTGGCGTTTCGCGTTCGGTAGCTCGAGGCCCATGCAGGTCTTGCCGGGAATCGTCTCGACGACGCGGATCGACGTGAGGCCGAGGCCGCGCGACAGGTCCTTCATCAGGCCGACGATCTGGCTGCCGCGCACGCCGAGCGCGGGTTCGATCTCGAAGCGCGTGATCACCGGGCCGGCCGATGCGCCGACCACCGTCACCGGCACCTTGAACTCCTGCAGGCGCTGCTCGATGACCTGGGCCGTCTGCGCGAGGTGTTCCTCGGTGATCGTTTCGACGTCGTCGGACGCGGGCTCGAGCAGGTCGAGCGTCGGCAACTCCACGTTGAACGACGCGGGTGCGTGGAATTCGAACGCGTTCGGGCGCGGCTGGCGCGCGGGCGCGGTCGATGCGTCGGCGGCCGGGGCGCCCGATTCCGCCGGTGCCGGCGGCACGGTGGCCGCGGGAGGCGTTGCGGTCGGAAGCGGCACGGTCGTGGCGGCCGGGATCGTGATGCCGGTTGTCGTGGGCGTCGTGCCGATGTCGGACATCGACCAACTCGCCGGCGCAGCGGCGGGAGCCGGCGGGGTCGTGAACGACGGGGCCTGCGGCAGCGGTGCGGACGCGATGGATTGCGCCGGTGTCGCCGTGTCGACGGATCCGCCCGGCACGGAGTAGGTCGGCAATGCCGAGACCGACGGGGGCGCGGAAGTCGGCGACGCGGCCGGTGCCGTCGCGGCCGGGGCAGCGGCGAAGGAGGCTGGCGCGCCATTTGTCGCGGCAGGCGTGGCGCCGAACGCGGCGGGCGCGGCAACGGCGACCGTGTTCATCGGGGCGAGTGCGCCGGAAGACGGTGTCGGGGCGATGGCAGTGGCAGCGACAGGCGCGGCGCCGGTTGTCGTCTGCGTCGCTCCAGTCGTCGCGGCCGGCACACCGAATGCCGAACCGTCAGGCATGCGGGTGGTCGATGCTGCCGAAGGCGTCGCCGATGCGGTCGACGCTGCGGCCAATGCGCTGCCCGACGAGGCGAAAGACGCGGCGGCAGGCGACACCGGCGTGCGTTGCACAGGTTGCGATCCGGTTGCGCTGAAGGACGTGCCAGTAGATGCAGGCGCCGTGGCGGCTGCCACGGTCGGCGCGGATGCGAAAGGCTGCGCGGTGGCCGGGCCGGAAGCGCCCGCCGCAGACGTCAGGGCGGAAGCCGCAGCCGCTGCGTTTTGCGCGGCCGCAAAAGGTTGTGCCGTTGTCATGCCGGCAAACGCAGGCGCTGCGGCGACAGGCGTGCTGTTCGGCGTGTTCGCGGGCACCGGCGCGGCAGAACCGGATGCGCTGCCGACGGGCGACGACGCGTCAGCTGCCGAGGTCGTCTGCGCACCAGCGAAGGGCTCAGCGGACAACGGCTTCGACCATGATGCGGAGGAGGCAGCGGCGTCGACGGACGCAGGTTGCATGGCCGCGGCGGCCGGTGTCACCGTTGCCGCCGCCGCCGCCGCCGCCGGTGCCGGTGGCGTGGCGCGTTGCATGCCTGCAGGCAACGGAGCGGTTTCGCTACCGTGCTTTGCTGCCGCGTGCCAGACCGTTCCCGTCACGGCGCCGGCCGGTGCCGTGTTCGACGCGGCCGAGGCTGCCGTCGTCGCTGCTGCGACGGGCACTGCATCGGCACGCGGCTGCGTCGGCGTTGCCGCGATCGACGAAGCGGAGAGGGGAGGCGGCGTGACCGGCTGGACCGGCTTCACGACATCCTGCGTCGCGTGCGCGTGTTCTTCAGCGACGACCGATACGGCGGTATCGGCAAGCGCCGGAGCTTGCGATTGGACCTGGCCGGCAATTCCGGCGGCCGTTGCCGCATCCTTCGCATCGACGGTGCGGCCCGTGGCGCTCACGGTCGACGTGACAGCGGCCGAAGGCGTACCGACCGCTGCGCTCGCGGCCACCGACTCATCCGCGTCCGACGGTGGTGCGGCAATCGGGCTTTCATGCGGCGCGCCGAGCCTGGAAACCGGCGGGCTGACGATGTCTTCCCAAGGCGCAAAGTCGATCGGGGCATCGAATGCCGGCGCGGCTGGTGCATCGGCGCCATGCCGATGCTCGCGGTCCGCGTGACGCGTCGGCGCATCGGTTTCGACGCCAGGATCCGGCATGGCATGCCGCACGGCCTCGTCGAACACCGGAGTACCCGTATCGACAGCAGGCACGCGCACGCCCGGCTCGGCCGGCATGAACGCATCCAGCACGATCGGTGAGTCGTCGGATGGCGTCACGGCCTCGTCGAATGCCACGCCATCCGTATCGACAGCAGGCACGCGCATGCTCGGCTCCGCCGGCATGAATGCATCCAGCACGATCGGTGCGTCGTCATAGGCCGGCGCGGCTTCGTGCGCGTCCGGACGGACTGCGTCGCGGGGCGAGGCCTGATGCGCGTCCGCAACGATTCCGGCCGGTACGGCCGTCGACGCCGACGCGGCGACGCTGCCCGCCGCTGCAACCGCGCCGGCCACGGTCGCCGCGGCGGCCGGTGCCGACGACACATCGGCCTGCCGCACACCGTCCAGCGTCGCCCACTGCGCGGTACTGGCTTCGATCGAGCGCAGCGTGTCGTGAACGCTCGGTGCCGGCGTGATCGGCTCCGCGGGCTGTTGCACCCACGCGTAGAGCGGCGCGCGTGCCGGGGCCGGCGGCGCGGGGCGGCGTCGTGCGGCGTCCGGCGACTGGCCGGCGGCGCCGACGCCCGTCACCGGGCGGGCGGGCGTGCGCGGCGGCGTCGCGGCGGCCGGGCGCGGCGTGACCGCGGTGCGCGGCGCGGCCGGTTGCTTCAGCGCGGCTGCGGCCGGTCGCGCGGCGGTCGGTTGCGGCCGAACGGGCTCGAACCCGGCCGGCAGCGGGGCCGGACTCGGGCGCGGCACCTGGCTGTTCGCGGCGGCGCGCGCGAGGCTGGCGGTGCTGCCGGTCGTCGGGGGCGGCATGGCGCTCGTCGCGCCCGGTGCGGGCGGCGGCGGCATGCGATTGGCCGACGTTGGCTTCAGCCAGCCCGTCGGCGCGACCGGCTCGGCGAGCGGACGCGGCGCGGGCTTGCTGCGCGGCTTCGGCCGCGCCTGCGGATCGGGCTTCCACAACGTCGGGCGCGAATACCGGCCGTTTTGCCGCGGCGCCATCGAGTTGACGGTATGGGCGGTGGTCGGCTGCACGATGTCGTCGTCGCGATGCAGCGCGCTGCGCGGCAGGTCGGCAACGCCGCGCACGTCGTCGTCGTCGACGTCGCGCGCGAGCTTGACGCCGAACGACGTGTCGACCCACGCGGCGAACTGCCGCCAGCCGATGCCGGTCAGCCACGGCAGGCCCGCGAAGAACAGCACGACCATCGCGACCGGCGTGCCGATCGGGCCGAGCACATGCGCGAAGCCGTTCGAGAACGCGTGGCCGAGCGCATTCGAGTCGGGGCCCGACAGCGGGCTCGTCAGCGCGCAGGTCGCGACGAACACGGCCGCGAAGCCGAGCCACAGGCGAATCGAGCCGCGGCCGGCGAGTCCGCCGCCGCCGGGCAGCATCGCCTGAACGAGACGCCAGATGAGAAGGAGGAACCAGACGGCGGAGATGCCGAACCAGCCGAAGACAACCGTGTGCATGCTTTGATGAAACAGGAAGAGGGCGGGGAGCGCGGTGCGCGACCCGCCGAGTTTAACCGGCCGACGAACAGGACTCTAAGGCAGTTTGAAGGCGTCGAAGCGCTTCCAGGCCGCGGGACGCATGCGTCCGGGATCCGCGCGCGGCGAAGGCGGCCGATCGGCCTTCGCCCGCGCGCTGCATCAGGGGCTCCGGCGCGTGAAGGTCAGCGTCGCGCCGGCTTCGGTCACGATCTGCAACTGCTGCGGCTCGCGCATCTGCACGCCGGTCTTCCCGATGTGCGCGAGCGCATCGAGGTACGCGTGCTCGAGCTGGCCGCCGAGCGTGTTCGTGCATGCCATGCGCGTGCCGGCGAGCGGCCCGAAGCTCAGCAGGCCGTTCTTCAGCGCATAGGTTCCCGTATAGCGGTTGCAGCCCGAAAAGCCGCTGGCGCGCCGGACGCCCGCTTCGGTGGACAGCGCGAGCTTGATCGGCTCGCCGTTGTCGCCGTGCGGAATCGTGCGCGGCGTGCCGTCGGCGTTCACCCAACTCGTGAGTTCCCAGCTCGTGTCGTCGAGCAGCTGGACGGCGGCGGGGTTGTACGGGTCGGGTGCGGGGGCGGCGGAATCGGGGTGGGTCGGCATCGCGCAGGCGGCGAGAAGCGTGGCAAGCGTCAACGCGCAGAGCGGCGCGCGCAGCGGGCGAAGCAGGCCGGTGCGTGCGCGTGCGGCGGCGGACAGGTGGGACATGAGCCTCGTTCCTCATCGGATTCTGATCAAGGCGTAAGAGTAACGCACCCGCCCCGCGCGAGGCGAGCCGACACTTCGCGCGTGAAAACGTTCGCAATCCGCCCGCGAGCCTCGCGCTGCGGGGGGCGATGCGACGAAACCGGCCGGACCGGCGCGGGTGCGCGTGAGGTGTGCGTCGGGTGTGCGTGTTAACATCGAAGCCGTTTTCGTCCTCCAACAGAACCAGCGGGAAATCACATGCAGATCGGTCAGCGGCTCGGTACGCCGCTCTCACCCTCGGCCACGCGCGTCATGCTGCTCGGCGCGGGCGAACTCGGCAAGGAAGTCATCATCGCGTTGCAGCGGCTCGGCGTCGAAGTCGTCGCGGTCGACCGCTATCCGGACGCACCGGGCCATCAGGTCGCGCATCGCGCGCACGTGATCGACATGACCGACGCCGCCGCGCTGCGCGCGGTCGTCGAGGCCGAGCGTCCGCACCTGATCGTGCCGGAGATCGAGGCGATCGCAACCGATGCGCTCGCGGCGATCGAGGCGGCCGGCCTGGCCGAGGTGATCCCGACCGCACGCGCGACGCAGCTCACGATGAACCGCGAAGGCATCCGCCGTCTCGCGGCCGAGGAACTCGGGCTGGCAACTTCGCCGTACGCGTTCGCCGATTCGTTCGACGCATTCAGCGCGGCCGTCGCGAAGATCGGCATGCCGTGCGTCGTGAAGCCGGTGATGTCGTCGTCGGGCAAGGGACAGTCGGTCGTGCGGACCGAGGCCGACGTGAAGCCCGCCTGGGACTACGCGATGGCGGGCGGCCGCGTGAACCACGGCCGCGTGATCGTCGAGGGTTTCGTCGATTTCGACTACGAGATCACGCAGCTGACCGTGCGCGCGATCGACCCCGCGACGCTCGAGACGCGCACCTACTTCTGCGAGCCGGTCGGGCACGTGCAGGTGGCGGGCGACTACGTCGAATCGTGGCAGCCGCAGCCGATGAGCGCCGTCGCGCTGGAAAAGTCGCGCGAGATCGCGCACAAGGTGACCGAGGCGCTCGGCGGGCGCGGGCTGTTCGGCGTCGAGCTGTTCGTGCGCGGCGACGAAGTCTGGTTCTCCGAGGTGAGCCCGCGGCCGCACGACACCGGCCTCGTCACGCTCGCGTCGCAGCGCCAGTCGGAGTTCGAACTGCACGCGCGCGCGATTCTCGGGCTGCCGGTCGATCCGGCGCTCGGCTCGCCGGCCGCGTCCGCGGTGATCTACGGCGGGCTCGACGAGCGCGGTATCGCGTTCGAGGGCGTGCGCGACGCGCTGGCCGTGCCGGGCGCCGACCTGCGCCTGTTCGGCAAACCGGAAAGCTTCGCGAAGCGGCGCATGGGCGTCGCGCTCGCGACCGGCGCGACCGTCGACGAAGCCCGCGAACGCGCGAAGCGCGCCGCGGCGGCCGTGCGGCCCGTGTCGGCACGCTGACCGGACCAGGAGAGCGCGATGGCGTCGACATGGCAGCGGATCGGACGGCTCGGCAAGCTGGGCGCCGCGCTGGCGCTGGTCGCGAGTCTCGCGGGGTGCGGCCTCGCGGCCGCGCCGTGCCGGGTCGCATCGGCCGGGCTGAAGATCGTGCCGCTCGTCGGCCACGTCGCGGCCGCGCCGACCGACGCGTGCGCCGACGTCATCGATCCCTGACGGGCGAACCCTCGATCCCTAACCAACGACAATCGCGCGTCCCGCGAGGGCGCGCTTCCACCCGTCTCGTGAGAGGAACTGCATGATTCGTCACACCCTTGCCGCGCTCGCGCTGGCCGGCACCGCCGTTTCCGTCGCGCAGGCCGCGCAACTGACCGTCGAGGAGATCGACGCCGATGCGCGCGTGCAGACCCTCTATCAGTGCGCGAACCAGAAACAGCCCGTACGCGTGTCGTACTGGCGCGCGGGCAACGGCCAGAGCTTCGCACTGGTGCCGGTCAACGGGCAGCAGCTGCTGTTCGTCGATACCGTTTCGGCGTCGGGCGCGCGTTACCAGGCCGGACGCTATACCTGGTGGACGAAGGGCAAGGAAGGGACGCTGCGCGACGAGATCGCCGACCAGAACGCGGCACCGCTGCTGAGCGACTGCGTGCAGGTCGAGAAGAAGAAAAAGAAGAAGGGTTGAACGCGGCGCGCGATCGGCTGCGCCGCGCGGGCGTGCCGGTTGCCGCGATCGGTGCGGGCAGCCGGGTTCGACCTCTGACCGGAAGGTGGCGCCGGCGGCGCCCGGGCTCGCCGGCCGCCGGCTGATTCCTCGCGGCAGATGCCCGAGATTCGACCCCGTATTTCCACCATCAGCCGATCGAGATAGCCCGATCGCACGACGCATCCGCCCCGCGCCGGCCTGCCGGCGCACGCCGCGAGCCGCCGCCGGGGCCGTTCGCGGCGTTGTCACGGACAGATTGCTGCGCAGTGCTACAATACGGCCCTTTCCGCCGGCATTCGCGCCGAACGGAGTCCGCACGGCCTGTGGCGCCCGATGTTCGAATTGAACCGGTCCCGAGCGCCAGAGCGGCGCCGCGCGGCGCGCCGCGGCTCCGTCTACTTCCGAAATGTGATGAGCGCAGGCCCGGCCGGCCTGACGCACGAAGTCCCCGCCGCGCCTTTTGAGCGAAACGCCACCATGTCCGATTCTGTCGCCAAGCCAGTCGACGCAACCTTCGATCAATTCGGCCTTGCCGCCGATATCCTGAAAGCCATTGCGGAGCAGGGCTATACGACGCCGACGCCGATCCAGGCGCAGGCCATTCCGGTCGTGCTCGCCGGCCGCGACGTCATGGGCGCCGCGCAAACGGGCACCGGCAAGACCGCGAGTTTCTCGCTGCCGATCCTCCAGCGCCTGCTGCCGCAGGCCAACACGAGCGCATCACCCGCGCGCCACCCGGTGCGCGCGCTGATCCTCACGCCGACCCGCGAACTCGCCGATCAGGTCGCCGCGAACGTGCATGCATACGGCAAGCACACGCCGTTGCGCAGCGCGGTCGTGTTCGGCGGCGTCGACATGAACCCGCAGATGGCCGAGTTGCGCCGCGGCGTCGAGATCCTGATCGCGACGCCGGGCCGCCTGCTCGACCACGTGCAGCAAAAGACAGCGAACCTCGGGCAGGTGCAGATGCTCGTGCTCGACGAGGCCGACCGGATGCTCGACATGGGCTTCCTGCCGGACCTGCAGCGCATCCTGAACCTGCTGCCGAAGGAACGCCAGACGCTGCTGTTCTCGGCCACCTTCTCGCCGGAAATCAAGAAGCTCGCGTCGACCTACCTGCGCAACCCGCAGACGATCGAGGTCGCGCGCAGCAACTCGACCAACGCGAACGTCACGCAGATCGTCTACGACGTCGCCGAAGGCGACAAGCAGGCCGCCGTCGTGCAGCTGCTGCGCGATCGCGGGCTCAAGCAGGTGATCGTGTTCTGCAACAGCAAGATCGGCGCGAGCCGGCTGGCCCGCAACCTCGAGCGCGACGGCGTGGTCGCGTCGGCGATCCACGGCGACAAGACGCAGATCGAGCGGATGCAGGCCCTCGACGCGTTCAAGCGCGGCGAGATCGAGGCGCTGGTCGCGACCGACGTGGCCGCGCGCGGCCTCGACATCGCCGAACTGCCGGCCGTGATCAACTTCGACCTGCCGTTCAACGCGGAAGACTACGTGCACCGGATCGGCCGCACGGGCCGCGCGGGTGCGACGGGCGATGCGCTGTCGCTGTGCAGCCCGAACGAGCGCAAGCAGCTCGCCGATATCGAAAAACTGATCAAGCGTCCGCTCGAGGTGCAGACGCTCGCGCTCGACAAGCCGGCGCGCCATCGTCACGACGATCGTGGCGGCGAGCGCGGGGGCGACCGTAGTGAGCGCGGTGATCGCGGCAGCCGTCGCGATCGCGACGAGCATCGCGGCGCGTCGGGGCGTCGTTCGGGCGGGTCCGAGCGCGGCCATCACCGTCGTCACGAGGCGCCGGTCGACGACTTCTTCCTGAAGCCGTACGAACCGTCGGCGCCGGCGAAGCAGCCGGAAGATACGAAGTCCGCGCAGCAGCCCGAGAAGAAGGGGCCGAAGCGTCAGGTCGCCGCGCTGCTGGGCGGCTTCGGGATGCCGCGCAAGCCGTCGGCGTAAGCAGGCGGTTCAGGCGGTCGGTGCGGCGCGCGAGCGCTGCCGCGGAAACGGGTGCATGCGATGAGCATGTGCCCGTTTTTCATTGGGCGAGACGATTCGTGAAGGAGCGGGCGGGATGGGCGGCGACTTGTCGCGTGGGGCGGGGGCAGCCTGCGGGACTACTCCGATGCCGTGTCGCCGGCGGGCGTTCCGTTCAGGCTGCCATCACGCTTGCATGCGACCGGACTCACCGCTGACGGACGCAGGAACACGGTCGACACGAACGGGTGTCCCGCGAGCGCCTCAACCGGCGCGTGGCCCGAAGCGACGCGCCCACGCGTCGGTCGCGGCCGCGTAGAACGCATCGAGCGTATCGATCGACGGATCGCCGTCGGCCCACAGGCCGAGATGCGCGGCGGCGGCGCGCAGCGCCGGCAGCGGATCGTCGCGCTCGAGCGCGATCGCGCCCGTCTGCTTGCTGAGCTTTTCGCCGTTCGCGTCGACGACGACGGGCACGTGCAGGTACGCCGGCGTCGGCACGCCGAGACAGCGCTGCAGGTAGATCTGGCGCGCGGTCGAGTCGAGCAGGTCGGCGCCGCGCACGACGTGCGTGATGCCCGCGTCGGCATCGTCGACCACGACCGCGAGCTGATACGCCCATTGGCCGTCGGCGCGCTTCAGCACGAAATCGCCGACCTCGGTCGCGAGGTTCTGCGCTTGCGTGTGCTGCCAGCGGTCGTCGAACGTGACGAGCGCCGCGTCGCCGTCCGGCACGCGCAGCCGCCACGCGCGGGCGGGCTTGCCGTGCAGGCCGGTGCGGCAGGTGCCCGGGTAGGCGAGCGTCGTGTGGCGCTCGTGCGCGGCACGCAGCGAATCGGCGATTTCCTTGCGCGTGCAGCCGCACGGATAGACGAGCCCCGCGGCGACGAGCCGTTCGAGCGCGGCCGCATAGTCGGCCTCGCGCGTGCTTTGCCACACGGGCGGCTCGTCGGGCGTCATGCCGAAATGCGCGAGCGTCGCGAGGATGTCGTCGGCGGCGCCGGGCACCGTGCGTGGGCCGTCGATGTCCTCGATGCGCACGAGCCATGCGCCACCGTGCGCGCGCGCGTCGAGCCAGCTCGCGAGCGCGCCGACCAGCGAGCCGAAATGCAGCGGGCCGGTGGGCGACGGCGCGAAGCGGCCGCGGTAGCCGTTCATCGGGACGCGGTGCGACGGGCGCTTACGCGGCGCTGGCTGCCTGCGCGCAGGCCGGGCACGACTTGCCGGGCACGTAGCTCGGCGCTTGCTGGGCTTCCGGCGTGACGACCGCGCGGCACGCGAAGCACGTGACGTTCTCGGTCGGCTGCAGTTGCGGGTTCAGCGCGGTGCGGTAGTCGAACACGAAGCAGTCGCCGTGATAGTGCGCGCCGCCGACTTCCTCGAAATACTTCAGGATCCCGCCCTCGAGCTGGTACACGTTCTCGATGCCGATTTCCTTCATGTGGATCGCCGCCTTCTCGCAGCGGATGCCGCCGGTGCAGAACGACACGACCGTCTTGCCCTCGAGATCGGCGCGGTTCGCGTCGATCACTTCCGGGAACTCGCTGAACTTGTCGATCCGGTAGTCGAGCGCGTCGTCGAACGTGCCGACGTCCACTTCGAACGCGTTGCGCGTGTCGAGCATCACGACCGGGCGGCCGGCGTCGTCGTGGCCGCGGTCGAGCCACGCCTTCAGCGTGTGCGCGTCGACCGACGGAGCGCGGCCGAGCTCCGGCTTGATCGCGGGCTTCTTCATCGTGATGATCTCGCGCTTCAGGCGCACGAGCATCCGGCGGAACGGCTGCGAGTCGGACAGGCTCTCCTTGAACTGCAGCGTCGCGAACTTGCCTTCGAACAGCGGATCGTGGCGGAGGTAGTCGATGAAAGCGTCGGTCGCGTCGCGCGGGCCGGCGATGAACAGGTTGATGCCTTCCGGCGCGAGCAGGATCGTGCCGCGCAGGCCGAGTTCGTTGCAGCGGGCGGTGACGAGCGGGCGCCATTGCTCGGTCGCGTCGAGCGACACGAAGTGGTAGGCGGCGAGGTTGACGATGGTCATGGTGGTCCGACGGGAAAACGGCCGCGGCCGTGCGGCGGGCGCACGGCGGCCCCGCAAAAAAGGGTGCGAAGCCGGGGCGGTGATTCGAAAACCCGTATTATCCCGCAAACTGCACGTCTGCCGGCACCCGGCCGTTCGGCCGGCGTCGCGCGCATCGGCCGAACGGCCGGGCGCGGGGATTTTTTGGGCAGCCTGCGCGGCGACGCGGCTACAATAACGCCCATGTCAGATCCCCGCTTCGTCCATCTTCGCGTTCACTCCGAATTCTCGATTGCCGACGGCATCGTGCGTCTCGACGACATCGTCAAGGCGGCGGCCGCAGACGGCCAGGGCGCGCTCGCCCTCACCGATCTCGGCAACGCGTTCGGCCTCGTCCGTTTCTACCAGGAAGCCCGCGGCAAGGGCATCAAGCCGATCGCCGGCTGCGACGTCTGGATCACCAATCCGGACGATCGCGACAAACCGTCGCGCCTGCTGCTGCTGGTGAAGGACAAGACCGGCTACCTGAACCTGTGCGAACTGCTGTCGAAGGCGTGGCTCACGAACCAGTACCGCGGCCGCGCGGAGCTCGACGCGAGCTGGCTCGACGGCGAGCTGTCGCAAGGGCTGCTCGCGCTTTCGGGCGCGCAGCAGGGCGATATCGGGCTCGCGTTCGCGGCCGGTAACGAGGAGGCCGCGCGCCGGCACGCCGAGCGCTGGGCGAAAGTGTTCCCGGGCGGCTTCTACATCGAGCTGCAGCGTTACGGCCAGCCGGGCGCCGAGGCGTACATCCAGCAGGCCGCGACGCTCGCCGCGTCGCTGAAGCTGCCGGTCGTCGCGACGCATCCGACGCAGTTCATGACCGACGACGATTTCACCGCGCACGAAGCGCGCGTGTGCATCTCGGAAGGCGACATGCTCGCGAATCCGCGGCGCCAGAAGCGCTTCACGACCGATCAGTACTTCCGCACGCAGGACGAGATGGTCGCGCTGTTCGCCGACCTGCCGTCGGCGGTCGCGAACACGGTCGAGATCGCGAAGCGCTGCAACCTGAAGCTCGAACTCGGCAAGCCGAAGCTGCCGCTGTTCCCGACGCCGGACGGCATGTCGCTCGACGACTACCTCGTCCAGCTGTCGAAGGAGGGGCTCGAGAAGCGCCTCGAACAGCTGTATCCGGATGCGACGGAGCGCGACGCGCAGCGCGACACGTACTACAAGCGGCTCGAATTCGAGTGCGGGACCATCACGAAGATGGGCTTCCCGGGCTACTTCCTGATCGTGGCCGACTTCATCAACTGGGCGAAGAACAACGGCGTGCCGGTCGGTCCGGGCCGCGGCTCGGGTGCCGGTTCGCTGGTCGCGTACGCGCTCGGCATTACCGATCTGGACCCGCTGCGCTACAACCTGCTGTTCGAGCGATTCCTGAATCCGGAACGCGTGTCGATGCCCGACTTCGACATCGACTTCTGCCAGCACGGCCGCGATCGCGTGATCCAGTACGTGAAGGAAAAATACGGCGCGGATGCCGTGTCGCAGATCGCCACCTTCGGCACGATGGCCGCGAAGGCGGCCGTGCGCGACATCGGCCGCGTGCTCGATCTCGGCTACATGTTCACCGACGGCGTCGCGAAGCTGATCCCGTTCAAGCCGGGCAAGCACGTGACCATCGCCGACGCGATGAAGGAAGAGCCGCAGCTGCAGGAGCGCTACGACCACGAGGACGAAGTGCACCAGCTGCTCGACCTCGCGCAGCGCGTCGAGGGCCTGACGCGTAACGTCGGGATGCACGCGGGCGGCGTGCTGATCGCGCCCGGCAAGCTGACCGATTTCTGCCCGCTGTACACGCAGGGCGACGACGGCGGCGTCGTCAGCCAGTACGACAAGGACGACGTCGAAGCCGTCGGCCTCGTGAAGTTCGACTTTCTGGGTCTCACGACGCTGACGATCCTCGACTGGGCCGAGCGCTACATTCGCCGCCTCGATGCGTCGAAGGCCGACTGGTCGCTCGCGCAGGTGCCGCTCGACGATCCGGCGTCGTTCCAGATCCTGAAGAAGGCCAACACGGTCGCCGTGTTCCAGCTGGAAAGCCGCGGGATGCAGGGCATGCTGAAGGATGCGCAGCCCGACCGCTTCGAGGACATCATCGCGCTCGTGTCGTTGTACCGTCCGGGCCCGATGGACCTGATCCCGAGCTTCTGCGCACGGAAGCACGGCCGCGAGAAGGTCGACTATCCGGATCCGCGCGTCGAACCCGTCCTGAAAGAGACCTACGGCATCATGGTCTATCAGGAGCAGGTGATGCAGATGGCGCAGATCATCGGCGGCTACTCGCTCGGCGGCGCCGACCTGTTGCGTCGCGCGATGGGCAAGAAGAAGCCCGAGGAGATGGCCAAGCACCGCGAGATCTTCGCCGAGGGTGCGGCGAAGAACGGCCTGACGCGCGAGAAGTCCGACGAGATCTTCGACTTGATGGAGAAGTTCGCGGGCTACGGCTTCAACAAGTCGCACGCGGCCGCCTATGCGCTGCTCGCGTATTACACCGCGTGGCTGAAGGCGCACCATCCGGCCGAATTCATGGCGGCCAACATGACGCTCGCGATGGACGACACCGACAAGGTGAAGATCCTGTACGACGACTGCGTCGTGAACAACCTCGCCGTGCTGCCGCCGGACATCAACGCATCGCATTACCGATTCGAGCCGGTCGCCGAAGCCGACGGCAAGCGCTCGCGCACGATCCGCTACGGTCTCGGCGCGGTGAAGGGCAGCGGCCAGAACGCGATCGAGGAGATCCTGCGCGCCCGCGACGAAAAGCCGTTCACCGACCTGTTCGACTTCTGCGAGCGGATCGACCGGCGCGTCGTCAACCGCCGCACGGTCGAGGCGCTGATCCGCGCCGGCGCGTTCGATTCGCTGAACGCGAACCGCGCGCAGCTGATTGCGTCGGTGCCGCTCGCGATGGAAGCGGCCGACCAGGCCGAAGCGAACGCGATGCAGGCCGGGCTGTTCGACATGGGCGCCGAGTCGCCGCACGCGCATGCGCTCGTCGACGAACCCGCGTGGGACGACAAGCGCCGCCTGCAGGAAGAGAAGGGCGCACTCGGCTTCTACCTGTCCGGCCACCTGTTCGACGCGTATCGCGACGAAGTGCGCCGGTTCGTGCGGCAGAAGGTCGGCGACCTGAAGGAAGGGCGCGACAAGCTCGTCGCGGGCATCATCGCATCGCTGCGCACGCAGATGACCCAGCGCGGCAAGATGCTGATCGCGCTGCTCGACGACGGCTCGGGCCAGTGCGAGATCACGATCTTCAACGAGCAGTTCGAGGCGAACAAGGCGCTGTTCAAGGAAGACGAACTGCTGATCGTGCAGGGGCAGGCGCGCAACGATGCGTTCACCGGCGGCATCCGCTTCACGGCCGACACGGTGATGGATCTCGAACGCGCGCGTAGCCGCTACGCGCAGGCGGTGCGGCTCACGATGAACGGCAATGCGGATGCGGCGGCGCTGCGCCGCGTGCTCGAGCCGCACGTGTCGAAGGACGATTCGGCCGCGCCCGCGGTCGAGGTACCCGCGCCGCGCGGCGGCGGGCGCGACGGCGGGCGTCGCCCGCAGGCGCCGCTGCCGAACGGGCTCGCGGTCCAGGTTCACTACAGCAACGCGCGCGCGCAAGGGGAAATGCGTCTCGGTGACGCGTGGCGCGTGAAGCCGAGCGACACGCTGCTCGCGGAGTTGCGCGCGACGTTCGACGGCAGCATCGTCGAAATCACTTACTGACGGTCCCCGCCGGACGGTCGTTGCCTGCGCGGCCCGTCGCATCGCCATCGTGCGGTGCGGCGGGCCGTTTTCATGTCGGCGGATGCTTGGGGCCGTCATCCGGACGCTATACAATCCGTCGCGCGACGCCGATACGGCGCCGGTTGCGGTCTGTCCGCCGGCCGGCGGCGACATCGCGCGCGCGAATCAGACGGGGACGGTTCCGCGCGGCACGCGATGCGTCGCGGTGCCGCGAGCGACCACGCGACGAAGCCGGCACGGTAAAGAACGCCAGGATGCCGGCTGGTGCGCGACGATAAAAAATCGACAGCATCACAACAACGATGGCCAACGGGAAACCGACGGGGCGGATCCTCGTGATCCGGATTGATTTTCTGGGCGACATGCTGTGCACGACCGCTTTTCTCGGCGCGCTGAAACAGCGCTGGTCGGGCAAGGAGCTGCACGTGGTCGCGAACCGCTACAACGCGGCCGCGCTGGCCGGCAACCCGGACGTGCACACGGTCCATACCTACGTGTACAGCCGTCAGTGCGAGCGCAACGACCGCCCCGGACGGATGCGCGCGTTCTTCGACCGGCTGCGGCTCGTGCGCCGGCTGCGCCGCCTGCGGTTCGACCTCGTGGTCGTGCCGAACGGCGGCATGCATCGCAGCAGCATCCGGTTCGCGCGGCAGCTCGGCGTGAAGGATTGCCGCTGGCACGATGCCGATTCCGAATTCGACGACCGCAAGCCCGACCATGTCGCGTCGCGGCCGATTTGCCATGAAGCGCTGTCGGGATTCCGGCTCGTGCCCGAACTCGGCCGCGCCGATCTCGACGGTCTCGTGCTGTCCGTCCACCCGGACCGTGCGCTGCAGGACACGTGGTATCGGCTGCTCGGGCCGCGCACGAAACCGCGCGTCGGGCTGTTCGTGTCGAACAAGGCGGCCGAGCGGCGCTGGCCGGCCGATCGATGGCGCGACCTCGGCCGACGGCTCGCACCGTTCGCCGACGTGATCGTGTTCCGCGATTCCGCCGTGTCGGCCGAGGCCGACGCCGACCGCGACGCGTGGCGGGACGTCAACGCCCGGCATGTCGCGCCGTCGTCGGTCGTCGAACTGGTGGCCGCCGCGAGCCTGCTCGACGCGATCGTGTCGGCCGACAGCGCCCCCGTGCATCTCGCGTCGGCGCTCGGCGTGCCGGTCGCCGCGCTGTTCGAGGACCGCCCCGAGAAATACCGGCGCTGGCATCCGCTCGGCGTGCCGCACATGATCCTGCGGGCCGGCGCGACGGTCGACGCGATCGGCATCGACGCGCTCGAGCGCGCGGTGCTTCATCTGTTGACGCAGGCCGGACAGCTCGACGACGCGATGGGGGGTGCGATGCCGCTCCCGGCCGCGACGCTCGCGGCACCCGCGGCACCCGCGGTCGGCGCGATCGTTTCGTAGCCCCCGGAAGGCCGGCGGCGCCTGCATTGCCGGCACCGCCATCGGACGCGCAAACGGGGCCACGCGGCGCGGCGGCGGCAGGCCCCGCCGTGCGTCGTTGCCTGCCGTGTTGCCAACCGCCGGCGACCGGCGACCGGCCACCACCCACCGCCCACCGCCCACCGCCCACCGCCCACCGCCCACCGCCAACCGCCAACCGCCAACCGCCAACCGCCAACCGCCAACCGCCAACCGCGGCACTTCGCCGACGCCCGCACCCGACGCCACGCCACCGGCCGCAAAATCCTGTACATTGCGAGCCTTGTCCAGCCAGCTAGACGGAACGATCGCCGTGGCCCTGTTTTCTTCCGCCCGCCCGCCCCGAACCATCCTCGTCGCAGCCCCGCGCCGTATCGGCGACGTGCTGCTGACGACGCCGCTCGTGCGTTCGCTGAAGGCGCGCTGGCCCGATGCGCAGATCGACATGCTGGTGTTTCGCGGCACCGAGGGCGTGCTGGAGCACAACCCCGACGTGCGGCGCGTGATCGTCGTCGCGCAGCGCGCGGGGTTCCGCGAGCGGCTGCGCGATGCGCTGTCGATGTGGCGCCGCTACGATCTCGCATGCGCGGCACTGAGCTCCGACCGGCCGCGCTTCTACAGCTGGTTCGCCGGCCGCAAGCGCGTCGGTCTCGTCGATCCGAACCGCGTCACGTGGCTGACTCGAATGATGCTGAACGGCATCGCGATCAATCATCACGAGTCCGCGCATACGGTCGTCAGCACGCTCGCGCTCGCGCCGGTGATCGGCATCGAGCCCGTATCCGAGGTGGTCGCGCCGGGCATCGGCGACGATCCCGCGCGGCGCGCGCGTTTCGACGCGTGGCTCGCCGAATCGCCGGCGATCCGCGACGGCAAGCCGCTCGTCGTGCTGCATCCGTATCCGATGTTCCGCTACAAGCAATGGCGGCTCGAGGGCTGGGTCGAGATGATCGAATGGCTGCGCGCGCAGGGGTTTGCGATCGCGCTGTCGGGTGGCCCGGCCGATCGCGAGCGCGAGTACGCGGAGCAGGTCGCGGCCGAGGCGGGCGGCGACGTGCTGAACCTGGTCGGCCGCCTCACGTTCGGCGAAAGCGCGGAGCTGGTGCGGCGCGCGCGGCTGTTCATCGGGCCCGATACGGGCGCGACGCACGTTGCGGCCGCGACGGGCACCGACACGATCGCGCTGTTCGGTCCGTCCGATCCGGTGCGTTGGGGGCCGTGGCCGCAGCACTGGCCGGCGACCGAGAACCCGTGGGCGCTGCGCGGCTCCGCGCGGCACGGCAACGTATGGCTGCTGCAGGGCGAGGGCGATTGCGTGCCGTGCCGGCACGAAGGCTGCGAGCGCCATGTCGACAGCCACAGCGACTGTCTCGTCAATCTCGGCACGCAGCGCGTGAAGGCGGCGGCCGCCGAGATGCTCGGACTGAATCCGCCGGGCGCCGCCGACGCGGTCGTCGACACGTCGCGACTGCACCGCGCGCGCCCGGCCTGACGCGCGAAAGCGGTACGTTTCCTGAGTCGAAAAGCGGGGAGTGGCGACGCGGCGCCGCCGCGCGGCCGTGCTTCCGACAAGCGGCACGCATGCGCCGCCACTGAAGCCACTGAAGCCGTAGTAGCCGTAGAAGCCGAACCGGCGGCAGGCGGCAACGCGCGCTGCCCGCCGGCCCGGCGGATGATGCGTTACGCGCTGCGCCGGATCGCCGACGTTTCGCGCGGCAGCGCTTCCGTGCGCGTGCCGCAGCCGAGCAGGATCCCGGCAAGCAGCACCAGCAGGTGACCTTCGGCGAAATCGAGCAGCAGCGAATTCGCAAGGCTGCCGATCGCGAAGATCGCGAGCCACCCGAGCAGCACATGCCGCGAGCGCGGGTCGAGCGCGCGGCTGCCGCGCGCGATCTGCACGATCAGGTTCACGAACAGCAATACGCCGAGCGTGCCGAGCTGCACGGCCATCAGCAGGTATTCGTTATGCGGATTCGACGTGAGCTGGCCTTCGGCAGCCGTCTTGCCGGCCGTGAGCTTCTCGAACTCGAACTCGAGGCCGCCGGCGCCGTAGCCGATCACCGGGCGCTGGCGATACAGCTCGAGCCCCTTCTTGTACCACTCGAGACGCAGCCCGGTCGACGTGACCGCATCGGTCTGCCGATACTGCTGCACTTCCGACACGACCTTCACGAGCCGGCCGTTGTGCACCGTGCACGCGGCGACGACGAGCGCGACGCCGGCCAGGACCAGCGCCCCGGCGGCGAGCCCCGCGCGCAGCGCCGACTGGCGGCGCAGCAGCAGCACGAAGCGCACCGCGACGACGAGGATCAGCAGCAGCGCGATGACCTGCCCGGTGCGTCCCTGCAGCATCACGAACACGTTGATCAGCGACCATGCGGCCACGGCGGCATACGCGGCACGCGACAGCGCGGTGCGGGCCGACAGCGCGAGGTCGGCCGCCTGGTAGAACAGCAGCGCGCCGAACATGCCGGCCGCGATGTGGTTCTTGAACACCCAGGCGCGCGACAGCGGCAGCTCGCTCGAATGCGCGGGCCCGATCGCGGTCAGCCCGAGATAGTTGGTGGTCGACAGCAGCAGGATCACGCACAGCGTGCCGAACCAGGCGCGCCGCACGATCGGCGCCCAGTTCGAATGGCGGAAGGCCAGCACGGCAAACGGCAGCAGCAACAGCTTGTCGTACTTGGCGACCCAGTTCCACGCCTTCGGGTGCGGCGCGACCGTATAGGTGACGCTCGCGGCCAGTGCCGCGAGGATCAGGAGCGCCGCGAGCGACGCCGGTTCGGCGACGAACGTGCGCAGGTCGCGCCAGAATTCGGGGGAGATGACGAGCGCGGCCGCGAACAGCCCGCAGAACACGTTGGTCAGCGCGGTCGAGACGGGCACCATGCAGAGCGCGACGACGGCGAAGGCGCGGGCGGCGGTCAGGCGCCGCGAGGCGGGAGCGGAAAACGAAAGCATCGGAACCTGTCGAATGGACGAATGCGGCATGCGGGCACCGTGCTGCGCGCCGCGCGTCCCGGCGGCACCGCGCGGGACGAAGCGCGCAGTATACGCGAAGCCGCGGGCGTTTCCGTGCCGTTTCCGGGGTCGGGTCAGCTGAACGCGCGCTTGATCCGCGAGCGCAGCAGCGCACGCTTGAGGCGCCCTTCGACGGCCGGCGTGTCGAGCGCGACACGCGCGCCGGCCGGCTCGCCGCGATGCAGGTAATAGCGGTCGAACGTGGCCTGCGTCATGCCCCATTTGTTGAGGAACTGGCGGCGGCCGTCGTTCTTGACGATCTTGCCGGTGCTCTTCTGCTGGAAGTGATAGACGAGGCTGTCGCCCACGCCGAGGAAGATCCGGCAGCCGGCGTCCCAGAATTTCATCGAGAAGTCGTTGTCGCTGCTCATCCCCGGCGACAGCTCGCTGCTGTAGCCGCCGATGCGGTTCCACCAGTCGCGGTGCACGAGCGTCGGCGGCCAGGTCGAGCCGAGCCAGTCCGCGCGCGCGAGCCGCGGCGTGGCCGCGACGAGGCCGGCCGCGTCGAACTGTTCGGCGTCGCGGCCGAAGTTGCTGACGACGACGCACGGGTTGCGCGTGTCGACCGGCTCGACCATCGTGCCGGACAGCATGAACAGGTCGGTCGGCATCTGCTCGATGCGCCGCACGAGCGCCGCGTCCCAGCCCGGGCAGCAGTACATGTCGTCGTTCATGTAGACGACGTAGTCGCGCGTCGCGCGGGCGGCGGCCAGGTTCACCGCGTGGCAGATGCCGATGTTGGCCGGCGACGCGGTGTGCTCGATGCCTTCGCTGCGCACCCAGTCGAGCGTGCCGTCCGCGCCGTCGTTCACGTGCACGATGATCTGGTGGTCGTACGCCGAATGACGGCGCAGGCTGTCGACGACGAGCTTGAGGTACGGCAGGTTGTTCCAGGTCGGGATGATGATGGAGAACATGGCGGTCGGATTCGGTGGTCGTCGTATCGGCGGCGCGCAGCGCTGCGCCGTGTGCTCGGGCGCGCATGGCGCGCGGGCAGCCCGGCATTGTAACGCCGGGCCGGCCGCATGCCGGCGGCGTCAGGGTGGCGGCAGGGCGGGCGCGGTCAGCGGGCCGCTTCGTGGCCGAGCTTCAGGAACCGGTAGTAGACGGTTTCCGCGTTGAACACGGCGATCATGAAGCCCGCGCGGCCGTCGAGAAACCCGCGCCGCAGCACGTAGGTCCGCACGAACGCCCATGCGCCGCGCGCGAGCGCCTTGCCGAAGCCGCCGCGCTGGCCGGCCGCGCGGCGCTGGCGCGCGCCGGCCGTCGAATACGCATCGAGCTTGCGCACGACGGTTTCGAAATCCTCGTATGAATAGTGCATCAGCTTGCCCGGCAGCCGCTGCGCAGGGGTGTCGAAGACGAGCCGCTCGTGCACCAGGTCGTCGGAGAAGCGGGCGGTGCCGCGCCGGAACAGGCGCGGCACCCAGTCCGGATACCAGCCGCTATGGCGGATCCACTGGCCGCAGAAGCTCGACAGCCGGTCGAGCGCGTAGACCTGCGCGGCCGGCGTGCGGATGGCCGCGCGGATCGACTGCGCGAGTTCCGGGCTGACTACCTCGTCGGTGTCGAGCGACAGGATCCAGTCGGTGTCGAGCGCGTCGAGCGCGCGGTTCTTCTGCGGGCCGAAGCCCGGCCAGTCGCGCTCGACGATCACGCGCGCGCCGTGCGCGCGGGCGATCTCGACCGTATCGTCGGTGCTGCCGCCGTCGATCACGACGACGTCGTCGGCGAAGGTCAGCGCGTCGAGGCACTGCGCGAGCCGCGCGGCCGCGTTGAGGGCGATGAGGGCGACGCCGAGGGTGGGTTCTGCCATGAAATCGTCGAAAAGGCGGAGAAAACGGTGAGCGGCAGTATACCCGCGCGCAGGCAGGAGGCCGCTTCGGCGACGGCCATGCCGGCGGGGGCGGTCCAGCTATAATGTTGGGCCTTTTTCGGCACCCGCCGGACGGGGCGAATTCCGGGCAGTCACGCCCCGGGCGCCGCGTCGCGGCTCAAGAAGGATTGCCTTGGAAACCCAGAACACTCTTCGCAAACCGATGGACGGCACCGGTACCTCGCCGCTCACGGTCCTCAAGCGCCTGTGGCCGTACATCCGGCCGCTCATCGGCATCGTGCTGCTCGCCGTGATGACGATGGGCGTCGTCGCGGCCACGGAAGCCGGGATCCCGGCGCTGCTCAAGCCGCTGCTCGACCACGGCTTCGGCTCGCACGGCAGCGACAGCGCGAAATGGTACGTGCCGATCGCGGTGATCGGCCTCGCGCTCGTGCGCGGCGTGTCGCAGTACACGTCGAATTACCTGCTCAACTACGTATCGAACCGCATCCTGCTGCAACTGCGGCTCGAGATGTTCCAGCGGATGCTCCACACCGGCGCGTCGTTCTTCCAGCGCGAGACCGCGAGCACGGTGATCAACGCGATCGTGTTCGAGGTCAACCAGATCCTGTCGGTGCTGACCGGCGTGATGGTCACGCTCGTGCGCGACTCGCTGACCGTGGTGTTCCTGCTCGGCTACCTGTTCTACCTGAACTGGCGGCTCACGCTGATCGTCGCGGTGATCCTGCCGGGCATCGGCTGGCTCGTCAGCAAGATCAACCGCCGCCTGCGCCGCCTGAACCGCGAGCACCAGACGCTGACCAACGAGCTGTCGTACATCGTCGAGGAGACGGTCGGCGGCTACAAGGTCGTCAAGGTGCACAACGGCGAAGCGTACGAGATGGACCGCTTCACGACGATGAGCAAGCGCCTGCGCGGCTACGCGATGCGCATGACGATCTCGGGCGGGCTCGCGCAGCCGCTGACGCAGTTCCTCGCGTCGATCGCGCTCGCGGTCGTGATCACGATCGCGGTCGTGCAGTCGACCAACGACCAGACGACGGTCGGCGGTTTCGTCGCGTTCGTCACGTCGATGCTGCTGGTGATTTCGCCGCTCAAGCACCTGATCGATGTCAACCAGCCGCTGCAGCGCGGGATGACGGCCGCCGAGCTGATCTTCGGGCTGATCGACGAGCCCGCCGAGCCGCAGGGCGGCGGCCGGGCGCTCGCGCACGCGCGCGGCGAGATCGAATTCCGCGACGTGTCGTTCGACTACGGCGCCTCCGAGCGGCCGACGCTCGACCGCATTTCGTTCAAGGTCGCGCCGGGCGAGATGATCGCGCTCGCGGGGCCGTCCGGCAGCGGCAAGACGACCCTCGTGAACCTGCTGCCGCGCTTCTTCGATCCGACTGGCGGCGCGATCCTGGTCGACGGCGTGCCGGTGGCCGACTACGACATCCACGCGCTGCGCGGCCAGATGGCGATGGTCAGCCAGGACGTCGTGCTGTTCAACGACACGATCGCCGCGAACGTCGCGTACGGGCAGACGCCCGACCGCGCACGCGTGCAGGCGGCGCTCGAGGCCGCGAACCTCGCCGACGCGGTCGCCGCGATGCCCGACGGGCTCGACACGCTGGTCGGCGGCAACGGGATGCGACTGTCGGGCGGTCAGCGGCAGCGGCTCGCGATCGCGCGCGCGATCTACAAGGACGCGCCGATCCTGATCCTCGACGAGGCGACTTCCGCGCTCGATTCGGAATCCGAGCGTCACGTGCAGGCCGCGCTCGAGCGGTTGATGGAAGGGCGCACGACGCTCGTGATCGCGCACCGGCTGTCGACGATCGAGCGCGCGGACCGGATCCTCGTGCTCGAAGCCGGCAAGATCGTCGAAGAGGGCAGCCACGAAGAACTTCTGCGCCACGGCGGGCTGTACGCGCACCTGCACCGGATCCAGTACCAGCAGCAGGCGGCGTGACACAAAGTCGGGTCGCACCCGTGTGCTAGTCTTGATCGGGCAAGTCCAGTTGTTTCCGGTTCGACGTGACAACACGGAGGGAAGGACGATGAGGAAGATGCACGGGATGATGCTGGCCGCGCTGGTTGCGGCGAGTTTCGCCGCGCCGGTCGCGATGGCGCAGGGGCACGGCAACGACGACAACCACGGTGACCACGGCAATCACGGCATGCACCGCGGCCACGGCCCGAAGCACATGCCGCCCGGCCAGGCGATGCATCGCGACGACGACGTACCGCCGCGCTGGGCCGACCAGCCGCGCCGCGACTGGCACAAGGGCGACCGGCTCCCGGACGAATTCCGCGATCGCCAGTACGTGGTCGACGACTGGCGCGGCTATCGGCTGAGCCCGCCGCCGCGCGGCTATCACTGGGTCGGCGTCGGCGGCGACTATCTGCTCGTGCAGATCGGCTCGGGCATCGTGCTGCGGGTCGGTCCGTAACACCGGCCACACCTGCCGCCGCTCATCGCTTCATCCGGTTGCCGGGGCGTGCGTCCCGGCAATCGCGTCACTTGTCCTGGTCCGACTTCGCCGCCCGGCGGAACCAGCGTCGCTCGATCCGCGACATTGCCCAGCACACCGCCAGCGCGCAAACGGTGCCGAGCGCGACTTCCCCGAGCCGCATCAGCGGAATGTCCCACAGCGGGCCGTTACCCGGAAACAGCAGCACGATCGTCGCGGTGACGCCGCCGAGACGCGCCGCGCTGCCGACGTTCAGGCACCAGCAGCCGACGATCGTGATCGCGACCGCGATCGCATAGGCGACGAGGCGATCGCCGCCGAGCGCGGCCCCCGCGAAGCCGACCACGCCGCCGATCATCGCGCCGATGAACTGGTCGCGCGACAGCGACATCGTGTCCGAATAGTTGTGCTGCGTGACGGCGATCGCGGTGATCGCCGCCCACACGGCCTGCTCGGTGTGCAACGCGCGGCCGATCGCGTATGCGAGGCACGCGCCGCACACGGCCTGCAGCGCCATCAGCGCGCCTTGCGTGAGGCGTTCGCCGAAAGTCAGCCCCTTGAACAGATCGAAGATCGACTGCTGGATCTGTTGGCGGGCTTCGTTGAGGGTCCTGATCGTATCCATCGTGTCGGCCAAGAAGCGGGGCGGCGGTGCGTGTGTCAGTGCGCCTGTTCGGACGAGGCGGCGGCCGGCGTGCCCTCGGGTGCGTCGCCGTTCTCGACGCGCGTTTCGGGCATCGCGAGCCAGACGAGCAGGACCGCGAGCGCGCCAGCAGCGGCGAGCCCGAAGAAGCTGATCGCATTGCCGAAGTGATCGGCGACATAGCCGGCCACGGCCGTGCTGAGCGTCGCGCCGATCCCGGCCGCGAGCCCGAACAGCCCGATGCACAGGTTGTAGCGGCCCTTGCCGCCCGCGACGTCGGCCGCGATCAGCGGCAGCATCACGCCGAACACGGCCGCGCTGATGCCGTCGAGCATCTGCACCGGCACGAGCAGGTACGGGCTGCTCACGCCGGCGAACAGCAGCGCGCGCACCGGCAGCGCGGAGAAGCCGAGCAGCAGGATCGGCCGGCGTCCCCAGCGTTGCGAGGAACGGCCGACCCACGGCGACAGCATCGCGACGATCGCCTGCGGCACGATGATGCACGCGGCGATCACGAGCTGCACGTTCTCGCCCATCCCGGCCGTCACTTCGCCGGCCGCGAGGTTGAGCATCGCCGCGTTCGACAGGTGGAACAGCACGACGCACGCCGCGAAGATCAGCATCCGGCGATCGCGCAGCAGTTCGAGCAGTGTCTCGCGGTGCTCGCCTTCGTCGTGATCGTCGGGTTTCGACGATTGCGGGATCACTTCGTGGGTCGGCTGGATCATCGCGAGCGCGAACAGCGCGGGCAACGCCAGCACGGCGGTCAGCCAGAACACCGCGCGCGCGGAGAAATACTCGCCGGTGAGCCCCATCAGGCCCGCCGCGACCGCGCTGCCGATCGACGCCCAGCGTGCGTTGCGGCCGAGCCGGTCGCCGAGATCGGCACGGCCGACCAGCGAGAACGAGATCGCGGCCATCGCCGGCACGAGCATGCAGCTCGCGAAGCCGTGGAACACCTCGGCCGCGATCACCGGCACGATCGTCGGGCTCGACGCGAGCAGCACCGCGGACAGGATGATGGCCGCGATCGCCCACGCGGCCGCGCCTTTCTTGTTCTTCAGCGCATCGACGGCCGCGCCGCCCGGCACCTGGCTGACCATCGCGCTGATCGTGCCGATCGACAGCACCATGCCGATCTCGCCCTGCGTCCACTTGTGCGACGCGAGGTAGGACGCGATGAACGGACCGAACCCGGTTTGAACGTTTGCAACGAAAAAGTTGAGCCAGTCGAGGGACCGCAGACTGCGCACGCTGACGGAATGCTTGATCGTCATCGGGTGGCACTCGCAGACGAAGCCGGCACCGGTGCCGGGGCAACGGGCGGGAAGACCGCGATGATCGGCTTGTCGGCCGCGTAGGGCGGCGACGCCTTGATCTGCGCATCGTTCAGGTCGAGCTGCGGATGCAGCGCCTTGTCGCGCGTGACGAAGCGCAGCGCGCCCCAGCTCGCGGCGATCGAGCGGCGGTCGGTGTTGACGAGCCCGCCGAGGTCGAGCACGACCGCCTGCGGCTGCGCGGCGCGGTCGATCAGCACGTCGACGATGCGGCCGATCTTCGTGCCGTTCGGGCGCTCGACATCGCTGTCGAGCATCGGCAGTCGCGTCGCGGGCGACGCCGCGGCCGAACCCGACAGCGGCACGGCCTTCGGCCGCGCGGCCGGAGGCAGGTCGCCCGACGGCACGTCGAGCACGATCGGCTCCTGTTTGCCGCCCGGCGTGAAGCGGAACACGTTCCACGGGAAGATGACCTTGCGGTCGCCGACACCCATGAAGCCCTGCAGGTTGACGATCATCTCGCGCGGCTTGCCGCTCGCGTCGGCCACCATGTCGACCGCGCGGCCGATCACCTTGCCGTTGCGGCGCGCGACCTCGCTGTCGAGCAGCGCATGGATCTGCGTGCGGTCGAGCGGGCGCGTCGCGACGATCGGGGCGGGCGGTGGTGGCGGAGGCGTCGGTGTTTCGGGGCGCTGCACGGGTTTCGGCCGCGTCACTTCGCGGTGCGGTTTCTTCGGTGCTTCCGGCGCTTCCGGCTGCGTCGGCGCCGGCACGGGCGGCATCGTCAGCGGTTCGCCGGCGGTTTCCTCGACGGGCTCGACGAGCGCTTCGCTGATCGGCGCGGGCGGATTCTGCGTCGGCAGCAGCCCGCAGCCGGACAGCAGCGCGGCGGCGAGAACGAGGAAGACCGTCGAGGACGGGAACGACATGCGGGATGCGGGAAACGGAAATCCGCCGCTCATTGACACTCACTCCATGGGTCGGGGGCCGGGCCCGGAGGCGCGCGGCTGGCGATGGATGGCGGGTGCGGGCGGCGCACCACGCGAGGTGAGAGTTTAACGTGTCTTCCTTTCAGGGCCGATTTCGATGGCTTGCTGGAGGCGGACTGTCGGGGAAAGGTAGGGATCGGCGGCCGTCGCGTCGCAGTCGGGCGACGGGGAAGGCCGGCGGATGAGGGGCGGCTCACACGGGTGCCGCCCCGGCCCGCCGCCGTCGTGGCGGGCAGGCGCGGGCGCTGCATGAAGCAGGGAGAAAACGGAGCGTCAGGCGTCCGGATACCACGCGTCGGTGAATTCGCTGACCCGGACGTCGGTCAGCTCCGGACGTGCGGCCAGCCACGCCCGCACGTTCTCGCGGTCGGCGTCGGTGGTCGTGCCGCGCGGCGCGCCGGAGATCACGTAGGCGCCGATCCCTTCGTCAGCGGAGGCGACGGTCAGCAGCCCGTTCGCTTCGACGAAATCGATGAATGCATCGATCAGCTGGCCACGTTCGAGGTCGGACAGCTCGTTGCGGTATTGCGCGGCCGCGTTGAACGCGAGTTCCTGGAACTCGGCGATGTGGAGTTTCTTGCGCTGGCGGCGGTTGTGGCGTTGGCTCATGGTGTGTGGTGAGTGAATGTGAGGTGGGAAAGGATAGCGCGGCGGCCGCTGCGGGCACTGTCCCGACGTGCCGCGCGGTCCGGCCGGTCGCGAAAGGGGCGAGCGTTGCGTCGTCGCGATATCGTGCTGTCGCGCGGCCGATCAGAAAACCATCGTTGAACAATCGATCGACTTGGCTTTCGCGGTGCGGCTCGGCCGGCGGCTGATTGCACGCGTGACCGAATGATACAGGGATGGCGAGCGTCTTCGGCTTTGCCAGGGCCGGCGGCTTCGAGTCGAGCGATACGAACCAGCGAATCGGCGAAATGCAAAAAGCCCGCTTGCTGTCGCAAAGCGGGCTTCGATGTTTGGTTGCGGGGATAGGATTTGAACCTATGACCTTCGGGTTATGAGCCCGACGAGCTGCCAGACTGCTCCACCCCGCGGCGCGAATTATAGTGACACTGCTGCGGTGCGTCAAATGCTCAGTGACCAAAGTTGAAATCAAGCGGCCGTGCTTCGCTCGCCAGCGGGCGCTTACGTTGCCCGAGCCCTCGAAGCTCGGCGTGCCAACTGATATTTGTGCTCGATGCCCGCGGCAAGGGTGGGGGCGATCTCCCGATTCGGAGATCGCCGCGCATGACCTTACATCAGCACGATATCGTACTGTTCCTGGCTCAGGTTCGACTCGACCTGCAGCGACACCGGCTTGCCGATGAAGTCGATCAGCATCGCGAGATGCTGCGACTCCTCGTCGAGGAACAGGTCGATCACCTGTTGCGCGGCGATCACGCGGAATTCGCGCGGATTGAACTGGCGCGACTCGCGCAGGATCTCGCGCAGGATGTCGTAGCACACCGTGCGCGACGTCTTCACCTGGCCCTTGCCCTGGCAGGTCGGGCACGGCTCGCATAGCACGTGCGCGAGCGATTCGCGCGTGCGCTTGCGCGTCATCTCGACGAGCCCGAGCTGCGAGAAGCCGTTGACCGTCACGCGCGTGCGGTCGCGCGACAGCGCCTTCTTCAACTCGGACAGCACCGCGTCGCGATGCTCGGCGTTCTCCATGTCGATGAAGTCGATGATGATGATCCCGCCGAGGTTGCGCAGCCGCAGCTGCCGCGCGATCGTATGCGCGGCCTCGAGGTTGGTCTTGAAGATCGTGTCGTCGAAGTTGCGCGCGCCGACGTAGCCGCCGGTGTTCACGTCGATCGTCGTCATCGCCTCGGTCTGGTCGATCATCAGGTAGCCGCCCGACTTCAGGTCGACGCGGCGCGACAGCGCGCGCTGGATCTCCGTCTCGATGTTGTACAGGTCGAACAGCGGCCGCTCGCCGGTGTAGTGATGCAGCTTCGGGCTCACCGCCGGCGTGAATTCGTTCGCGAATTCCGCGAGGCGCTGGTACGTCTCGCGCGAATCGACCTGGATGCGCGTCGTGTCGTCGTTCGCGAAATCGCGCAGCACGCGCTGCGCGAGATCGAGATCCTGGTACAGCAGGCTCGTCGCCGGCAGCCGCTGCGCCTGGGCCACGATGGTCGTCCAGGTCTTGCGCAGGTAGGCGACGTCGCCGGCCAGTTCGTCGGAGGTCGCGTCCTCGGCGATCGTGCGCACGATGTAGCCGCCTTTCTCGTCCGACGGGATCACGGCGGTCAGCCGCGCACGCACGGCCTCGCGCTCGGCCTCGCTCTCGATCTTCTGCGAGATGCCGATGTGCGGCTCCTGCGGCAGGTAGACGAGCGTGCGGCCCGCGATGCTGACCTGCGTCGACAGTCGGGCGCCCTTCGTGCCGATCGGATCCTTGATCACCTGGACCATCAGCGTCTGGCCTTCGAACACGGTCTTCTCGATCGGCTGGTGCGGCGCGCCCGACTGCGGCTCGCCCGCGAGGCGCGGATGCCAGATGTCGGCGACGTGCAGGAACGCCGCGCGCTCGAGACCGATGTCGATGAACGCCGACTGCATGCCGGGCAGCACGCGCACGACCTTGCCGAGGTAGATGTTGCCGACCCGCCCGCGCGACAGCGTGCGCTCGACGTGAAGCTCCTGCACCGCGCCTTGCTGGACGAGTGCGACCCGCGTTTCCTGCGGCGTGAGGTTGATCAGGATTTCTTCGTTCATGGTGCGATTCAGAAGGCGACGCGCGCGGTGCGCAGCAACGCGGCAGTCTCAAAAAGGGGCAGACCCATGATACCCGAATGGGAACCGTCGATTCGCTCGATGAATTCGGCCGCGCGTCCCTGGATCGCGTAGGCGCCCGCCTTGCCGAACGGTTCGCGGGTGTCGACGTAGCGCTCGAAGGCGTCGCGCGGCGCGGCCGAAAAGCGCACCGACGAGCGCGACAGCGCGGGCGGCAGCAGTTCGCCGTCGGCGCCGACCACCGCGACGGCGGTCAGCACCTCGTGTTCGCGGCCTGCGAGGCGTGTCAGCATCGCGAGCGCGTCGTCGGCATCGGCCGGCTTGCCGAGGATCGCGCCGTCGATGGTCACCGTGGTGTCCGCAACCAGCACCGGCGCGGCTGGCTTGCCGCTGGCGACGAGACGCGCCCGCGCGGCCTCCGCCTTCGCGACGGTCACGCGCTGCACGTACGCATCGGCGGCTTCGCCGGGCAGCTCGGCTTCGAGCGCCTCCGCGTCCTCGTCGGGGCGCGGCAGCAGCAATTCGAAGCGCACGCCGATCTGCTGCAGCAGCTCCTGGCGGCGCGGGCTTTGCGAAGCGAGGTAAAGGGTCGGGAAAAGGGCAGGGGGCGTGCTGGACGGCATGGTGTCGTTATCTCGTTGAGCGCGCGCGGCGCGCGTCCCGAGGACGGCACGTCATGCGCGATGGTAGGGGTGATTCTGCGTGATGCTCCACGCGCGGTAAAGCTGTTCGGCGAGCAGCACGCGCACCATCCCGTGCGGCAGCGTCATGCTCGAGATGCGCAGCAGCAGGTCGGCGCGCGCCTTGAGTTCCGGATCGAGCCCGTCGGCACCGCCGATCACGAACGCGACGTCACGGCCGTCCTGCTGCCAGCCGGGCAGCGCCTGCGCGAGCTGCATGGTGGTCCAGTCGCGGCCGCGCTCGTCGAGCGCGACGATGCGCGCGCCCTTCGGCAGCGCGGCCTCGATCTTCTGCCGCTCGGCCGCCATCACGCTTTCCGCGCTGCGGCCGCCCGAACGCAGTTCGGGCTTGATCTCGCGCAGTTCGATGCGCAGCTCGGGCGGCATCCGCTTCGTGTATTCGTCGAAGCCGGACGCGATCCAGCCGGGCATCTTGTGGCCGACCGCGAGGATGAAAAGCTTCATCGGGACGACTCGCTGCGGCTCAGCGGCGGCGGGCAGCCGTCTTGCGCGCCGGGCGTGCGGGCGCTTCTTCCTCGTCGTCCTCTTCTTCGCTGGCGGTAGCGAGACCGTTCGGACCCTTGCCGCCGCCGAGCTTCATCCGCACGGGCTTGTCGCCCCAGATTTCCTCGAGGTTGTAGTACTGGCGCAGCGCCGGTTGCAGGATGTGCACGATCGCGTCGCCGCAGTCGACCAGCACCCATTCGCCGGTGTCTTCGCCCTCGGAGCTGACGATGTCGCCGCCGGCTTCCTTGACCTTGTCGCGCACGCTCGACGCGAGCGCCTTGGTCTGGCGGTTCGACGTGCCCGACGCGACGATCACGCGGTCGAACAGTTCGGTCAGGTGGCTGGTGTTGAACACCTTGATGTCTTGCGCCTTGATGTCTTCGAGAGCGTCGACGATCACGCGCTGCAGTTTGCGGATATCCATGGAATCAGGAATGGTAGAGACGATGTTGAAGAATATAGGCCCAGACGGCGGCCGGCACATGCTCGGCCGACGCATCGGGCATTTGCGCGTGACGCGCGATGCATTCGCGCAGGTGTGCGCGGATGTCGGTTGCGGCGATATCGAACGCCAGCGTCGTGTCGATCAGCAGGTGGCCGGCCGGCGTCGCTTTCAGCACGTCGGCACCGGCCTGCCGCCGCGCGATTTCCTGCGCGACGTCCGGCGGCGCCGCGCCGAGGTCGAAGCCCGGGCGCGTCGACGCGCACACGTGCGCGTAGTCGAACAGCTTGCGCCAGTCGCGCCACGTGTCGAGCCGCACCAGCTGGTCGGCGCCGATCAGCAGCGCCAGCGACGCATCGGGGCCGATCCGCTCGCGCCAGCGTGCGAGCGTCTCGACCGTATAGGTCGGCCCCGCGTGCTCGATCTCGTCGGTCGCGACGGTGACCGTCACGCCGGGCAGCGACAGCGAGCCGGCAGCGGCGCGGGTCATCGCGAGCCGATGTTCGGCGGCCGACACGTCGCGCTTCTGGTACGGCTGCCCGGCGGGCAGCAGCGCGAGTTCGGTCAGGCCGAGCACGTCGGCGAACCGGCGCGCGAGCGCGAGGTGGCCGTCGTGGATCGGGTCGAACGTGCCGCCCAGCAGGCCGATACGACGTGACAGCGGCTGCGGGGCGGGGCGGGTGGTGGTGTCCAGAAAAACGTGTCCTGTTCTTGAGGCGGCGGGGCGCGGCGGGCTCAGACCCAGTCGCGCGGCACGAGGAACTCGCTCAGGCGCGCTTCCGGCGAGCCCGGCTCGGGCTGCCAGTCGTAACGCCAGTGCGCGACCGGCGGCATCGACATCAGGATCGACTCGGTCCGGCCGCCGCTTTGCAGCCCGAACAGCGTGCCGCGGTCGAACACGAGGTTGAATTCGACGTAGCGGCCGCGCCGGTAAGCCTGGAAGTCGCGTTCGCGCTCGCCGTACGGCAGCGCGACACGGCATTCGACGATCGGCAGGTACGCGTTCAGGAACGCGTCGCCGACGCTTTGCATCATCTCAAACGAGCGTTCGAATCCGGGCTCGGAGAAATCGTCGAAGAAGATCCCGCCGATGCCGCGCGTCTCGTTGCGGTGCTTCAGGAAGAAATACTCGTCGCACCACGTCTTGAAGCGCGGGTAGAGCTCGGCGCCGAACGGATCGAGCGCGTCCTTGCAGGTCTGGTGGAAATGCCGCGCGTCGTCCTCGAACGGATAAACCGGTGTCAGATCCATGCCGCCGCCGAACCAGAAGATCGGCGCCTCGCCGGGCTTCGTCGCGATCAGCATCCGCACGTTCATGTGCACGGTCGGGCAGTACGGGTTGCGCGGATGCAGCACGAGCGACACGCCGAGCGCCTCGAAGCCGCGGCCGGCCAGCTGCGGGCGCGCGGCGCTCGCCGACGGCGGCAGCGCATCGCCGGCGACGTCGGAAAAACCGATCCCCGCGCGCTCGAACACGCGGCCGCCTTCGAGAATCCGCGTGCAGCCGCCGCCGCGCAGGCGTTCCTCGGGCCCGCGCTGCCACGCGTCGGTCGCGAGCGGCGTGCCGTCGAGCGCGCCGAGCGCGTCGGCGATGCGTGTCTGCAGGCCCTGGAGATACGTGCGCACGCGCGCCACGTCGTAGGTCGAATCGGTCATGTCTGGACTGGCTGCCCCCGCGCGAAGCGGGGGCCGTAAAAAAGGCATCTGCCGGGCATTCTATCGAACCCCGGCAGAGGAGGCCGCCGTTTGCGACGGCAAAGCGGCGGTCAGGGTGTTACGTGCTCTTGCGATTCAGCGCGCGGAAGCCGATGTCGCGGCGGTACTGCATGCCTTCGAAATTGATCTGGTTGATCGTGTCGTACGCATGCTGCTGCGCTTCGCGCACCGAATCGGCGAGGCCGACCACGCACAGCACACGGCCGCCGGACGTCGTCAGCTTGTCGCCGTCGAGCGTCGTGCCCGCATGGAACGTCACGGCCTGCTCGGTCTCGGCCGGGATCCCGTTGATGCGGTCGCCCTTGCGCGGCGCGTCCGGATAGCCGTGCGCGGCCAGCACGACGCCGAGCGCGGTGCGGCGGTCCCAGTCGAGCTCGACCGTGTCGAGCGTGCCCGCGATCGCCTGTTCGACGACCTTCGAGAAATCGCTCTTCAGGCGGGCCATGATCGGCTGCGTCTCGGGGTCGCCCATCCGGCAGTTGAATTCCAGCGTGCGCGGATTGCCTTCCTTGTCGATCATCAGGCCCGCATACAGGAAGCCCGTGAAGCGGATGCCGTCCTTCTCCATCCCGCGCACCGTCGGCATGATGATTTCGCGCATCACGCGTGCGTGCATCTGCGGCGTGACGATCGGCGCGGGCGAGTAGGCGCCCATGCCGCCCGTGTTCGGGCCGCGGTCCTCGTCGAGCAGGCGTTTGTGGTCCTGGCTCGAAGCCAGCGCCAGCGCGTGCTTGCCGTCGACCATCACGATGAAGCTCGCTTCCTCGCCATCGAGGAATTCCTCGATCACGACGCGCGCGCCGGCGTCGCCCAGCTTGTTGCCCGACAGCATCATGTCGACCGCGGCATGCGCTTCTTCCAGCGTCATCGCGACGACGACGCCCTTGCCGGCCGCGAGGCCGTCGGCCTTCACGACGATCGGCGCGCCTTTCGCGTCGAGGTACGCGTGCGCGGCGGCCGCGTCGGAGAAGGTTTCGTAGTCGGCGGTCGGGATGCCGTGGCGCTTCATGAACGCCTTCGCGAAATCCTTCGAGCTTTCGAGTTGCGCGGCTTCGCGGGTCGGGCCGAATACCTTGAGGCCGCGCGCGCGGAACAGGTTGACGATGCCGGCCGCGAGCGGCGCTTCCGGCCCGACGAGCGTGAACGCGACGCCTTCGCTTTCCGCGAAATCGGCCAGCGCGTCGAGCGACGTGATGTCGACGTTCTTCAGACGCTCGTCCTGCGCCGTGCCGCCATTGCCGGGCGCGACGTAGACCATCTGGACGCGCGGCGACTGCGCGAGCTTCCACGCCAGTGCATGTTCGCGACCGCCGGAACCGACGACGAGTAGTTTCATGGGATTCCCCGCAGACTAGAAAACAGGGCGGCCGGCACGCTCAGGCGCGCCGGCCGCGAAATCGGTCGGGCCGCCGTCGCAACGCTGCGCACGGCGGCCGGCATCTCATTCCTCGACGATGACGGCGTTCGTATACACCTCCTGCACGTCGTCGAGGTTCTCGAGCGCGTCCAGGAGCTTCTGCATCTTCGCCGCATCGTCGCCGGTAAATTCGACTTCGTTCTGCGGCTTCATCGTCACTTCGGCGAGTTCGGCCTTGAAGCCCGCGGCTTCGAGCGCGTCCTTCACTGCCGAGAACGCCTGCCAGTCGCACAGCACTTCGATCGAGCCGTCGTCGTTCGTGCTGACGTCGTCCGCGCCGGCTTCGAGCGCCGCTTCCATCAGCGCGTCTTCCGACGTGCCGGGCGCGAACAGGAACTGGCCGACGTGATCGAACATGAACGCGACCGAACCGTCGGTGCCCATGTTGCCGCCGAACTTCGAGAATGCGTGACGGACTTCCGCGACCGTGCGGGTGCGGTTGTCGGTCAGCGTGTCGACGATGATCGCCGCGCCGCTGATGCCGTAGCCTTCATAACGGATTTCTTCGTAGTTCGCGCCGTCCGCGCCGCCGACGCCGCGGTCGATCGCGCGCTTGACGTTGTCCTTCGGCATGTTCGCGTCGGCCGCCTTGTCGACCGCGAGACGCAGGCGCGGGTTCGAACTCGCGTCGCCGCCGCCGAGGCGGGCCGCGACCTGGATTTCCTTGATCAGTCGGGTCCAGATCTTGCCGCGCTTCGCGTCGGCTGCTGCCTTCTTATGCTTGATGTTGGCCCATTTCGAATGACCAGCCATACCTTTCTCCGTGCCCGGGCGCGCTGCGCGGGCGATTGTGCCAATGTGTCGTTGAATCGGCGGCCGTCTGGGCGGGCATGAAGCCGCGGGGCCGCGCGTGTCGAGTGGAACGTGATTTTATCACGCGGCGACCGTCGCTTCGGGGCCGCCGCGCATGGCCGAACGGCCGGGCGGGCCGTTGCGGCGTGCCGGGCCGCGCGGCCCGGCGTCGTCGTATGTCAGTTCTTGGTGCCGAACAGGCGGTCGCCCGCGTCGCCCAGGCCCGGCACGATGTACGCATGCTCGTTCAGGTGCGAGTCGAGCGACGCGACGAACAGCTTCACGTCCGGGTGCGCGTCCTGGAACACCTGCACGCCCTCGGGCGCGGCGACCAGCGCGACGAACATGATGTTCGCGGCCGGCACGTTGCGGCGCTTGAGCACGTCGACCGCGTGCACGGCCGAATAGCCGGTCGCGACCATCGGGTCGCACAGGATGAAGATGCGATCCTCGAGATCGGGCAGGCGCACCAGGTATTCGACCGGGCGGTGATCTTCCGCGCGGTACACGCCGATGTGGCCGACGCGCGCGGACGGCACCAGGTCGAGCAGGCCGTCCGACATCCCGATGCCGGCGCGCAGCACGGGCACGATCGCGAGCTTCTTGCCCGCGATCACCGGCGCGTCGACCGCCACCAGCGGGGTTTCGACCCGCTTGGTCGTGATCGGCAGGTTGCGGGTGATCTCGTAGCCCATCAGCAGCGTGATCTCGCGCAGCAGTTCGCGGAACGTGCGCGTCGACGTGTCCTTGTCGCGCATGTGGGTCAGCTTGTGCTGGATCAGCGGGTGATCGGTGATGAAGAGATTCGGGAAACGGCTGTCCTGTTTCATGACGGGGTGCCTTGGCGGCAAAAGGGGATCGGGGGCGGCGCCGGCGCCAGGCCGGCCGCCGCTCATGGCCGCAATTTTACCAAGGCGCGCCACGTGATCCGGATATTATCGACGTCTCACGACAATCCGCGCGCCGTGTTCGCCCGCTCGCCTGCGTTCGCGACCGTTCGCCCGCCCGGCGAACCGGCCTGCGACCCGTCGGCGACCGGCCCGTCCGGCGCGCGTCGCCATAAAGGAATCGACGATGGATCTCGGCATCGCAGGAAAGACCGCGCTCGTGTGCGCGGCGAGCAAGGGGCTCGGGCGCGGCTGCGCGGAAGCGCTGGCCGCCGAGGGCGTGAACCTCGTGATCGTCGCGCGCACGCGCGACACGCTGGAGGAAACCGCGGAGGAGATCCGCGCCGGGTCGAACGTGTCGATCACCGCCGTCGCCTGCGACATCACGACGCCCGACGGCCGCGCGGCCGCGCTCGCCGCGTGCCCGCAGCCGGACATTCTCGTGACGAATGCCGGCGGGCCGCCGCCCGGCGATTTCCGCGATTTCTCGCACGACGACTGGATCCGCGCGCTCGAGTCGAACATGCTGACGCCGATCGAGCTGATCCGCGCGACCGTCGACGGGATGATCGGCCGCGGCTTCGGCCGGATCGTCAACATCACGAGCTCGGCCGTGAAGGCGCCGATCGACGTGCTCGCGCTGTCGAACGGCGCGCGCTCGGGGTTGACCGGCTTCGTCGCGGGGCTGTCGCGCAAGGTCGCGGGGCAGGGCGTGACGATCAACAACCTGCTGCCCGGGCTGTTCGACACCGACCGGATCGCGACGACGCTCGCCGCGTCGGCGAAGGCGCAGGGCGTGAGCGTCGACGAGATGCGCGCGCGGCGCGCGAAGGAAATCCCGGCCGGGCGCCTCGGCACGCGCGCCGAATTCGGCGCGGCGTGTGCGTTCCTCTGCAGCGTGCATGCCGGCTATATCACCGGGCAGAACTGGCTGCTCGACGGCGGCGCGTATCCGGGCACGTTCTGACGCGCGCACCGCCGTTCACACATACGACAACAATCGACCCACGAAGGAAACGGAGATGAGCAAACCCCGCATCGCACTGATTGCGCACGACGCGAAGAAGGACGAGATCGTCGCGCTCGCGGGCCAGTACCGCGCGACGCTCGCGCAATGCCGGCTGGTCGCGACGGGCACGACGGGCGGCCGCATCGCCGCCGCGCACGGGCTCGAGGTCGAGCGCAAGCTGTCGGGGCCGCAAGGCGGCGACCTGCAGATCGGTGCTGAGCTGGCCGAAGGCCGCGTCGACATCGTCGTGTTCCTGCGCGACCCGATGACCGCGCAGCCGCACGACCCGGACATCACCGCGCTGGTGCGCGCATGCGACGTGCACGACGTGCCGGTCGCGACGAATGTCGCGACCGCGCGGATGTTGCTCGACGATCTGGCGCGCAACATGCAGGACGTTTGCTAGGCGTTCGGCACGCGTGAGTGTGCGTGCTTGCCGCCATCTGTCGTGTGGATGACATGTGACGGATGGCGGTGAGCGTTGATAGCGCCGAAACAGGCGCGGATTGCGATGCCCGAGATCGCGGCCGGTCGCTCATCGTAACGACCAGAACCACACGGTTGATGCAGCCCAGTAGCAATCCGAACTGCAGAGGGCGCGGGCGCCATCGATCAGGTCGATGTGTCCGCCGCGGCCGTTCATGTATCCGGGGATGTTCCAGAAGGCCACGACGCCCTTTCTGGCGGCAATGCCGGTCGTCGCATCGTCTCGCCGGAACACTTCAGCCTTGCCGAAATAGGCCGGCTCCGCCAGCATGTTGGCCAGCCTCGCCTGGCCGGCTTCAATTCGCCGTCCACGGTGCGGCCCCTTCTGAATGACGAGGCCGCCGCGCAATGTCATTCCGCTCTTGACGAGTGCCAGGCTGATCCGAATGGCGCACGTATTTGCATACGCCGGATTGGCGACCAGGTCTTGCCAGCCGAGCTCCTCGTATAGCGCTTCCCTGGATACCGTCCTGTTGTCCGGATAGTGGCTGTTCAGTAATGAGAAGTGTGGTTTCAAGCAGATCGTCCCCGATCAACGGCACGGATATTTCTGCTGCAGGATGCGGGTGATCAGGCCTGCTGCGTTTGTGCGCAGCGCATCGTTCGGCAGTTTTCGAAGACCGCCGATCACTTCCGAATCGATCTCTCCGGATTTGAGGCGCCCGTTGTCGCACCAGTCCTTGCCTTCGGTCATGTCGGCCACGCCGGCCAGATAACCGGTCATGACGTGGCGCTCGGCGTCGGCGTACGGATTGTTGTCCGTACGGCTGATGCCGTTGAGCAGCCGCGCACCGTCGACGCGTGGGAGCGCGGCTCCGTTCACGATGCCGATACCTGCCGACAACGATGCGAAAACAAATGCATGGCGGATGAAAAGGGCGTTCATGGCATGGGGTTCGTGAATTCGGCGCAAAGCAAAATAGCACGCTCACCGTCCCGGGAATCTCCATGGACCGCATGATTTCGCGGGGGACCGCACGGTGCAATGGGTGGCGACGCTTTGCCATCGCTGAATGGACAGCCATTCGTCCGACCCGAAGATGATTCCTTGAACGTGGCGAAATGTTACACGTGGGGCACGCGCCGCACCGAGACGAGCGCAAGGTCGCGACGGATCGGATGGCGCACCATCCGCCGGAATGCACGTCACGTGCCGATCGTCTTTCGCGAAGACCCTACGGTCGTGAAGGGATTGCCGCGGCGTGCAGCACGAGCGCGCGCGACGCGCGAAAATCACGCGCAGTGTCCCGCGTCTGCCCGCCTCGCCATTCGGGGGCAGCGACGTATTTGCCGAACCGAATTTCCAGACAAGCGAGGAGCGAAACGATGCCGAAAGCAATCCGATACGACCAGGCAGGCGGCCCGGACGTGATGAAGTGGGTCGACGTCGAGGTCAGCGAGCCGCAGGCGGGCCAGGTCCGCGTCAAGCAGCATGCGGTCGGGCTCAACTATATCGACGTGTATTTCCGCACCGGCCTCTATCCGCAGCCGTTGCCCGCCGGGCTCGGGATGGAGGCGGCCGGCGAGGTGACGGCGGTCGGCGATGACGTGACCGCGTTCAAGCCCGGCGACCGCGTCGCCTATGTGTGGTCGTCGCCCGGCGCGTACGCGCAGGAGCGCGTGCTGCCCGCCGACCGCCTCGTCAAGCTGCCGGACGGCATCAGCTACGACGCAGCGGCGTCGGTGATGCTGCAGGGCCTGACCGCACACTACCTGCTGCGCCGCACGTATCCGGTCAAGGCCGGCGACACGATCCTGATCCATGCCGCGGCGGGCGGCGTCGGCCTGCTGGTCTGCCAGTGGGCGAAGGCGCTCGGCGCAACGGTGATCGGCACGGTCGGCTCCGACGAGAAGGCCGAACTCGCGAAAGCGCACGGCTGCGACCACCCGATCGTCTACACGCGCGAGAATTTCACGCAGCGCGTGAGGGCGATCACGAACGATGCGCTCGTGCCGGTCGTCTACGATTCGATCGGCAAGGACACCTACATCGGTTCGCTCGACTGCCTCGCGCCGCTCGGGCTGTTCGTCAGCTTCGGCAACGCGTCGGGCCCGCTGCCGCCGATCGACTCGAAGGAGCTCTCGTCGCGCGGTTCGCTGTTCTTCACGCGGCCGACGCTGTTCTCGTACATCGCGAAGCGCGCCGATCTCGAAGCCGCGGCCGCCGAGCTGTTCGACGTGATCCTGTCGGGCAAGGTGAAGACGAGCATCAACCAGCGCTATCCGCTCGCGGAAGTCGGCCGCGCGCATGCCGACCTCGAGTCGCGCAAGACGACCGGCTCGACGATCCTAATTCCCTGACGTATCCCTTCGCGCCGGCACCACGCCGGCGCGCACCCTGGCGGGCGGCGACGGTCGCCGTCGGTCCAGTCTTTGTCTCGACCGACGTTCGGTCCGCTGTTCCGCCCGCTGTCCCGCCGCTGTTCCGCCCGCCGTCCCCCGCCGTCCGCCGCCGCACGCGTTTACGCGTTTTTTATGCCGGCCCGATGACCTTTGACCCGTCCTTTACGCGCGTTCCCATAAGGTTCTAGTCGTCCGATTTCGACGACGGAGAACACAAAAATGGATGGGGTTTTCATCGGCGCACTGGTGCTGTTCACAGCGCTGATCCTCGGTTTGCTTGCCGGTTGCGAGACGCTCGCGCAATACGGCCGCGGGGGGCGCGCATGACCTGGATGCTTTGGCTGGCGGGTGCCTCGACGGCCCTGCTGTTCGCGTATCTCGTCTTTGCGCTGCTGCGCGCGGAGGACATCGAATGAACGCGAACAACCTGTTGCAGACGCTGCTGTTCATCGTCGTGCTGCTTGCGGCGGCCGTGCCGGTCGCGCGCTACCTGACGGCCGTGATGGACGGCAGCTCGCGCGTCGTGCGCGTGTTCGGACCGCTCGAGCGCGTGCTGTACCGCATCGCCGGCGTCGACGCCGGCACCGAGATGACCTGGAAGCGCTACGCGGTCGCCACGATCGCATTCAACGCGCTCGGCGCGCTGTTTCTCTACGGCCTGCTGCGCCTGCAGGGTTTCCTTCCCGGCAATCCGCAGCAGTTCGGCGCGATGACGACTGACGGCGCATTCAACACGGCCGTCAGCTTCGTCACCAACACGAACTGGCAGGACTACACGCCCGAGCAGACCGTCAGCTACCTGACGCAGATGCTCGGCCTGACGGTGCAGAACTTCCTGTCGGCCGCGACCGGCATCGTCGTCGTGATCGCGCTGATCCGCGGCTTTGCGCGTCACACCGCGCAGACGATCGGCAACTTCTGGGTCGACCTCACGCGCGTGACGCTGTACGTGCTCGTGCCGATGGCGGCGCTCGTCGCCGCGCTGTTGATGAGCCAGGGCGTGATCCAGAACATGAAGTCCTACCAGGACGTGCCGGTGCTGCAGACGAGCACCTATGCTGCGCCGAAGCTCGACGCGCAGGGCAACCCGGTGAAGGACGACAAGGGTAACGCGGTCACGGTGCCGACGCAGCTGACGAAGCAGACACTCGCGATGGGCCCGGTCGCGTCGCAGGAAGCGATCAAGATGCTCGGCACCAACGGTGGCGGCTTCTTCAACGCGAACTCCGCGCATCCGTACGAGAACCCGACGCCGTTCGCCAACTTCGTTCAGATCTTCGCGATCCTGATCATTCCAGCGGCGCTGTGCCTCGTGTTCGGCCGGATGATCGGCGACCGCCGGCAGGGCATCGCGGTGCTCGCGGCGATGACGGTCGCGTTTGCGGTCGCGATCGGCGTCGAGGTGAGCGCCGAGCAGGCCGGCAACCCGGCGCTCGCCGCGCTGCACGTCGACCAGTCGACGAGCGCGCTGCAGCCGGGCGGCAACATGGAAGGCAAGGAAACGCGCTTCGGCATTGCGCAGACCGGCATCTTCACGGTCGCGACGACGGCCGCGTCGTGCGGCGCGGTCGACACGATGCACGATTCGCTGACGCCGCTCGGCGGTCTCGTGCCGATGCTGCTGATGCAGCTCGGCGAGGTGATCTACGGCGGTGTCGGGTCCGGTCTCTACGGGATGCTGGTGTTCGCGCTGCTCGCGGTGTTCGTCGCGGGCCTGATGATCGGCCGCACGCCGGAATACGTCGGCAAGAAGATCGAGTCGTACGAGATGAAGATGGTGTCGATCGTCGTGCTGCTCACGCCGCTGCTCGTCTTGGTCGGCACGTCGATCGCGGTGCTGGCCGACGCGGGCCGTGCCGGCATCGCGAACCCGGGCCCGCACGGCTTCTCGGAAATCCTGTACGCGTTCAGCTCGGCCGCGAACAACAACGGCAGCGCGTTCGCGGGCCTGACGGTCGGCACGCCGTTCTACAACTGGATGACCGCGATCGCGATGTGGTTCGGCCGCTTCGGCACGATCGTGCCGGTGCTGGCGATCGCCGGCTCGCTCGCCGCGAAGAAGCGCATCGCGGTGACGAGCGGCACGCTGCCGACCCACGGCCCGCTGTTCGTCGTGCTGCTGCTCGGCACCGTGATGCTGGTGGGCGCGCTGACCTACGTGCCGGCGCTCGCGCTCGGCCCGGGCGTCGAGCATCTGATGATGTGGCTGGGCGCATGACGCACGAGCGCATGGCGACACCTTGCAAAGACTGAAGAGATTGAAGAGATCGCAATGACTCAACATTCCGCAACACGGTCCATGTTCGATCCGGCGCTGCTGCGCCCGGCGATCGTGGATTCGTTCAAGAAACTCACGCCGCGCACGCAGTTCCGCAACCCGGTGATGTTCTGCGTGTACGTCGGCAGCATCCTGACCACGATCCTGTGGATCGCGGCGCTCGCCGGCCAGGCCGAGGCGCCGGCGGGCTTCATCCTCGCGATCGCGCTGTGGCTGTGGTTCACCGTGCTGTTCGCGAACTTCGCCGAAGCGCTCGCCGAAGGGCGCTCGAAGGCGCAGGCCGCGTCGCTGCGCAGCGCGAAGAAGGACGTGATGGCGAAGAAGCTCAACGAGCCGCATCCGAAGTCGCCGATCCGCATCACGACCGCGTCGGACTTGCGTAAAGGCGACGTCGTGCTGGTCGAGGCCGGCGACGTGATCCCGGCCGACGGCGAAGTCGTCGACGGCGTCGCGTCGGTCGACGAATCGGCGATCACCGGCGAATCCGCGCCGGTGATCCGCGAATCGGGCGGCGACTTCTCGTCGGTGACCGGCGGCACGCGCGTGCTGTCCGACTGGATCGTCGTGACGGTCACCGCGAACCCCGGCGAGGCGTTCCTCGACCGGATGATCGCGATGGTCGAGGGCGCGAAGCGCAAGAAGACGCCGAACGAGGTCGCGCTGACGATCCTGCTCGTCGCGCTGACGATCGTGATGCTGCTCGCGACCGCGACGCTGCTGCCGTTCTCGATGTTCTCGGTCGACGCGATGAAGGCCGGCCACGTGGTGACGATCACCGCGCTCGTCGCGCTGCTGGTGTGCCTGATCCCGACGACGATCGGCGGGCTGCTGTCGGCGATCGGCGTGGCCGGGATGAGCCGGATGATGCAGGCGAACGTGATCGCGACGTCGGGCCGCGCGGTGGAAGCGGCCGGCGACGTCGACGTGCTGCTGCTCGACAAGACCGGCACGATCACGCTCGGCAACCGCCAGGCGTCGATGTTCGTGCCCGCGCCGGGCGTGAGCGAGGAGGCGCTGGCCGATGCCGCGCAGCTGTCGTCGCTCGCCGACGAGACGCCGGAAGGCCGCAGCATCGTCGTGCTCGCGAAGGAACGCTTCAACATCCGCCAGCGCGACATGGCGCAGCTGCATGCGACCTTCCTCGGCTTCTCCGCGCAGACGCGGATGAGCGGCGTCGATCTCCCGGGTCGCGAGATCCGCAAGGGTGCGGCCGATGCGATCCGCCGCTACGTCGAGACGCACGGCAGCCGCTTCCCGGATGAAGTGCGCCGCGCGGTCGACGACGTCGCGCGCCGCGGCAGCACGCCGCTCGTCGTGGCCGACCTGCACGACGGCGTGGCGCGCGTGCTCGGCGTGATCGAGCTGAAGGACATCGTGAAGGGCGGTATCAAGGAGCGCTTCGCGGAACTGCGCAAGATGGGCATCAAGACCGTGATGGTGACGGGCGACAACCGGCTGACGGCCGCGGCGATCGCGGCGGAAGCGGGCGTCGACGACTTCCTCGCGGAAGCGACGCCGGAAACCAAGCTCGCGACGATCCGCGAGCACCAGGCGGCGGGGCGCCTCGTCGCGATGACGGGCGACGGCACCAACGACGCGCCGGCGCTCGCGCAGGCCGACGTGGCGGTGGCGATGAACACCGGCACGCAGGCGGCGAAGGAAGCCGGCAACATGGTCGACCTCGATTCGAACCCGACGAAGCTGATCGAGATCGTCGAAATCGGCAAGCAGATGCTGATGACGCGCGGGTCGCTGACGACGTTCTCGATCGCGAACGACATCGCGAAGTACTTCGCGATCATCCCGGCCGCGTTCGTGACGACGTACCCGCAACTGCGCGTGCTCGACATCATGCATTTGACGTCGCCGGCCTCCGCGATCCTGTCCGCGGTGATCTTCAACGCGCTGATCATCGTCGCGCTGATCCCGCTCGCGCTGAAGGGCGTCACCTACCGGCCGCTCGGCGCCGCGTCGCTGCTGCGCCGCAACCTGCTGGTGTACGGTCTCGGCGGCGTGCTGCTGCCGTTCCCGTTCATCAAGCTGATCGACATGACGCTCGCCGCGCTCGGCTGGGCCTGATGCGCCGCATTTGAAGGAACCCTCATGAAAACGTTGATTCGCCCGCTCGTCGTGATCTTTGTCGTCCTGACCGCCGTGACGGGGCTCGCCTATCCGGCCGTGATGACCGTGTTCGGCCAGGCCGTGTTTCCGTCGCAGGCGAACGGCAGCCTGATCGAGCAGGGCGGCCGCGCGGTCGGCTCCGCGCTGATCGGCCAGCAGTTCGACGCGCCGAAGTATTTCTGGGGCCGCCTGTCGGCCACGTCGCCGATGCCGTACAACGCGACCGGCTCCGGCGGCTCGAACCTCGGCCCGCTGAACCCGTCGCTCGCCGACCAGGTGAAGGCGCGCATCGCCGCGCTGCGCGACGCCGGCACCGACATGTCGAAGCCCGTGCCGGTCGACCTCGTGACGGCGTCGGCGAGCGGCCTCGATCCGGAGATCACGCCGGCCGCCGCCGCGTACCAGGTCGAGCGCGTCGCGAAGGCGCGCAACCTGACGGCCGACGCGGTCGCGCAGCTCGTCGCCGCGAACACGGCGGGCCGCCAGTTCGGCGTGCTCGGCGAGGCGCGCGTGAACGTGCTGAAGCTGAACCTCGCGCTCGACGCGGCGCAGGCCGCGCACTGAACGCGCGGCCGGGCTCCCGGCGCGGCAACCGGCGTGCGGCGCGGCCCGATCCGCGCCGCACGCGCTTGTCCGACGGCGCATGCGCCGTCTTTGCCTTTTGCGGCGATTTGGAACCACAATGACAGTACTCGTTCGCCATCCCGCGTTTCGCCTTCCTGACGCATGAACCGCCCCGATCCCGACCAACTCCTCGACAAGCTGCAGCGCGACGAAGAAAAGCAGCGGCGCGGCCAGCTGAAGATCTTCTTCGGCGCGTCCGCCGGCGTCGGCAAGACCTATGCGATGCTGCAGGCCGCGCGCCAGCGGCTGCAGGACGGCGTCGACGTCGTCGTCGGCATCGTCGAGACCCACGGCCGCGGCGAAACCGCCGCACTGCTCGACGGCCTCGACGTGCTGCCGCTCGCGCGCATCGAGTATCGCGGCCGCACGCTCGCCGAATTCGATCTCGACGGCGCGCTCGCGCGCGCGCCGCAGCTGATCCTCGTCGACGAACTCGCGCATTCGAACGTGCAGGGCGCACGGCACCTGAAGCGCTGGCAGGACGTCTACGAACTGCTCGACGCGGGCATCGACGTCTATACGACGGTCAACGTCCAGCATCTCGAAAGCCTGAACGACGTGGTCGGCGCGATTACCGGCATCCGCGTGTGGGAGACCGTGCCCGACCGCGTGTTCGACGCGGCCGACGAAGTCACGCTGGTCGACCTGCCGGCCGAGGAGCTGCTCGAGCGGATGCGCGACGGCAAGGTCTATCTCGCGCAGCAGGCCGAGCGCGCGGTGCGCAACTTCTTCCGCAAGGGCAACCTGATCGCGCTGCGCGAGCTGGCGCTGCGGCGCACGGCCGATCGCGTCGACGCGCAGATGCGCGAGTACCGCGCCGACCGTTCGATCCAGCGCATCTGGCAGGCGCGCGAGCGGCTGCTCGTGTGCGTCGGGCCGGGCCCCGAGGCGCCGACGCTCGTGCGCGCGGCCGCGCGGCTCGCGGCGAGCCTGAAGGCCGACTGGATCGCCGTGTACGTCGAGACGCCGCGGCTGCAGCGGCTGCCCGATGCGCGGCGGCAGCGCACGCTCGACGCGTTGAAACTCGCGGCCGAGCTCGGCGCGGAGACGGCCACGCTCGCGGGCGACGACGCGGTTGCCGCGCTGATCGGCTATGCGAAGGTGCGCAACGTGTCGAAGCTCGTCGCGGGCGGCTCGCCGAAGGTCGGGCTCGCGCGCCGCTTCGCGCGGCCGTTCGGCGAACAGCTCGCCGAACGCGCGGGCGACGTCGACCTGATGCTGATCCGCGCGTCGGCGAGCGACGAGGTGCGCGCGGCGCCGCTCGACGCGCGCGCACGCGACTGGCGCGACGCGTTCGCGCAATTCGGGTTGCGGCGTTCGCCGCCGCGCCACTACCTGTACGCCGCCGCGATCTGCGCGGCGATCACCGGTGTCGCGAGCGTCGTGTCCGAGCGGCTCGACCTCACGAACCTCGTGATGCTGTACCTGCTCGGCGTCGTGTTCTCGGCCGTGCGGCTCGGGCGCGGCCCGGGCGTGCTGCAGTCGTTCTTGTCGGTCGCCGCGTTCGATTTCTTCTTCGTGCCGCCGCGCATGTCGTTCTCGGTCAGCGACACGCAGTACCTGCTGACCTTCTTCGGGATGCTGCTGACGTCGCTCGTGATCAGCCACCTGACGTCGACGCTGACGCGCCAGGCGAGCATCGCGCAGCGCCGCGAGCGCCGCACCGGCGCGATCTACGCGATGGCGCGCGAGCTCGGCGCGGCGCTGACGACCGAGCAGATCGTCGAGATCGGCAGCCGCCACGTGGGCGAGGTGTTCCGCGCGCGCGTCGCGTTCCTGCTGCCCGACAGCGCGGACCAGGTGCGGCAGAAGATCGAGGAACCCGACGCGGCCGTCACGCTGACGGGCGCGGATCTCGACAGCGACGTCGGCCAGTGGGTGTACGACCAGCAGAAGCCGGCCGGCCGCGGCACCGACACGCTGCCCGCCGCCGCCGCGCTGTACCTGCCGCTGAAGGCGCCGATGCGCACGCGCGGCGTGCTCGCGGTCGCGTCGCGCGAGCCGCGCGAACTCGAGGTGCCCGAGCAGCAGCGGATGCTCGACGCGTTCGCCGCGCAGATCGCGCTTGCGCTCGAACGCGTGCACTACGTCGAGATCGCGCGCGACGCGCTCGTCAACATGGAATCCGAGCGGCTGCGCAACTCGCTGCTGTCGGCGATCTCGCATGACCTGCGCACGCCGCTCACGACGATCGTCGGCTTTTCGTCGATGCTCGCGAACGGTCGCGCGGCCGCGCAGGACGGCGACGCCGCGGCGGCCGAACGCTTCGCGCAGCGCGAGGGCGAGCTGGTCGACGCGATCCACGACGAGGCGCTGCGGATGACGGGCATCGTCACCAACCTGCTCGACATGGCGCGGCTGCAGGCCGGCAGCCTGCAGCTCAAGCGCCAGTGGTCGCTGCTCGAGGAAACCGTCGGCGCCGCGCTCGCCGCGTGCAAGCGCGTGCTCGCGCGGCATCCGGCGCGCGTGTCGCTGCCGGCCGACCTGCCGCTCCTGCAGATGGACGCGGTGCTGATGGAGCGGCTGTTCACCAACCTGTTCGAGAACGCGGCGAAATACACACCGGCCGACGCGCCGATCGACATCGGCGCCGAACGCGTGACCGACGACGGCCAGCCCTTCGTGCGCGTGCACGTCGACGATCACGGCCCGGGCCTGCCGGCCGGGATGGAAACGCGGATCTTCGACAAGTTCACGCGCGGCGAGAAGGAATCGGCGACGCCGGGCATCGGGCTCGGCCTCGCGATCTGCCGCGCGATCGTCGAGGCGCATGGCGGTAGAATCGGCGCGCTCAACCGTATCGCGCCCGACGGCCGCGTGACGGGCGCGCGCTTCTGGTTCACGCTGCCGGTCGACACGCCGCCGGCCGTGCCTGCCGTACCCGACGACGAAATCGACGTGCCCGGCGCGTCGTCTCCCTCCGAGCCATTGCCAGACCATGAGTGAACCGAGCCTGACCGTCGTCCTGATCGAGGACGAAAAACAGATCCGCCGCTTCGTGCGCGCCGCGCTCGAAGAGGAGGACATCGCCGTGTTCGAGGCGGAGACGGGCAAGCAGGGATTGATCGACGCGGCGACCCGCAAGCCCGATCTCGTGATCGTCGACCTCGGCCTGCCCGACACCGACGGCCTCGACGTGATCCGCGAGCTGCGCGGCTGGTCCGAGGTGCCGGTGATCGTGCTGTCCGCGCGCACCCAGGAAGAGGAGAAGGTCGCCGCGCTCGATGCCGGCGCCGACGACTACCTGACCAAGCCGTTCGGCGTGTCCGAGCTGCGCGCGCGGATCCGCGCGCAACTGCGCCGGCGCAACCAGGGCGGCGCGAACGAGTCGCCGAAGGTGAGCTTCGGCACGGTGAGCGTCGATCTCGCGCTGCGCCAAGTGTGGCGCGACGGCGAGATCGTGCACCTGACGCCGCTCGAGTACCGGCTGCTCGCGACGCTCGTGCGGCACGCGGGGCGCGTGCTCACGCATCGCCAGCTGCTGCGCGACGTGTGGGGGCCGTCGCACGTCGAGAGCCATCACTATCTGCGCATCTACATGGCGCACCTGCGCCAGAAGCTCGAGCGCGATCCCGCGCAGCCCGAGCATATCGTCACCGAAACGGGAGTCGGCTACCGGCTCGTCGGCGCTGCGTGACGTCCGCGGCGTGCCGCGCGAAGCGGCCGGAATGCAAGGCCGCACGCCGGTGAAGTTGCATCGGCGCGACATTGCCGCCGCATGCGCCGGCCGCGCACACCGGCCACGGATTCCCCGCTATGCTGACCGTTCCGCGAACGAAATCGAGGAGCGTGCAATGTCCGTCCGTCTGGTCGTCATCTGTGCGCTGGCGCTCGCTGCGCCCGGCGCGTTTGCCCAGCCGCTGCCGCCCGGGCAGCAGCCTTCGGCGCCGCAACAGGCGCTCGCCAATCCCGCGTCGGTCAACTGCGCGAAGCTCGGCGGCCGCCACGTGATCCGCAACCTGTCGAGCGGGCAGGTCGGCATGTGCGTGTTCAAGGACGGCCGGGTGTGCGACGAATGGGCGCTGTACCGCGACGACCGCTGCGTGGGCGGCGGCGGCGCCAAACGCGTGTCGAACTGAGACCGGGCGCGGCCGGGCGGCGGCGCGCGGGCCATGCGTCGCAGCGATCCCCCCGTTCGCCCCCGGCCGGCGCATCCGGCATGCCCGTAAGCGTCTTGTTATACTCGGCGCCGCCCGGGGACGACCCCGGGCCATTCGCTTCAACGGGGACGGCCCCATCCGATCCGGAGTACGTCGAGATGGCGTGGGTATGGTTGTTGATCGCCGGTTTGCTGGAAGTGGCCTGGGCGGCCGGCATGAAATCGTCCGAGGGTTTCACGAAGCTCGGACCGTCGGTGGTGACGATCGTGGCGGCGCTCGCCAGCTTCGGGCTGCTCGCGGTCGCGATGCGCCAGTTGCCGCTCGGCACCGCGTATGCGGTATGGACGGGCATCGGCGCGGTCGGCGCGTTCGTGTTCGGGATCGTGATGATGGGCGAGGCGCTCACCGCCGCCCGCGTCGCGAGCGCGTCGCTGATCGTGCTCGGGCTGATCGGCCTGAAGCTGTCGTCGGCTGCGTGACGCCGCCGCGCCGGCCGGCGCCCGCCCCCGGCCGTGACGCACTGCGGAATTGCGGCGGCCCGCCTGCCAGCCTGTCTATAATGGAACGCATTCGGGCCTGAATGCCGCTGCGCCGTTCCCGGCAGGCGGCACCGGTTGCCACGCGCCGCGCGGCCGGTCATACCGACTCGATCCGATCAATCGGCAAAGCGCACGAAAAGTGCAAGGAGAGGGCCATGATCGAAGCCATTTCGCTCGGCGCGGGGCTCGCGTGGGCGAGCGGGCTGCGCCTTTACCTGACGGTGCTGATCGCCGGCGTGCTCGCGCGGGTCGGCTGGCTCCATCTGCCCGACACGCTGGCGGTCCTGACGTCGCCGTGGGTCATCGGCGCCGCCGCCGTGCTCGCCGTCACCGAATTCCTTGCCGACAAGATTCCCGCGTTCGATTCGCTGTGGGACGCGGTCCACACCTTCATCCGCATTCCGGCCGGCGCGGTGCTGGCCGCCGGTGCGCTCGGCCATGCCGACCCGACCGTGCTCGCGGTCGCCGGGCTGGCCGGCGGCTCGCTCGCCGGTGCCGCGCACGTCGCGAAGGCCGGCACGCGCGCGCTGATCAACCTGTCTCCCGAGCCGATCTCGAACTGGGTCGCATCGTCCACCGAAGACGGCCTCGTGTTCGGCGGCCTCGCACTCGCGTTCTTCGTTCCGCTTGCGTTCCTCGTGCTGCTCGCGGCGTTCATCGCGGCATCGGCCTGGGCGCTGCCGCGTCTGTGGCGCGGCGTGTCGGGCGGCTTCCGCGGGATGGCGAACCACATGGTGTCGCGGCTCAACTCGATCGGGGGCAAGCGCGATTGAAGGCGCCGTCAACCGCCGAGCGGCAGCGTCCTGACCCTTCGCCGGCCGGGCGGCCCGGCCATGCCGGCCGCTTCGGCTGGCACGACCTGATCCGCCAGGCCGCACGGATGACCGCACGCGACTGGCGTGCCGGCGAACTGACGCTGCTGGTGCTCGCGCTGGTGCTCGCGGTCGCCGCGCTGACGAGCGTCGGTTTCCTCGCCGACCGGTTGCGCCAGGGGCTTGAGCGCGACGCGCGCCAGATGCTCGGCGCCGATTTCGTCGTGCGTGCCGACCATCCCGTCGATCCGTCGTTCGATCGCGAGGCGCGCGCACTCGGCCTGCGCACCGCGACGACCGCGATCTTCCCGAGCATGATCGCGTCGGCCGCCGGCCGGCAGGCGAGCGACGCGGCGCCCGCGCGCCTCGCGGCCGTGAAGGCCGTGTCGCCCGGCTATCCGCTGCGCGGCGCGGTCGAGATCGTGCCGGCCGGCGCCGCCGCCGCGCACAAGGCGGCCGCGATTCCCGCGCCCGGCACCGTGTGGGCCGATCCCGCGCTGCTCGATGCATTGGATCTGAAGGTCGGGGATACCGTGCGTGTCGGGTTGCGCACGTTCACGGTCGCCGCGTCGATCTCCCGCGAACTCGATCGCGGCTTCTCGTTCGTCAATTTCTCGCCGCGGCTGATGATGCGCGCGGACGAGCTTGCCGCGACCGGGCTCACCGGCTACGGCAGCCGCGTCACGTACCGGCTGCTGGTCGCCGGCGACCCGGCGGCCGTCGCGCGCTTCGAGGCCTATGCGCACGGGCGCGTCGACGGCGGCAAGCTGCGCGGCGTCGGTCTCGAATCGCTGCAGGAAGGCCAGCCGCAAGTGCGCCAGACGCTCGATCGTGCGCGCCATTTCCTGACGCTCGTCGCGCTCCTGACCGCATTGCTCGCGGCGGTCGCGATCGCGATGGCCGCCCAGCGCTACATGCGGCGCCATCTGGACGGCTGCGCGACGATGCGCTGCCTCGGCGTGAGCCGGCGCACGCTCGGCGCGCTGTTCGCGCTCGAATTCGCCGGCCTCGGCATCGTCTCGGGTGTCGCCGGCGCGGCGCTCGGCTACGGCGGCCACTGGGCGCTCCTGGCGGCGCTCGGCGGCCTGATCGACGTCGCGCTGCCGCCGCCGACGCTGTGGCCCGCGCTCGTCGGCATCGGCACCGCGCTCGTGCTGCTGCTCGGCTTCGCGTTGCCGCCGCTCGCGCCGCTCACGCGCGTGCCGCCGGTGCGCGTGCTGCGGCGCGACTGGGGCGACGCGTCGCGCACCGCGTGGGCCGCGTATGCGCTCGGCGTCGTGCTGTTCGCGGGGCTGCTGATCGTCGCGGCGGGCAACCTGAAGCTCGGGCTGATCGTCACGGGCGGGTTCGCCGGTGCCCTGGTCGGGTTCTCGCTGATCGCGCGGCTCGTGCTGTACGCGGCGGCGCGCGCGGTGCGCGATGCGCGCGTGGCGGCGGGCATCGGCTGGCGCTATGCGCTCGCGTCGCTGCACCGGCGCGGCACGGCGAGCGCGCTGCAGATCACCGCGCTCGCGCTGGGCCTGATGTGCCTGCTGCTGATCGCGATCACGCGCAACGATCTCGTCGCCGGTTGGCGGCAGTCGATGCCGCCCGATGCACCGAACCAGTTCCTGATCGACATCCAGCCCGACCAGCGCGACGACGTCGCGGCGTGGCTCGCCGCGCACGGCGTGCGCGATGCGGTGCCCGCGCCGACGGTGCGCGGCCGGCTCGTCGCGATCAACGGCAAGCCGGTGAACCCGCAAGCGTATCCGTCCGACGAGGCGCGCCGGCTCGTCGATCGCGAGTTCAACCTGTCGTATACGACCGAGCTGCCGCCCGACAACCGGATCGTCGCAGGCGACTGGTTCGGCAATTCGGCCAGCCCGCAGATCTCGATCGAGGCCGGGCTGGCGCAGACGCTGAACGTGAAGCCTGGCGACACGCTGCGCTTCGACGTGACGGGGCTGACGGTCGATGCGCCGATCACCAGCGTGCGCAAGCTCGACTGGGGCACGTTCCGCGTCAACTTCTTCGTGCTGATGCCGCCTCCGGTGCTGAAGGATTTCCCGGCCGTCTACCTGACGAGCTTCCACCAGCCGGCCGAGCAGGCGGCGCTGCTCGATCCGCTGATCGCGCGCTACCCGAACCTGACCGCGATCGACATCGCGCCGATCCTCGCGCAGCTGCAACGGATGATGCTGCAGGTGGTCGGCGCGGTGCAGTTCCTGTTTGCGTTCACGCTCGCGGCGGGCGTGCTGGTGCTGTACACGGCGCTGGCCGGCTCGCGCGACGAGCGCGTGCGCGAGGCCGCGCTGCTGCGCGCGCTCGGCGCGTCGCGCGCGCAGGTCAATGCGGTGCAGCGCGCGGAATTCATCGTCGTCGGCGCGCTGGCCGGCGCACTGGCTGCGGCGGGGGCGATCGCGGTCGGCTGGGTGCTCGCGTCGCGCGTGTTCGAGTTCCGGCTCGCCGTCGATCCGTGGCTCGTGCCGGCCGGCATCGCGGCCGGCGTCGCGTGCGCCGGTGCGGCCGGCTGGCTGAGCCTGCATAATGTGTTGCGGCGCCCGGCGCTGCAGTCGCTGCGCGACGCTTGAGCGTCGCCGGCGGCCCCGACTATCCCGTTTCCGATTATCCGTATGACCGATGTGAATGATGAAGCGCCGTCGCAGCCGACGGCGTTCGAGCTCGTGGGCGGCGAAGCCCGCGTGCGCGAGATGGTGGACCGTTTTTACGACCTGATGGACCTCGAGCCCGAGTTCGCGGAGATTCGCGCGCTGCATCCGGCGTCGCTCGACGGCTCGCGCGACAAGCTGTTCTGGTTCCTGTGCGGCTGGCTCGGCGGCCCCGATCACTACATCAGCCGGTTCGGCCATCCGCGGCTGCGCGCCCGGCACCTGCCGTTCCCGATCGCGTCGGTCGAGCGCGATCAGTGGCTGCGCTGCATGGCGTGGGCGATGGAGGACGTCGGGTTGCCCGAGCCGCTGCGCGAACGGCTCATGCATTCGTTCTACGACACGGCCGACTGGATGCGCAACCGGCCCGGTTGATCGACCGGTACGCCGCTGTCCGGACGCTGGGCGAACTGCGTCTGGGCGGCCGGCGCGGTGCGGCGCGACACTGGTCGTTTCCCCATCGATACGAGGTTCGCCCGATGATGACCCAGGCCCTGTTTCGCGACGATGCCTATCTGACGCAGTGCGAGGCCGTCGTCGCGGCCGTCGGCGAAGACGGCATCCGGCTCGACCGCACCGTGTTCTATCCGCTCGGCGGCGGGCAGGCCGGCGACAGCGGCACGCTGACGCTGCCCGACGGCAGCACGATCGCGATCGTCGACACGCGCAAGGCGAAGTTCGAAGGCGCAACGCCCGACGATGCCGTGCACGTGCCCGAGGCGGGCCAGGAAGCGCGCGTCGCGGCGCTCGCACCCGGCGCGCGCGTGGTCGCGGACATCGACTGGCTGCGCCGCTACCGGCGCATGCGATTGCATACGGCCGCCCACCTGATGTGCGCGGTGCTGCCTTACCCGGTCGACGGCTGCAGCGTGACGGCCGACTACGTGCGGCTCGATTTCGCGACGTCGGACACGATCGACCGCGTCGACGTCGAGCGCCGTCTCGCGGAACTGGTCCACGGCGCGCATGCGGTCACGACCGAATGGATCACCGACGCGGAGATGGCCGAGCGCCCCGAACTCGTGCGCACGATGAGCGTGAAGCCGCCGCTGGGGCTGGGCCGCGTACGGCTGCTGCGCATCGAAGGTGTCGATCTGCAGCCGTGCGGCGGCACGCATGTGCGCAATACGTCGGAAATCGGCGACCTGCGGGTCGCCAGACTTGAAAAGAAGAGTGCGCGGACACGGCGCCTCGTGCTGGAGTTTGCATGACGATCGACAACCTGACGGACAGCGCCGCGGCGCTCGATCCGCAAGCGCGCGAGATTCTCGATTTCTGGTTCGGCGAACCGGATTCGGCGGCGTTCGGCCATGCGCGCAAGGTGTGGTTCAACGGCGGCGCGGCGTTCGACGACGTGCTTCGTACGCGCTACGGTGCGTTGCTCGACGCCGCGTGCGACGGCGCGTGCGATCACTGGGCCGACACGCCGCTCGGCGCGCTCGCGCTGATCGTGGTCCTCGACCAGTTCTCGCGCAACATTCACCGCGGCACGCCGCGCGCGTTCGCCGCCGATCCGAGAGCGCTGGCGCTCGCGCGGCGCGTCGTCGCGGCCGGGTGGGACGCGCAGTTGCCGAGCGGCCATCACCGCGCGTTTGCGTACCTGCCGTTCGAACATGACGAGTCGGACGCGAGCCAGCGCGAGGCCGTGCGCCTGTGCGCTGGCATTCGCGGCGAGGCCGGGTGTGCGAGCTATCACGACTTCGCGTTGCGTCATGCGGCCGTGATCGGGCGTTTCGGCCGTTTTCCGCACCGGAACGCGATTCTCGGCCGTGCATCGACCGATGCGGAGGCGGCATTCCTGCGCGAGCCCGGCTCGTCGTTTTGACGGGCGGGGGGGCGGGATGGCGGGCATGAAGCCGCGCTCGCGCGCCGCTTGCGCTGGTCTTCCGGACATGACGACGGCGCCGTTTTGCGGCGCCGCCTTGCATTACTTCGTTTCGTGCGCTTCGGGCGTGCGCACGTAGACGCGCAGCAGCTCCTCGTCGTCGCCCGGGCGGGCGCCGGTCCAGAACAGTTTCCATTCGCTGCCCGGTGCCGGATCGACGGCCCGCACGCCCTGGACGATCATCCACGTGCAGCGCGTCGTCTTCGCGTCGTCGATCGGCGTGTGCTGGATACCGGAGAAGTAGTACATCATCGGCGCTTCCGATTCGCCGAGCCCGTGCAGGCTCGCCATGCAGTCGCCGTCGCTCCACTCGAGCGCGAGATGCGCGTTCAGGTCGTCGAACACCGACCGGTAGCTCTTCGCGACGTCGAGCCACGGCAGCAGCAGCGTATAAACGAGACCCCACGCGACCAGCGCGCCGGCGCCCCACGACAGCGCGCCGCGCCACAGGCCGGTCGTGCGCAGCTTCGGCAGCAGCGACAGCCAGCCGACCGTCAGCGCGAGCGCACCGATCACGAGCCCGGGCACGATCGGCATGGTCCAGTCGAGCGGCAGCCAGCGGCCGAGTACCGCGAGGTTCGCACGCGATGCACCGGGATCGGCCATGACCGCCCAGATCATCCACGCGAGCGCGACGACGGTGCCGAACAGCAGGCGGCTCAGGTAGTCCCATGCGAGGTGCAGCCCGCGCGGCAGGCGGTCGATCGCCTGCGCGGCGACCAGCGCGAGCGGCGCGAAGAACGGCAGGATGTAGAGCTGGCGCGAGGTCGCGGACACTTGCAGCACCGCGAGGCCGATCCCGGCGAACAGCACGGGCAGCGCGATGCGCGGCGTGCGCCAGTCGCGCCATGCGCCTCGCGCCAGCGCGGCGATCGCGAGCGGCGCGACCGGGAAGCCGAGCAGCAGGAACGCACGCAGGATGAAGAACGGCTTGTCGTTTTCCGCGCCGAGTTCCGGCACCGAGAAACCGAAGAAGCGGCCGACGTTGTTGTCCCAGAACCACGTCATGAACAGCGTCTCGGAACGCAGGAACAGCGCGGTTGGCCAGATGAGCGCGAACGGTGCGAACACCAGCGCGGCGACGCCGAGCGAGCGTGCGAACGCGCGCGTACGGCAGGCGGGGTAGAGCACCAGCGCGCCCGTGAGCGTGGCCGCGAACACGAGCGGCACGAACAGCCCCTTCGCCATCAGCGCGATGCCGACGCCCGCGCCGAAGAGCGGCGCGGCCCAGCGGCCGGACGGCCGCACCGGCAGCCCGTGCCGCATCTGCCGCGCCTGCGCGACGTGCCGCATCACGAGCTCGAGCAGGCCGCAGAAGCCCATTGCGGTGCCGGCGAACAGCGCGACGTCCGTCATCATGTCGTGCACGTGCTTGATCACGACGAGCGTGCCCGCGCTCAGCACGACGGGGCCGATCACGCGCAGGTCGAGCCAGCTGTCGGCCCGGCCGGCACTGCGGGCCGCGCGAGCGATGAAGCCGAACGCGAGCGCCGCGAACAGCGCGCTCGCGAGCCGTGCCGCGTCGTGCAGCGGCATTACCCGCTGCAGCAGCCACGCGAGGCTCGTCGCGACCCATGCGTAGAGCGGCGGCTTTTCCATGAACGGCTGGCCGGCGCTGGTCGGCACGACGAAGTCGCCCGTCTCGAGCATGTGCTGGATGATGCCGAACGTATAGGTTTCGTCCTGCTTCCACGGATCGTGGCCGAGCACCCCCGGCAGCGTATACGCGCACACCAGCGCGGCAACCAGCAGCCAGACGCGCCAGCCGAGCCGGAGGACGCGATCGCGGGTGGCGTTCGGTGCGGCGGCGCCGGCCACGGCAGGCGTGCCGGCGCCATCGAGTGTCGCGCTGAGGTTGGGATCGGCGGCTGAGCGTGCGTGCGCGGCCGAAGCGGGCACGGCCGTGCGTCGCCGGCCGGGCGCTGCGGTTCCTGGCATGGAAAAGATCTCGGTCGGGTCAAGCCGGTCCGGCGACATGGGCCGGGACCAATAAGGGTCGCATCGAGGCGAAATGACAGCCGGATGACCGGCCGTTTTTGGCTTGGCGCTAGTAGAACACGGAACCGTTACGGATGTTTACTGAAACAGCCGCGATATTGTGGAGATTTGTGGTGTCGTGACCACGGACGGCCCCGGTCGGCCGTTTTTCCGCCTTTTGGGGCGGGATTACCGGCCGCCGCCGACGTCGAGCAGGGCGCCCGTCGTGTAAGACGCCGCGTCGCCGAGCAGCCAGACGATCGCTTCCGCGATCTCCTGCGCTTCGCCGGCGCGGCCGAGCGGCGTCTGCGCGCCGAGGCGTGCCGCGCGGCCCGGCTGGCCGCCGCTCGCGTGGATTTCCGTCTCGATCAGGCCGGGGCGCACCGCGTTGACGCGTACGCCGTGCGGGCCGAGTTCCTTCGCGAGGCCGATCGTCAGCGAATCGACCGCGCCCTTCGAGCCCGCGTAGTCGACGTACTCGTTCGGCGAGCCGAGCCGGGACGCGATCGACGACACGTTGACGATCGCGCCGCCGCGCCCGCCGCGATCGGTGGACAGCCGGCGCGCGGCTTCGCGCGCGCACAGGTAGGCGCCGAGCACGTTGGTGTCGAACATCCGCCGCAGCCGTTCGACCGGCATGTCGGCGAGCGGCAGCGACGGCGCGACGATCCCCGCATTGTTGACGAGCGCGTCGAGGCGACCGAACGCGGTCGCGACCGTATCGAACATCGCGATGACGTCCGCTTCGTTCGCGACGTCGCCGGCGACGACGCATGCGCGGGCGCCGGCGTCGCGAACGGCTTGCGCGGTCAGTTCGGCGGCCGCCGCGTCGCGCGCGTAGTTGATGCCGACGTCCCAGCCGCGCCCGGCCGCGAGCACGGCGGTCGCGCGGCCGATGCCGCGGCTCGCGCCGGTGATGAGGACGGCCTTGCGCTCGGACGGTGCGGGCATCGCGTGCGGCTCCTGATGAACGTTACTTGGCCGCGTCGGTTGCCCACTTGTCCTGGGCGAGCGGCTGGTAGCGGCGCAGCTGTTCGATCAGCGCGACCGGTTCGGCGTCGATGCACAGTGCGTCGAAGTAGGCCGGGCGCATGAAGCCTTCGTCGACCGTATGGCGCAGCAGCGCGATCAACGGATCGTAGAACGAATCGATGTTGTACAGCGCGACGGGCTTGCGGTGATAACCGAGCTGCGCCCACGTATAGACCTCGAAGAATTCCTCGAGCGTGCCGGCGCCGCCGGGCATCGCGACGAACGCGTCGGACAGGTCGGCCATCATCTTCTTGCGGTGGTGCATGTCGGGTACGACGTGCAGCTCGGACAGCCCGGTATGGCCGACTTCCTTGTCGACGAGCAACTCGGGGATCACGCCGACCGCACGGCCGCCGGCCGCCATCACTTCATCGGCGATCACGCCCATCAAACCGACGCGGCCGCCGCCGTAGACGAGCGTGAGGCCCGCATCGACGAGCGCGCGGCCGAATGCGCGCGCGGCGTCCGCATAGACGGGCCGCACGCCGGACGACGAGCCGCAGTAAACACAGACTGCCTTCATTGTTTCGTATCCTTCGCGGCGGGCTTGGCGGCGACCGGGCTGCCCGCGGGGCGCGGCGAACCGTCGCGCGGCGGCAGGTAGTCGGTGAACTGGCGCTTGGGCAGCTTGCCGGAGACGAGATCGTCGAACAGCTGGCGCGAACGGCCGCGCAGGTACGGGGCCATGATCGAGATCACGTGCATGCTCACCTGGTGCAGCTCTTCGCGGATCGCGTCCTGGTCGTTGTACTTGCGCGGATGCATCACGTACTGATACGACAGCCAGTACGTCGAGATCACCGCCATGTTGGTGGCGATGACTTCGATCTCGGCGGGCGTCGCGACCATTTCGGCGTCGGACACGAGCAGTTCGCACATCTCGTGCGCGAAGCGCACCTTGTGGCTGATGATCTGCTTGAAGTGCGTCTCGAGCGTGCGGTTGCGCGCGAGCAGGTCGTTGAGGTCGCGATACAGGAACCGGTAGGTCCACATGAAATCGGCCATGTACTGCAGGTACGACCAGGTCTCGTCGATCGTCGGACGGTGATCTTCGGGGAAGCGTAGCCGCCGTTCGATCTGCTGCTCGAACTGCGCGAAGATGCTGTTGATGATGTCGTCCTTGTTGCGGAAATGGTAGTACAGGTTGCCTGGACTGATTTCCATTTCCTCGGCGATCGTCGTGGTCGTGACGTTCGGCTCGCCGATCTCGTTGAAGAGTTTCAACGACAACTCGAGAATCCGTTCGCGGGTGCGGCGGGGAGGTTTCGCTTCCATGTCGTCCGGCCCTGTGTGTGCCGGACTGGCGGGCGCTGCAATCGATGCTGCGGGATTCGTCCGGCGCGGGTTGCTGTTCTAAGTCTGGCGGACGATTATAAACCGCGGTTTCCTTGCATCGGGCGCATTTCGTGAGCGCGATGCGTTCCGCGCATGGTGCGCCGCCGCACGCGGGCGGCGGCGCGGGGGTTGCTAGAAGCCGAGCCAGCGGGCGATCACCGGCCCGAGCACGAAGCCCCACGTCGTCACGCACGCGAACAGCGCGACCGTGACCGCCGCGCTGCCGAGATCCTTCGCGCGCTTCGACAATTCGTGGCGCTCGAGCGAGATGCGGTCGATCGCGGCCTCGACGCTCGAGTTCAGCAGCTCGACGATCAGCACGAGCAGCACCGACGCGATCAGCAGCGCGCGCGATGCGGCGGGGACCGGTGAGAACGCACCGATCGGCAGCATCAGCGCGGCGAGCGTGAGCTCCTGGCGAAACGCGCTCTCCTCGCGGATCGCGACGCGAAACCCGTTCAGCGAATGCTTGAGCGCGTACCACGCGCGCGTGATGCCGCGGTGGCGCTTGTACGGGTTCGGCGGCAGCGGCGCCAGGCGATCGTCGGGGCCGAGCGGTTCGTGCGGGTGCACGTCCGCGTCGGCGTGCGGCTCTTCTTCGTCGAACGGACGATGCAGTGGCGCCGTGATGGCAGGGGACGGGGTCTTGTCGTTCAGGTCTCGTTTCAAACGGCGGCACCTTCGGCGGGCGAGTACGCAGTCTTCGGCAGCGGCTTCAGATGCGACGCGAACTGCTCGGACGCCGCGCGCCACGAGAAGCGTTCGGCCCACGCGCGGGCCGTCTCGCGTTCGATCTTCAGCGCCTCCAGGCAGGCTTCCTGCAGGTCTTCGTGCATCGCGCCGGCATCGCCCCCGCCGAGCACGTCGATCGGGCCCGTGACGGGGTAGGCGGCGACCGGCGTGCCGCACGCGAGCGCCTCCAGCAGCACGAGGCCGAACGTGTCGGTGCGACTCGGGAACACGAACACGTCGGCCGCAGCATACACCTTGGCGAGCTCGGCTTGCGACAGTACGCCAAGATAGTTCGCTTCCGGGTAGCGCGACTTCAGCTCGGCGAGCGCCGGACCTTCGCCCGCGACCCACTTCGAGCCGGGCAGGTCGAGGCGCAGGAACGCCTCGACGTTCTTCTCGATCGCGACGCGGCCCACGTACAGGAAGATCGGCCGGGCGGTGTTGAGCACCTTCGACTCCATCGGCCGGAAGATGTCGAGATCGACGCCGCGCGTCCACAGCACGACGTTCGTGAAGCCGAACTTCTCGAGGTCCTGCTTCACGACCGGGGTCGGCGCCATCACCGCGAGCGACGGCCCGTGGAACCAGTGCAGGAACTTGTAGGTCGCCGACAGCGGAATCCCGAAGCGCGCCTGCACGTATTCCGGAAAGCGCGTGTGATACGCGGTCGTGTACGGCAGCTTGCGCGCGCGTGCATAGCGTCGCGCGGCGAGGCCGAGCGGGCCTTCGGTCGCGATGTGCAGCGCGTCGGGTGCGAACGCATCGATCCGCGCGCGCAGCTTGCGGTACGGCAGGATCGACAGGCGGATCTCGGGATAGGTCGGGCAGGGCACCGTGCGGAATTCCAGCGGCGTCAGCATTTCGACCCGGTGGCCGAGCGCGGTGAGTTCGCGGGTGGTGCTCTTCAGCGTGCGCACGACGCCGTTGACCTGCGGTTCCCACGCGTCGGTGACGATCATGATCTTCATCGCGGCATGTGTCCTGTAAGTGGAGTTGTGTCAGGCAGTGGCCTTGGCCTTGCGCGACGGGGCAACGGACGGCGCGGTGCGCATCGCCGTCCAGTAGACGACCTTCAGTTCGCCTTCCATCGTCTCGACGAGCGCGGACAGGCTCTCGACCCAGTCGCCGTCGTTGCAGTACAGCACGCCGTCGATGTCGCGGATCTCCGCCTTGTGGATGTGCCCGCACACGACGCCGTCGCAGCCGCGGCGGCGCGCCTCGTCGGTCATCACGGTCTCGAACTGCGAGATGAAGTTCACCGCGTTCTTCACCTGGTGCTTCAGGTACTGTGACAGCGACCAGTACTGGAACCCGAGCCGGCTGCGGATCCGGTTGAACCAGCGGTTCAGCACGAGGATCAGCGTGTAGAGCGTGTCGCCGAGATACGCGAGCCATTTCGCGTGCTGGATCACGCCGTCGAACAGGTCGCCGTGCACGATCCACAAACGTTTGCCGGCGAGCGTCGTGTGGAACGCCTCGCCGCGCACCTGGATGTCGCCGAATGCGAGGTCGCAGAACTGCCGCGCGCCTTCGTCGTGGTTGCCCGGGATGTAGACGACCTGCGTGCCCTTGCGCGCCTTGCGCAGCACCTTCTGCACGACATCGTTGTGCGCCTGCGGCCAGTACCAGCCCTTCTTCAGCTGCCAGCCGTCGATGATGTCGCCGACGAGGTACAGGTATTCCGAATCGTTGTGGCGCAGGAAATCGAGCAGGTACGGCGCCTGGCAGCCGCTCGAGCCGAGATGGATGTCGGACAGCCAGATCGTGCGGTAGCGATGCGTGGACGGCTCGGGGTCGTCGCGCTGCGTGACGTGTGCGGCCGCCGGTTCGTGCGGCGAAAGGGCATCGGTTGCGGCCGAGCCGGACAGGAAGGCGGTGACGGCGCGGGCGCCGAGCGGTTGACGGAACAGGGAGGTCGCGGACGTTTTCTGGCCCATGCATGACTCGCGCCGGTTGACATTACCGGCATTGCGCCATGCGGGCGTGACCATGCCGTGACAGTCACGAGACGTTCTTATTACTGTCGTCGCGGCGTGTTTAGCAGTGAATGTGGCGGTGTTGCGTAATCTGCCGAACCGACTGGCCTGCGGTTACCGTGCATGCCTCGCGGGGCGGGCGTGTGGGCGGTTTCGAGTGGTTTTGTCTGATGAATGCGCGGATGCGCGGAGCCGTCCCGCGATCACGCGAACCGCGCGGTCAGCGCGGAATCGCGACGACGCGCGTGCGGGCGATGCGGTCGTGCGGAAACTGGCGATCGCTATGCAGGCGGGCGGCGCCGGCCCAGACGACGATCCATGCGGCGGCGAGCGCGAGCGTGACGGGCACCGACAGGCCGAGGAGCGGATGCAGTGCGAGCGGCGGCAGGAACCACAGCCAGCCGAGCGCGTAGCGGACGAGCGCGTGGCCGGCGTTCAGCGGCCGGCCGCTCGACGATTCGAGCCGCAGCCGCCAGGTCTTCATCGGCAGCGTCTGGCCGCCATGGGTCCAGAACCAGACGAAGTACGCGCCGACGACGAGTGCGATCCACGCGGCGAGCAGGTTGTGATGGACGAGGCCGTTGCGCTGCTGCGTCGCGAGGCTGAAGGCGAGGGCGGCGAAGAATACGACGCCGAACAGCAGCACGGCTTCGTACAGCATCGCCGCGAGGCGCCGCCGCACGGACGGCGCGGCGGCGACGGCCGGGGCCTCGGTTGCGGGGGCGCTTGCCACGGCGGGTCAGGAACCCTTGAACATCGACGGCGCGTCGGCCGGCGACACGGGCGTGACGGTCGCGGGTGCGGGGGCGGTGCCGGACGTGGCCGATGCGGTCACCGGCGGCGCGCCGGCGCCGACCGATGCGGGCGCCGGTGCCGCAACAGGGTTGCTCGCCGGATGTTCGTGCGAATTGACGAGGCGGCGCACGTCGCGGTCGGCGACGGTCGGCGGCGCGCTGACGACGCTCGGCCGGCGCCGGCGCTCGGTCGCGGCGAGGCGCTGCTTCTGTTCTTCGGGCAGTTGCTGGTAGGCCTTCCATGCGCGCTCGCGCGCCTGCGCGGAAAGCTCCTTCGCGCTCTGGTAATTCTCGCGCGCGACGCGGCGCTGCTCGGGCGTCATCCGCGCCCACTCGGACATCCTGTCCTGCAGGTGCTTCTGCTCATCGGGCGTCAATTTCGCGAAACGGGACGCGATCTTCAGCCATTTGCGCTTGCGCGCATCGCTGAAGCCATCCCACTGATCGGCGAACGGCGCGAGTGCCGCGCGTTGCGCGGGCGTCAGGCGCGCCCACGAGAGCGGGCCGTTGGCGGCCGGCAGCGGCAGGGGCAGCGGGGCGAGTTCGGTGGTCAGGCCGGCCGCGGCCGAGGTCGGCGCGGGCGCGCTGCTGGCCGCGGCGGAGACCGTCGCGGGGGGCGGGTTGAATCGGGAATAGGTGGCGACGTAGGAAATGGCGATCGCGATCACGCATCCGAAAAATACGGCCAGGCCGCGTTTCTGACTCACCCGTGCGATCCCCTCGTTATTGTCTGTTTGTTAGCGTGTGTGCGAAAGATACGCGTTGAACCCGTGATCGAGATACGCGTTGAGCGGCAGGTCGTCGCTGAGCATCGCCGCGTCGATGTCGGCGAGTTCGGCGGTGCGCTGCATGTCTTCCCAGTACGCGATGCCGACGAGCCCCGCGAGCAGCAGCGCGAGCGGCCACGCGCGCAGCAGGCGGCGCGCGAACGACGTCTGCGGACGGCTCGCGGGCGGCGTGCCGTATGCGGCGGCGGCACCGGCGAAGGCGGGCACGAACACCGGCGCGGTGGCGGCTTCCGGCTTCTTGCGCGCGAGCGCGGCCCGGCGCGCGACGGCCAGACGATCGGTGGTCGCGGCAGGCAGCGCCGCGGCACGTTCGTCCAGTGCGCGGCGGACCTTCAGCGCGAATTCGTGTTCTCGATTTACGGGAGCGGAGCTCATAGCGTGATTCCTTTGGCCTTGAGCGCTTGCGCCAGGGCATGGGTGGCTCGCGAGCAGTGCGTCTTGACGCTGCCTTCGGAGCACCCCATTGCGGCGGCAGTCTCGGCGACATCCATATCTTCCCAATAACGCATCAGGAACGCTTCCCGTTGACGCGTCGGAAGTTTCTGGATTTCTTCGTCGATCAGGGCCAGAACCTGCTCCCGCTCGAGGCGGTGCTCGGTGCTCTCGACACCTGCATTGTCGTCCGCTGACTCGAGCGTTTCCAGCGGATCGAAGTCCTCGTCGTCCGTATTGTTGAGCGACGAGAACAGCGTGACCCAGGTGTTGCGGACCTTCTGCCGGCGGAACCAGTCGTGGATCGCGTTCTGCAGGATCCGCTGGAACAGCAGCGGCAGTTCGGCCGCCGGCCGGTCGCCGTATTTCTCCGCCAGCTTGATCATCGCGTCCTGCACGATGTCGAGCGACGCATCGTCGTCACGCACGGCGTACGCAGCCTGCTTGAACGCGCGCCTTTCGACGCCCGCCAGAAAGTCGGCGAGTTCCTTGTCTGATGCCATTCCGTAAAGGTATGCGCTGCGGACTGCGGCGTGTGAAAGGTCGAAAAATTTCGTAAAACCCGCGGATGCTAACAAATTTTCGCGCGACTTGGCACCGGTTGCGGCTCGCCCCGTTGCATGCGAGCCGCGTCCGCGGCCCGCCGGGCGGGGCGCATGATGCGCTGCGGGATATTTTGCTTGACGACCCAATCATGACCCGCTATCGTCAGCGATTCGCAACATGAAGTGATGGTCTCATTTGAGGCTGGCCCAAGAAGCCCGCCCTTCAAACTGGACGCGCCGCTTGAACCCGAGCCACAAGCCCGGCAGAGAGCACCCGATCAATTTTTTGCCGAAAATTCGAAAGGTCAAAATGAACATGCCCAGCGCGGAATTCTCCACGTCGGAACCCCTTTCCCCTCCCGATAGCGACTCCATCGGCGCCACCGTGCTCATGAAGGCACTGGCCGACGAAAACGTCGAATTCATCTGGGGCTACCCCGGCGGCTCGGTACTCTACATCTACGACGAGCTTTACAAGCAGGACAAGATTCAGCACGTGCTGGTGCGCCACGAACAGGCGGCCGTGCACGCAGCCGATGCGTATGCGCGTTCCACCGGCAATGTCGGCGTCTGTCTCGTGACGTCCGGCCCCGGTGTCACCAATGCGGTGACCGGCATCGCGACGGCCTACATGGATTCGATCCCGATGGTCGTGATCAGCGGCCAGGTGCCGACTGCCGCGATCGGCCAGGACGCGTTCCAGGAATGCGATACGGTCGGCATCACGCGTCCGTGCGTGAAGCACAACTTCCTCGTGAAGGACGTGCGCGACCTCGCGGAAACCGTCAAGAAGGCGTTCTACATCGCCCGCACCGGCCGTCCGGGCCCGGTGCTGATCGACATCCCGAAGGACATCTCGAAGACGCCGTGCCAGTACGAGCCGGTCAAGAGCGTGTCGCTGCGCTCGTACAACCCCGTCACGAAGGGCCATTCGGGCCAGATCCGCAAGGCCGTGTCGCTGCTGCTGTCGGCGAAGCGTCCCTATATCTACACGGGCGGCGGCATCATCCTCGCCGATGCGGCACGCGAACTGAACCAATTCGCCGACCTGCTCGGCTACCCGGTCACGAACACGCTGATGGGCCTCGGCGGCTATCGCGCGTCGGACAAGAAATTCCTCGGCATGCTCGGCATGCACGGCACCTACGAAGCGAACATGGCGATGCAGCACTGTGACGTGCTGATCGCGATCGGCGCGCGCTTCGACGACCGCGTGATCGGCGACCCGGCGCACTTCGCGTCGCGTCCGCGCAAGATCATCCACATCGACATCGACCCGTCGTCGATCTCGAAGCGCGTGAAGGTCGACATCCCGATCGTCGGCGACGTGAAGGAAGTGCTGAAGGAACTGATCGAGCAGTTGCAGACGGCCGAGCACGGCCCCGACACCGACGCGCTCGCGCAATGGTGGAAGGACATCGAAAGCTGGCGCGCGAAAGACTGCCTGAAGTTCGACCGCGACAGCGAGATCATCAAGCCGCAGTACGTGGTCGAGAAGGCGTGGGAGCTGACGGACGGCAACGCGTTCGTGTGCTCGGACGTCGGCCAGCACCAGATGTGGGCCGCGCAGTTCTACCGTTTCAACAAGCCGCGTCGCTGGATCAACTCCGGCGGCCTCGGCACGATGGGCTTCGGCCTGCCGGCAGCGATGGGCGTCAAGATGGCGCACCCGGACGACGACGTGCTGTGCATCACGGGCGAAGGCTCGATCCAGATGTGCATCCAGGAACTGTCGACCTGCCTGCAGTACGACACGCCCGTGAAGATCATTTCGCTGAACAACCGCTATCTGGGCATGGTCCGCCAGTGGCAGCAGATCGAATACAGCAAGCGCTATTCGCATTCGTACATGGATGCGCTGCCCGATTTCGTGAAGCTCGCCGAAGCGTACGGCCATGTCGGCATGCGGATCGAAAAGACCTCGGATGTGGAGCCGGCGCTGAAGGAAGCGCTGCGCCTGAAGGACCGCACCGTGTTTCTCGACTTCCAGACCGATCCGACCGAAAACGTCTGGCCGATGGTACAGGCCGGCAAGGGCATCACCGAGATGCTGCTCGGATCGGAAGATCTGTAACGGCGCGACGCGCGTCCAGGCCGGGAGCGGCCGCCTTCACGAAGGGCGGTGCGGCACCGGGCGGCGCGCGGCGCGAGTGAATCGACACGGACACATTCTGGAAGAAGCGAACATGAGACACATCATTTCCGTCCTGCTGGAAAACGAACCGGGCGCGCTGTCGCGCGTGGTCGGTCTGTTTTCCGCACGCGGCTACAACATCGAAACCTTGACGGTGGCGCCGACCGAAGACCAATCGCTGTCGCGGCTCACCATCGTTTCCATTGGCTCCGACGACGTGATCGAACAGATCACGAAGCATCTGAACCGCCTGATCGAGGTGGTGAAAGTGGTGGACCTGACCGACGGTGCACACATCGAACGCGAGCTGATGCTGATCAAGGTACGTGCAGTGGGCAAGGAGCGCGAAGAAATGAAGCGGATGTCGGACATTTTCCGCGGCCGCATCATCGACGTGACCGAAAAGACCTACACGATCGAATTGACGGGCGCGAGCGACAAGCTCGACGCATTCATCCAGGGGCTGGACGCCACCGCGATCCTAGAGACCGTGCGTACCGGCAGCTCCGGCATCGGACGCGGCGAGCGCATCCTGAAGGTGTGATGCCGAAATTGCCAAAGAGGCACGCCGGGTGCGCCGTCATGTCCCGGCCCGCAGTACTCCATCTGAACGAATTGTTGAATTTTTGAATTAGCGAAGGAACCATCATGAACGTTTTCTACGACAAAGACGCTGACCTCTCCCTCATCAAGGGCAAGCAAGTCACGATCATCGGCTACGGCTCGCAAGGCCATGCACACGCACTGAACCTGAAGGACAGCGGCGTGAACGTGACGGTCGGCCTTCGCAAGGACGGCGCGTCGTGGAGCAAGGCTGAAAACGCAGGCCTCGCGGTCAAGGAAGTCGCGGAAGCGGTGAAGGGCGCGGACGTCGTCATGATGCTGCTGCCGGACGAGCAGATCGCCGACGTGTACGCGAAGGAAGTGCACGCGAACATCAAGCAGGGCGCGGCGCTGGCATTCGCGCACGGCTTCAACGTCCACTACGGCCAGGTGATCCCGCGCGCCGACCTCGACGTGATCATGATCGCGCCGAAGGCTCCGGGCCACACCGTGCGCGGCACGTACTCGCAAGGTGGCGGCGTGCCGCACCTGATCGCGGTTGCGCAGAACAAGTCGGGCGCGGCACGCGACATCGCGCTGTCGTACGCGGCAGCGAACGGCGGCGGCCGTGCCGGCATCATCGAGACGAACTTCCGTGAAGAGACCGAAACCGACCTGTTCGGCGAGCAGGCCGTGCTGTGCGGCGGTACCGTCGAGCTGATCAAGGCAGGTTTCGAGACGCTGGTCGAAGCCGGCTACGCGCCGGAAATGGCGTACTTCGAGTGCCTGCACGAACTGAAGCTGATCGTCGACCTGATCTACGAAGGCGGCATCGCGAACATGAACTACTCGATCTCGAACAACGCCGAGTACGGCGAGTACGTGACGGGCCCGCGCGTCGTCACGGAAGAGACGAAGAAGGCGATGAAGCAGTGCCTGACCGACATCCAGACGGGCGAGTACGCCAAGAGCTTCATCCTCGAGAACAAGGCAGGCGCCCCGACGCTGCAGTCGCGCCGCCGCCTGACGGCCGAGCACCAGATCGAGCAGGTCGGTGCGAAGCTGCGCGCGATGATGCCGTGGATCGCGAAGAACAAGCTCGTCGACCAGACGAAGAACTAAGCACCGCGTGCTGCTCCGGCCCTTCGAGTGGAGGGTCGGTTTCAAAAAGCCGTCCGAAGGCAGCAGTGCCCCGGGCGGCTTTTGCTATCCTACGGGCTTTGCAATTCACCGAACACCGAACGAACCCATGAACTATCCTCATCCGATCATCGCGCGCGAAGGCTGGCCGTTCATCGCGATTGCAGCCGTCATCGCGTTGTTGATCCACGCCGTCGGGGGCTTCGGCTTCGCATGGCCGTTCTGGCTGCTGCTCGTCTTCGTCGTCCAGTTCTTCCGCGATCCGCAGCGCCCGATCCCGGCGCAGCCGAATGCGGTGCTGTGCCCGGCCGACGGCCGCATCGTCGCGGTCGAGACCACGCAGGATCCGTACGCGAACCGCGAAGCGCTGAAGATCAGCGTGTTCATGAATGTCTTCAACGTTCACTCGCAGCGTTCGCCGGTCGACGGCGCGATCTCCAAGGTCGAGTACTTCCCGGGCGCGTTCCTGAACGCGGCGATCGACAAGGCGTCGACCGAGAACGAGCGCAATGCGGTCGTGATCCAGACGGCGAGCGGCAAGACCGTCACCGCCGTGCAGATCGCCGGCCTCGTCGCCCGCCGGATCCTCTGCTACGTGCGCGCCGGCGAGCCGCTGTCGCGCGGCCAGCGCTACGGTTTCATCCGCTTCGGTTCGCGCGTCGACGTGTATCTGCCGCTCGGCAGCCGCGCGAAGGTGTCGATCGGCGAGAAGGTCTACGCGTCGTCGACGATCCTCGCCGAGCTCGAACAGTAAGCGGCGGGGCGCACGATGGCCGCATTCAAACCGCGTCGGCCGCGTAACGGCTCCGGCCAGACGCCACGTCCGTTCCGCCGCAACAAGGGAATGGCGCCCGATCCCGCGCCGCTCGAGAGCCGCCGCGCCGCGCGCCAGCGGTTCCTGAAGACGCGTGGCATCTATCTGCTGCCGAACGCATTCACGACCGCCGCGCTGTTCTGCGGCTTCTTTGCGGTCGTGCAGGCGATGAACGTGCGCTTCGAGATCGCCGCGATCGCGATCTTCGTCGCGATGGTGCTCGACGGGATGGACGGGCGCGTCGCGCGCATGACGCATACGCAAAGCGCGTTCGGCGAACAGTTCGACAGCCTGTCGGACATGGTGTCGTTCGGCGTCGCGCCCGCGCTCGTGATGTACGAGTGGGTGCTGAAGGATCTCGGCCGCTGGGGCTGGCTCGCCGCGTTCGTCTATTGCTCGGGCGCCGCGCTGCGTCTCGCGCGCTTCAACACGAACATCGGCAGCGTCGACAAGCGCTTCTTCCAGGGGCTGCCGAGCCCGGCCGCCGCCGCGCTGATCGCCGGCTTCGTCTGGCTCGCGACCGACAATCGCGTGCCGATGAAGCTCGGCTGGCTGCCCTGGGTCGCGTTTGCACTGACGATCTATGCGGGCGTGACGATGGTGTCGAACGCGCCGTTCTACAGCGGCAAGGCGCTCGACGTGCGGCACCGCGTGCCGTTCGCGGCGATCCTGCTGGTCGTCGTCGCGTTCGTGCTCGTGTCGTCCGATCCGCCGCTGATGCTGTTCTGCCTGTTCGTGCTGTACGGGCTGTCCGGCTACGTGTTCTGGGCCTACATGGCCGTGCGCGGACGGGCGAATCCCGCGCGCTCGTCGCAACGCGACCACTGACGCGCAACCTGTCCGGAAGCGGCGGCCTCGGAGGTGATTCCGGGCCGCCGTTTTCATTTGCCCCTTTTTCGTGCGTCGGAGCCCGGTATCCCGGGTGCCGTCCGATTGCGCACCCGGCGGAATGTCGCTATAGTCTTCGGCATGACTGCATTTCCCCGCCTCTCCCTCCTTCTAGCCGGTGCGCCGCTACGCGCGCTAGCTTTGGCGCGCCTGCCGCGCTGACCGTTCTCGCCCTCCGTCAAGCCTCGTCTGTTGTTGAGCGTCGCCAGCGGTGGCGCGATCTCATTACGTTCGATTCCCGTATAAAGAGCCCTGGAGCCCCCCATGACAGACAAGCTGATCATTTTCGATACGACGTTGCGTGACGGTGAACAATCGCCCGGCGCGTCGATGACGAAGGAAGAGAAAATCCGCATCGCGAAGCATCTCGAGCGGATGAAGGTCGACGTGATCGAGGCCGGTTTCGCGGCCAGCTCGAACGGCGACTTCGACGCGATCCACACGATCGCCGGTCTCGTGAAGGACAGCACGATCTGCTCGCTGGCGCGCGCCAACGACAAGGACATCCAGCGTGCGGCCGACGCGCTGAAGCCGGCCAACAGCTCGCGGATCCACACGTTCATCGCGACGTCGCCGCTGCACATGGAAAAGAAGCTGCGCATGACGCCGGACCAGGTGTTCGAGCAGGCGCGCCTCGCGGTGCGCTTCGCGCGCAAGTTCACCGACAACGTCGAATTCTCGCCGGAAGACGGCAGCCGTTCGGATCTCGACTTCCTGTGCCGCGTGCTGGAAGCGGTGATCGCCGAGGGGGCGACGACGATCAACATCGCCGACACGGTCGGCTACGGCGTGCCGGAGCTCTACGGCAACCTCGTGAAGACGCTGCGCGAACGCATTCCGAACTCGGACAAGGCGATCTTCTCCGTGCATTGCCACAACGATCTCGGGATGGCGGTGGCCAACTCGCTCGCCGGCGTGAAGATCGGCGGCGCGCGCCAGGTCGAGTGCACGATCAACGGTCTCGGCGAGCGCGCGGGCAACACGTCGCTCGAGGAAATCGTGATGGCCGTGAAGACCCGCAAGGACTACTTCGGCCTCGACGTCGGCATCGACACGACGCAGATCGTGCCGACCTCGAAGCTCGTGTCGCAGATCACCGGTTTCGTCGTGCAGCCGAACAAGGCGGTGGTCGGCGCCAACGCGTTCGCGCACGCGTCGGGCATCCACCAGGACGGCGTGCTGAAGGCGCGCGACACCTACGAAATCATGCGCGCGGAAGACGTGGGCTGGACCGCGAACAAGATCGTGCTCGGCAAGCTGTCGGGCCGCAACGCGTTCAAGCAGCGCCTGCAGGAGCTCGGCGTGTCGCTCGACAGCGAAGCCGAACTGAACGCCGCGTTCATGCGCTTCAAGGACCTCGCCGACCGCAAGGCCGAGATCTTCGACGAAGACATCATCGCGATCGTCTCGGAAGAATCGGCGCTCGCGCACGAGCAGGAGCACTTCAAGTTCGTGTCGCTGTCGCAGCGTTCGGAGACGGGCGAGCAGCCGCAGGCGAAGATCGTGTTCGCGGTCGAAGGCAAGGAAGTGACCGGCGAGGCACGCGGCAACGGGCCGGTCGACGCGACGTTCAATGCGATCGAGGGTGAAGTCGGCAGCGGTTCCGAACTGCTGCTGTACTCGGTGAACGCGATCACGACCGGCACGCAGGCGCAGGGCGAAGTGACGGTCCGGCTGTCGAAGAGCGGGCGGATCGTCAACGGTGTCGGCACCGATCCGGACATCGTCGCCGCGTCCGCGAAGGCGTACATCTCGGCGCTGAACAAGCTGCATTCGAAGGACGACAAGGTCAACCCGCAGCGCGCGTAAGCGCTGCGCGTCGAGCGCCCGAAGCACACGAAACGCCCCGAGCGGCCTCGCGCCGCGCGGGGCGTTTTTCATGCGCCGCTCATTCGGCGGCCGGCGCGCGGAACGACCAGCGGCGCGCGGCCGGGCGGGGCGCCGGGCTGCGGCGGCGGAATTCGACCGCGATCCCGCGCCGCGGCGCATCGGCGATGAACGCGTCGAGCAGTTCGAGCACGTCGTGGTCGATGTAGTCGGCGCGCGTCGCGTCGATGATCACGGCCGCGCGGTCCGGAATGTGCCGCAGGTGATGCTTGACCTGCACCTTGCCGAGGAACGACACGTCCTTGCGGAACGACAGCAGGAAGTGGTCGTCGTGCTGCGCGAGCGTGACGGGGCTCTTCAGGTTCGCCACCGCGACCGCCAGCACGCTGCAGGCGAGGCCGAGCGCGATGCCGAACAGCAGGTCGACCGCCAGCACGCCCGCGATCGTCGCGGCGAACGGCACGAACGCGGCCGGGCCCTGCTTCAGCACCGAGCGGAACAGCGCCGGTTTGGCGAGCTTGAAGCCGGTGTGGATCAGTATCGCCGCGAGGCTCGCGAGCGGGATCAGGTTGATCAGCCCGGTGAGCGCGAACACGCTGGCGAGCAGCAGGATCCCGTGCACGATCGCCGACATCCGGCTTTGGGCACCCGCGTTCACGTTGACCGAACTGCGCACGATCACCGACGTGATCGGCAGCCCGCCGACCGCGCCCGCGACGAGATTGCCGACGCCCTGGGCCTTGAGTTCGCGGTCCGGCTGGGTCGGCCGGCGCTTCGGATCGATCTGTTCTACCGCCTCCAGGCTCAGCAGCGTCTCGAGGCTCGCGACGACCGCGAGCGTGATCGCGACGCGCCACACGTCCGGATTGACGAGTTGCGCGAAGTTCGGGCCGAGCTCGGCATGCTTCAGCGATGCCGCGAGCGCCGCGAACGATTCGAGCTCCGGCAGCGTGACGCGATGCGCGGCGCCCGGCGCGACCGACGGTGCAACGACGCCGAGCACCAGCGTCGCGCCGATGCCGAACACGACGACCGCGAGCGGCGCAGGCACCGCGCGTACCCAGCCGAAGCGCTTGAGCGCGGGCGTGTCCCACGCGACCAGCAGCGCGAGCGAGATGAGCGCGATGGCCGTTGCGGCCCAGGCGGTCGGCAGGCCGGGCCACGATGCAAACGATTGCGCGGCCGGCCCGCCGATGCCGAATGCGAACGGAATCTGCTTCACGACCAGCAGCAGGCCGATCGCCGCGAGCATGCCCTTGATGACGGGCGACGGTACGTACGCGGCGAAGCGGCCGGCGCGCAGCATGCCGAAGCCGAACTGCAGCACGCCGGACAGCAGCACAGCGAGCAGGAACGCGGAAAAGCTGCCGAGTTGCGCGATCCCTTCGACGACGATCACGACGAGGCCGGCGGCCGGCCCGCTGACCGACAGTGACGAGCCGCTCAACAGCGCGACGATGATCCCGCCGACGATGCCGGACACGAGCCCGGCGAACGGCTCGACGCCGGACGCATTGGCGATGCCGAGACATAACGGCAGCGCGACGAGGAACACGACGATGCCGGCGACGATGTCGCGCGGCAGGGTGGACAGGCGGTCGTTCAGTTTCATGGTTGGGGTGATTTCATTGGCGTAGGGAGGGGCGGATCAGCCGAGAGCGGCGGCCATGGCGGCATGCTCCGGTTCGGCTTCGGCCGGCGCTGTCGTGTAGCCGGAATCGAGTTCCTTCAGGCGGCCGTCGGCAAGCGAAAAGATCCAGCCGTGCACGAGCGGCGGCCGCTGCCGGCCATGCACGATCGGCGAAGCGCGCAGCAGCCGCACCTGTTCGAGCACGTTAAGTTCCGCCAGGCGGTCGGCGGCGGCCGTGTCGTCGAGTCCGTCGAGCGTGTCGCGATGGCGCCGTGCAAGCGCGCACAGCGGCGCGATGCGGCGCGCGACGTGCGGCAGGTCGGCCGGCGGCGGCAGCAGCGACGCGCGCACCCCGCCGCATCCGTAGTGGCCGCACACGATCACGTGGTCGACTTCGAGCACGCGCACAGCGTACTCGAGCACGCTCGCGGAATTGTCGTCGTCGGGATGGAACAGGTTCGCGATGTTGCGATGGACGAACAGCTCGCCGGGCACGCAGTGCGTGATGGTTTCGGCTGGCACCCGGCTGTCGGCGCAGCCGATCCACAGCACGCGCGGATTCTGGCCGCGCGCGAGTGCGTCGAAGAAACCGGGCGTGTGCTCGTGCGTCTCGCGGGCCCAGGCGATGTTGGCAACCAGCATGCTCTTGGGGCGATTCATGAGGACTCCTTTCTGATAAGGACAAACAAATACCGGACGAAGTGGAGCAATAGGATGCTTTCTAAATTGAAAGGTTCAATTTCATCCGATATTAGGGGTATGCCCTAACATCCGGTGCCAATGATACAAATTGTTTCAACTCGATCTGGCGAGGTGCACCGAATGCACCAATGCAACGCATGACATGTATCGTACATGCCTGTTTCCTCCTGGCGGCCGCGTGGCGCGGGGCTCATCGCGATGCTTTGGGCGCATATTCGATCGGAAAGGATTGCTGCTTCAATTCGAAATTAATCGAATATGACGGAAAAAATGAAATGGCCATTCACGCAGCAATTCGTGAATGGCCATTGTGAAAATTTCGCGTAAATGCGCAATCGATCCGATCAGAACAGATTGCGGCGGTCGGGATCGTGCAGCGGGTCCGGTGTTTTCTGCGTGGTGCGCAGGATGCCCTGCGGGTCGAAGTAGAAGCTGTACATCATGTACCAGACGTTGTCTTCGAGATAGCGGTAGGTCCATACCTCGCGCTTCATCAGCGGGAAGTAGGACGTCTCGACCGGGCGGCCGAAATTGACGAGCACGTCGGTCTTGGTCCACTTGCCGATATCCGCGCGATAGAACTCGCTCGGCTGCAGCACCTGGCGCACGTTGACGATCCGGTGGGCCGCGTCGACGTCGGCCGCGATGGTGATCTCGCCCATCGGCTGGGTCGGCCACATCAGGCGCTTGCCGCCGCCGGGCAGGTCGTAGATCTCGCGCGGCGGGCCCATGCGCGCGACGATCGCCGACTCGTCCTGGCCGGCCTGGTATTGCTGCCACGGTTGCGCACAGCCGGCGAGCAGCGCCGCCGCACAGGCGACCAGCACCGGCAGGCGCGCGGGAATGCGAATGCGCATGGGATCCTCCAGAACGCTCTAACCGTTCAGTTGTATCACGGACGGCGCGCGCCGGCGCATCGTGCCGAAAAAATCGGTGCGGATAGCCGGCCGGGTGTCGTCGGGCTATCGTTGCGCGCCGGGCTTGCGGCCGGCGCCGTCCGCGTCCTATGATCCGCGCTTCTCGGACGGGTTGAAGGGCAGGGAGCCGATGCAGCTGTGGAAACGGTACGCGCTCGCATGGAGCGCCGGGTGGATGCTGGCGTCGTCCGCGTTCGCGGCAGGCGAGCCGGTGCGGATCGCGCTGATCGAAGGGATGTCGGGCCCGTTCGCGAACGCGGGCGCGGCCGTCGAGCGCAACCTGCGCTTCGGCGTCGAGCGGGTCAACGCGGCGGGCGGCGTGAAGCTGCGTGACGGCGCGCACCCGCTCGAACTCGTCGTGCTCGACAGCAAGGGCAGCCCGGAGGAGGCGTTGGTGCAGCTGCGCGCGGCGGCGGACCGGCACATCGGTTTCGTCGCGCAGGGCAACAGCTCGGCGGTCGCGGCCGCGCTCGTCGCGGCGCTCGACAAGCTGAACGCGCGCAATCCGGACAGCCGGATGCTGTTCCTCAACTATTCGGCCGACGATCCGGCGCTGACCGGTGCGCGCTGCAGCTTCTGGCATTTCCGCTTCGACGCGCACGCGGGGATGCGGATGGCCGCGCTGGCGGACGTGATGGCGCGCGACCGCCCGCTGCGCAAGGTCTACCTGCTGAACCAGGACTACAGCTTCGGCCACGACGTCAGCGCGCTGGCGCGGCAGGCGCTGGCCGAGCGGCGCCCCGACGTGACGATCGCCGGCGACGAATTCCACCCGATCGGCCGCATCAAGGATTTCTCGCCCTATATCGCGAAGATCCGCGCAAGCGGCGCGGACGCCGTCGTGACCGGCAACTGGGGCAACGACCTCACGCTGCTCGTGAAGGCGGCGCGCGAGCAGGGGCTGAACGCGAAGTTCTATACGTTCTATGGCAACAGCCTCGGCGCACCGGCCGCGCTCGGCGATGCGGGCGTCGGCCGGGTGGTCGCCGTCGCGGACTGGCATCCGAACGCGGGCGGCGCGCAATCGGACGCGTTCTACCGCGCGTTCCGGACCCGTTTTCCCGCTGCCCCGGACGACTATCCGGTGCGACGGATGAGCCTGATGATCGAGATGCTCGCGGCGGCGATGAATCGCGCCGGCTCGTCCGACCCCGTCGCAGTGGCGCGCGCGCTCGAAGGGCTGTCGCTCGACGACGGCTTCCACGCGTCGTCGATGCGCGCGCAGGATCACCAGTTGATCCAGCCCCTTTATGTGATGGAAATGGACAAGGCCGGCACGCCGGGCGTGCGCTTCGACAACGAGGGCTCGGGATACGGTTTCCGGACCGTCCTCGCGGTGCCCGCGCAGCGCACGCAGATGCCGTCGACCTGCTCGATGACGCGCCCGTGACAGGAGGCGATGGAACGGCGTGCAGTTGTGCTACAATGCCCGCCGGTTGTAAGTCACGGCACGGCCATTCTTCCGTGTCCGCCTGTTAGTTAGCCAGTAGGAAACAAAGGAAATCTCATGTCTGTTGCAGATATCAAGAAGTCGGAAGTCGTTGCTCAGTTCGCCCGCGGTACCAACGACACGGGTTCGCCCGAAGTCCAGGTCGCACTGCTGACCGCACGTATCGTCGAACTGACGGGTCACTTCAAGACCCACGCGAAGGATCACCACAGCCGCCGCGGCCTGCTGCGCATGGTGAGCCGCCGCCGCAAGCTGCTCGACTACCTCAAGGGCAAGGATGCCGACCGTTACCGCGCGCTGATCGAGAAGCTGGGTCTGCGTAAGTAATCGAGGCGATTGCCGCCAGCAAGATGCCTGTGTCAGTCCGCTGATGCAGGCATTTTGTTTTTGCGCGGTGCGTAGCGTCACGCGCACCGCAGGTCGTCCGGCACGTGGGTGCCGGGCTGCCGGAACGGCTGATACCGGGGTCGGGATTTGTGTCATTCCAGCGCGCCGCTCGTCGAGCGGCGTGCTGGAATGGCATAAAAAACACACCTTGCTCCGGGTGATTCGGTCGGGACGCCGCCGCGCGGGATGGCCCGCACGGCGAATGAAATGAATGAATTCAAAGGAGCAACCATGTCCATGTTCAACAAGGTCGTGAAGGAATTCCAGTGGGGCCAGCACAAGGTGCGCCTCGAAACCGGTGAAGTCGCCCGCCAGGCGAGCGGTGCCGTGATCGTCGACGTGGAAGACACCGTCGTGCTGGCCACCGTCGTCGGCGCCAAGTCGGCGAAGCCGGGTCAGGACTTCTTCCCGCTGACCGTCGACTACCTCGAGAAGACCTACTCGGCCGGCAAGATCCCGGGCGGCTTCTTCCGTCGCGAAGGCCGTCCGTCGGAACACGAGACGCTGACGTCGCGCCTGATCGACCGTCCGCTGCGCCCGCTGTTCCCGGAAGGCTTCTACAACGAAGTCCAGGTCGTGATCCACGTGCTGTCCGTGAACCCGGAAATCCCGGCGGACATCCCCGCGCTGATCGGCGCATCGGCCGCGCTCGCCGTGTCGGGCCTGCCGTTCAACGGTCCGGTCGGTGCCGCGCGCGTCGCGTACATCGACAACGCCTACGTGCTGAACCCGACGCGTGACCAGATCAAGGCATCGAGCCTCGACCTCGTCGTCGCCGGTACGGAGCGTGCGGTGCTGATGGTCGAATCGGAAGCCGACCAGCTGCCGGAAGACGTGATGCTGGGCGCGGTCGTGTTCGGCCACGAGCAGATGCAGACGGCGATCGACGCGATCCACGAACTCGTGCGCGAAGGCGGCAAGCCCGAGTGGGACTGGCAGCCGGCACCGAAGAATGAAGCGCTGATCGCGCGCGTGACGGAACTGGCGCACGGCGACCTGCTCGCCGCTTACCAGCTGCGCGACAAGCAAGCGCGTTCGACGAAGCTGAAGGAAGTCTACGCGGCAACCTCGGCGAAGCTCGAGGAAGACGCGCTGGCGGCCGGCACGGTCGCGGCCGACAAGGCGACCGTCGGCAATATCCTGTTCGACATCGAAGCGAAGATCGTCCGTTCGCAGATCCTGAACGGCGAGCCGCGCATCGACGGTCGCGACACGCGCACCGTGCGTCCGATCGAGATCCGCACCGGCGTGCTGCCGCGCACCCACGGTTCGGCGCTGTTCACGCGTGGCGAAACGCAGGCGCTCGTCGTCGCGACGCTCGGCACGAAGGGTGACGAGCAGATCATCGACGCGCTCGAAGGCGAATACCGCGAGCGCTTCATGCTCCACTACAACATGCCCCCGTTCGCGACCGGCGAAACGGGCCGCGTCGGCTCGCCGAAGCGTCGTGAAATCGGCCACGGCCGTCTCGCGAAGCGCGCGCTGGTCAAGTGCCTGCCGAGCGCCGACGAATTCGGCTACTCGATCCGCGTCGTGTCGGAAATCACCGAATCGAACGGTTCGTCGTCGATGGCATCGGTGTGCGGCGGCTGCCTCGCGCTGATGGACGCCGGCGTGCCGATGAAGGCGCACGTCGCGGGCATCGCGATGGGCCTGATCCTCGAGGGCAACAAGTTCGCGGTGCTGACCGACATCCTCGGCGACGAAGATCACCTCGGCGACATGGACTTCAAGGTGGCCGGCACGGAGCAAGGCGTGACGGCGCTGCAGATGGACATCAAGATCCAGGGCATCACGAAGGAAATCATGCAGGTCGCGCTCGCGCAGGCGAAGGAAGGCCGCATGCACATCCTCGGCAAGATGACCTCGGCGGTCTCGGGTGCGAACACGCAACTGTCGGAATTCGCGCCGCGCATGATCACGATCAAGATCAACCCGGAAAAGATCCGCGACGTGATCGGCAAGGGCGGTTCGGTGATCCGCGCGCTGACCGAAGAAACCGGCACGACCATCGACATCTCCGATGACGGCGTCGTGACGATCGCGAGCACGAACAGCGAAGGCATGGCCGAAGCGAAGAAGCGCATCGAGCAAATCACGGCTGAAATCGAAGTCGGCCAGGTGTACGAAGGCACGGTGCTCAAGCTGCTCGATTTCGGCGCGATCGTGAACCTGCTGCCGGGCAAGGACGGCCTGCTGCACATCTCGGAAATCGTCAACGAGCGCGTGAAGGACATCAACGACTACCTGAAGGAAGGCCAGCAGGTGAAGGTCAAGGTGATCCAGACGGACGAGAAGGGTCGCGTGCGTCTGTCGGCGAAGGCGCTGCTGAACGAAGCAGCGGCGGCGTCGCATTCGGATACGCCGCCGCAGCAGTAAGCGGACAGGCGTGAGAACGGCCGGCAGTGCGAAAGCGTGCCGGCCGTTTTTTCTGTAGCATCGTTGTGCGGCGCAGCAGCGCCGGCGAGGCGCCCGTGCCGCGCACGGGTGCGCCACCCGATTCCGATCCTGGAGCGACCACCATGCAAGCCATCGAAATCACCGAATTCGGCGCCCCCGACGTGCTGAAGCTCGCGGAGCGTCCGCGCCCCGAACCGAAGCGCGGCGAAGTGCTGATCAAGGTGGCGGCTTCCGGCGTGAACCGGCCCGACGTATTCCAGCGCAAGGGCGCGTATGCGCCGCCGCCGGGGGCATCGGATCTGCCGGGCCTCGAGGTCGCGGGCGAGATCGTCGGCGGCGACCTGTCTGATGCGGCGCTGAACCCGTTCGGCCTGAAGCTGGGCGATCGCGTCTGCGCGCTGCTCGCGGGCGGCGGCTACGCCGAGTACGCGGTCGCGCCGCTGCCGCAATGCCTGCCGGTTCCCGATGGGCTGACCGACATCGAAGCCGCATCGCTGCCTGAAACGTTCTTCACGGTGTGGAGCAACGTGTTCGACCGCGCGCTGCTCGGCGCGGGCGAGGGCGGCGAGCAGGAAACGCTGCTCGTGCAAGGCGGCTCGAGCGGGATCGGCGTGACGGCGATCCAGATCGCGCACGCGCTCGGCTATCGCGTGTTCGCGACGGCCGGGAATGCCGACAAATGCCGGGCATGCGAGGCGCTCGGCGCCGAACGTGCAATCAACTACAAGACCGAGGACTTCGTCGAGGTCGTCAAGTCGCTGACGCACGATCGTGGCGTCGATGTGATCCTCGACATGGTCGCAGGCTCGTACGTGCCGCGCGAACTGTCCGCGCTCGCGGATGGCGGCCGCCTCGTGCTGATCGCGCTGCTCGGCGGGGCGAAGGCCGAGGTCAACCTGAACGAGATCCTGCGCCGCCGGCTGACGGTTACGGGCTCGACACTGCGTCCGCGTCCGGTCGAATTCAAGGCGCGCATCGCCGCACAGCTGAAGGCGCGCGTCTGGCCGCTGCTCGCGGACGGCCGCATCAAGCCCGTGATCTACCGCGTGCTGCCGGCCGGCGAGGCCGCGCAGGCGCATGCGCTGATGGAAAGCGGCGAGCACATCGGCAAGATCGTGCTCGATTGGGGTACGACCACCTAACGGCCGTGCGGCCGGACTTGACATGTGCGGTTTGACCGGTTCAAGCCGCGCGCAGTAAAATCGCGGGTTTGCTTCGCCAGATCCAACCTGACGGCCGGTTTCCGGTGCGTTAATGACAAGATAGTGACGAGACAGACACGATGTCGAAACAACGAACGAAGCGAGTGATCGGCAACTGGAAGATGCACGGCCGGCTGGCCGGCAACCAGGCATTGCTGAACGAAGTGGTGCAGGGCGCAGGCGCGGTGGCGGCCGAGACGTCGATCGGCGTGTGCGTGCCGTTCCCGTATCTCGCGCAGGTTCAGGCGCAGCTCGCCGGCGGCCGTGTCGCGTTCGGCGCGCAGGACGTGTCCGCGCACGAGCAGGGCGCGTTCACCGGTGAAGTGGCGGCCGCGATGGTGGCGGAGTTCGGCGCGCAGTATGCGATCGTCGGTCACTCGGAGCGCCGCGCGTATCACGGCGAGCGAAGCGAAACCGTCGCTGCGAAGACGCAGCGCGCGCTCGCGGCAGGCCTCACGCCCGTCGTGTGCGTCGGTGAAACGCTCGACGAGCGCGAAGCGGGTGCGACCGAGCAGGTGGTCGGTGCGCAGCTCGACGCCGTGCTGGCCGTGCTGACGGCCGACGAGGCGGCGCGCATCGTCGTCGCGTACGAGCCGGTCTGGGCGATCGGCACGGGCAAGAGCGCGACGTCGGCGCAGGCGCAGGACGTACACGCATTCCTGCGTGCGCGTCTCGCGGCAAAGGGGGCGGCGGACGTATCGGTGCTGTACGGCGGCAGCGTGAAGCCGGACAACGCGGAAGAGCTGTTCGCGCAGCCGGACATCGACGGCGGCCTGATCGGCGGCGCGTCGCTGAAGGCGGAAGATTTCCTGGCGATCTGCCGGGCTGCGCGTTGAGCGGTCCGGGGTCGAATTGAACCATGATGGCGGCCGGTCGGTCCGGTCGCCTGATCCAATCGGGTGGGTGTGATGCTGTTATTCAAGACGCTGATTATTGTCGTGCAGGTACTGTCTGCGCTGGGTGTGATCGGGCTGGTGCTGCTCCAGCACGGCAAGGGTGCCGACATGGGCGCTGCATTCGGCAGCGGCGCGTCGGGGAGCCTGTTCGGGGCGACAGGCTCCGCGAACTTTCTTTCGCGCACGACGGGCATTCTCGCGACGATCTTTTTCGTCGCGACGCTCGCACTGACGTATCTCGGTTCGTACAAGTCGACGCCGTCGGCCGGCGTGCTCGGCACGGCAGCGACCGCGCCGGCATCGGCACCTGCAGCATCGGCACCGGCAGTCGCGGCGTCCGCCGCGGTGGCGGGGTCGGCCGCAAGCGCGCCGGGCCAGGACGTCCCGAAATAAAAAGTTAAATTTTTTGCGGTTGTGCGTTGAACAAATCTGGAACTCGGGTTAGAATTTAATTCTTGAAGCGATTCGCGGGAAACGAGCAGTACAACCCGAGTTGCATGCAGTGCCGACGTGGTGAAATTGGTAGACACGCTATCTTGAGGGGGTAGTGGCGAAAGCTGTGCGAGTTCGAGTCTCGCCGTCGGCACCAAAGTTACTCAATGCCAGCCGCTTCTAGTGGCTGGCATTTTTCATTTGTGGGGTGTGCCTTGCGATTGTCTTGTGATTGCACGCACTCCGAAATGATTCCTTCCGCCGGAAGTGGTATTCTCCGGACGCTCAGAACCAACCGATAGAGGATTGCCTTGAACCTCGCAGCCTATTACCCCGTCTTGTTGTTCCTCCTCGTGGGCACTGGTTTAGGTATAGCGCTGGTCAGCATCGGCAAGCTCCTTGGTCCCAACAAGCCGGACGTCGAGAAGAACGCACCGTACGAGTGCGGCTTCGAAGCCTTTGAAGACGCCCGGATGAAATTCGACGTCCGGTACTACCTCGTCGCCATCCTGTTCATCATCTTCGATCTCGAAACCGCATTCCTGTTTCCGTGGGGCGTCGCGCTCCGGGACATCGGCTGGCCGGGTTTCATCGCAATGATGATTTTTCTGCTCGAATTCCTGCTGGGCTTTGCCTATATCTGGAAGAAAGGCGGCCTCGACTGGGAGTGATGGGTTAATCGCCGGTTTGCATGGGCGGCCACGCTGGGCCGCTCGTCTGGAGTGGAAAGCAAATGAGTATCGAAGGGGTCTTGAAGGAAGGGTTTGTCACCACGACGGCTGACAAGCTGATCAACTGGACGCGTACCGGCTCGCTGTGGCCGATGACGTTCGGGCTCGCGTGTTGCGCCGTCGAGATGATGCATGCGGGCGCGGCCCGTTACGACCTGGACCGGTTCGGGGTCGTGTTCCGTCCGAGCCCGCGTCAGTCGGACGTGATGATCGTCGCCGGCACGCTGTGCAACAAGATGGCGCCCGCGCTGCGCCGCGTGTACGACCAGATGGCCGAGCCGCGCTGGGTGATCTCGATGGGGTCGTGCGCGAACGGTGGTGGCTACTACCACTACTCGTACTCGGTGGTCCGCGGTTGCGACCGGATCGTGCCGGTCGACGTCTACGTGCCGGGCTGTCCGCCCACGGCCGAGGCGCTGGTCTACGGCGTGATCCAGCTTCAGGCGAAGATCCGCCGCACCAACACCATCGCCCGTCAATAAAGCCCCGAGCGTCCCCTCAATATGGCAAGCAAAATCGAGACCCTCAAGGCCAACCTCGAAGCCGCGCTCGGCGCGCGCGTGGTGAGCCTCACCGAAGCGATCGGTGAACTGACGCTCGTCGTGAAGGCGAGCGATTACCTCGAAGTCGCAAAGACGCTGCGCGACGATCCGAAGCTCCGTTTCGAGCAGCTGATCGACCTGTGCGGCATCGACTATCAAACGTACGGCGACGGCGCCTACGACGGCCCGCGTTTCGCGGCCGTGTCGCAGCTGCTGTCGGTCACGAACAACTGGCGCCTGCGCCTGCGCGTGTTCGCGCCGGACGACGATCTGCCGATCGTGGCGTCGCTCGTCGACATCTGGACCTCCGCAAACTGGTACGAGCGCGAAGCGTTCGACCTGTACGGCCTCGTGTTCGAGGGTCACCCCGACCTGCGCCGCATCCTCACCGACTACGGCTTCATCGGCCATCCGTTCCGCAAGGACTTCCCGGTGTCGGGCTATGTCGAAATGCGTTACGACCCGGAAGAGAAGCGGGTCGTCTACCAGCCGGTGACGATCGAGCCGCGCGAAATCACGCCGCGCGTGATCCGCGAGGATCGCTATGGCGGTCTGAAACATTAAGGGGGCGTCATGGCAGAAATCAAGAACTACACCCTCAACTTCGGCCCGCAGCACCCGGCAGCGCACGGCGTGCTGCGCCTGGTGCTCGAGCTCGACGGCGAAGTCATCCAGCGTGCCGATCCGCACATCGGCCTGCTGCACCGCGCGACCGAAAAGCTCGCGGAAAGCAAGACCTTCATCCAGTCCGTGCCGTACATGGACCGTCTCGACTACGTGTCGATGATGGTCAACGAGCATGGCTACGTGCTCGCGATCGAGCGCCTGCTCGGCATCGACGTGCCGGAGCGCGCGCAGTACATCCGCGTGCTGTTCGACGAGATCACCCGCGTGCTGAACCACCTGATGTGGATCGGCGCGCACGCACTCGACGTCGGCGCGATGGCCGTGTTCCTGTACGCATTCCGCGAGCGCGAAGACCTGATGGACGTGTACGAAGCGGTGTCCGGTGCCCGGATGCACGCGGCGTACTACCGTCCGGGCGGCGTCTATCGCGACCTGCCTGACGCAATGCCGCAATACAAGGCGTCGAAGATTCGCAACGAGAAGGCGCTCGCGAAGATGAACGAAGCGCGCAGCGGCTCGGTGCTCGACTTCATCGACGACTTCTTCACGCGCTTCCCGAAGTGCGTCGACGAATACGAAACGCTGCTGACCGACAACCGGATCTGGAAGCAGCGTCTGGTCGGGATCGGCGTCGTCAGCCCGGAGCGTGCGCTGCAGATGGGCCTGACGGGCCCGATGCTGCGCGGCTCGGGCATCGCCTGGGACCTGCGCAAGAAGCAGCCGTACGAAGTGTACGACCGCATGGATTTCGACGTGCCGGTCGGCGTGAACGGCGATTGCTACGACCGCTATCTGGTGCGCGTGGAAGAAATGCGCCAGTCGGTCCGTATCGCGAAACAGTGTATTGAGTGGCTCCGCAAGAATCCGGGCCCGGTGATGACCGACAATCACAAGGTTGCGCCGCCGTCGCGCGTCGGCATGAAGACCAACATGGAAGACTTGATTCACCACTTCAAGCTCTTCACCGAAGGTTTTCACGTGCCGGAAGGCGAGGCGTACGCGGCAGTCGAGCATCCGAAGGGCGAGTTCGGCATCTACCTCGTGTCGGACGGTGCCAACAAGCCGTATCGCCTCAAGATCCGCGCACCGGGCTTCGCGCACCTCGCGTCGCTCGACGAAATGGCGCGCGGTCACATGATTGCCGACGCCGTCACGATCATCGGTACGCAGGACATCGTGTTCGGCGAAATCGATCGCTAATGGTTGCGCCGCTTGCGCGAGCGGGCGGCGAGCGGTCAGTCACACGCGAAGTCACATGCGGTATGCGCCGAGCCGGCGCGGCTTCGCAAGCTGTCAACAGTGAGCGCCAGGTCTGCCGTCCATGCACAGCAGTGCGGCAGGTTGTTCGTTCGGTAGGAATTGAAAGAGTCGTGTCTGAAAATGATCTCAGCTGAAGGCCTGAAGGAAATCGATCGAGCGTTGACGAAGTATCCCGCCGATCAGAAACAGTCCGCCGTGATGTCGGCGTTGGCCGTCGCTCAGGAAGAGCACGGCTGGCTGTCGCCCGAACTGATGCAGTTCGTCGCGGACTATCTCGGCATGCCGGCCGTCGCCGTGCAGGAAGTCGCGACGTTCTACACGATGTACGAGCTCAAACCGGTCGGCAAGCACAAGATCACGCTCTGCACGAACCTGCCGTGCCAGCTTGGCCCGCACGGCGGCGCGGAAGCGACGGCCGACTACCTGAAACAGAAGCTGGGCATCGGCTTCGGCGAGACCACGCCCGACGGCAAGTTCACGCTGAAGGAAGGCGAATGCATGGGCTCGTGCGGCGATGCGCCGGTGCTGCTGGTGAACAATCACAGAATGTGCAGCTTCATGAGCCGCGAGAAGATCGACCAGCTGCTTGAGGAGCTCTCGAAATGACGTCCCTCCACGACCGTCACATCAAACCGCTGATCCTCGCTGGTCTGAACGGCGAGAACTGGCATCTCGAAGACTACGTTGCGCGCGGCGGCTACAAGCAGCTGCGCCGCATTCTCGAAGAAAAGATTCCGCCGGAGCAGGTGATTGCCGACGTGAAGGCGTCGGGCCTGCGTGGCCGTGGCGGTGCGGGCTTCCCGACCGGCCTGAAGTGGAGCTTCATGCCGCGCCAGTTCCCGGGACAGAAGTACCTCGTCTGCAACTCGGACGAAGGCGAGCCGGGCACGTTCAAGGATCGCGACATCCTGCGCTGGAACCCGCATGCGCTGATCGAAGGCATGGCCATCGGCGCGTACGCGATGGGCATCACCGTCGGCTACAACTACATTCACGGCGAAATCTTCGAAGTGTATCGACGCTTCGAGGCCGCGCTCGATGAGGCGCGCGCCGCGGGTTTCCTCGGCGACAACATCATGGGCTCGGAATTCTCGTTCCAGCTGCACGCGCACCACGGTTACGGCGCGTACATCTGCGGCGAGGAAACGGCGCTGCTCGAGTCGCTCGAAGGCAAGAAGGGCCAGCCGCGCTTCAAGCCGCCGTTCCCGGCGAGCTTCGGCGTGTACGGCAAGCCGACCACGATCAACAACACCGAGACGTTTGCCGCGGTGCCGTTCCTGCTGTCCATCGGGCCGCAGAATTACCTCGAGATCGGCAAGCCGAACAACGGCGGCACGAAGATTTTCTCGGTGTCGGGCGACGTCGAGCGTCCGGGCAACTATGAAGTGCCGCTCGGCACGCCGTTCGCGACGCTGATGGAACTCGCCGGCGGGATGCGCGGCGGCCGCAAGATCAAGGCCGTGATTCCGGGCGGCTCGTCGGCGCCGGTGATCCCGGGCGACATCATGATGCAGACCGATCTCGATTACGACTCGATCGCGAAGGCGGGCTCGATGCTCGGCTCCGGCGCGGTGATCGTGATGGACGAGACGCGCTGCATGGTGCGTTCGCTGCTGCGCCTGTCGTACTTCTACTACGAGGAATCGTGCGGCCAGTGCACGCCGTGCCGTGAAGGCACCGGCTGGCTGTATCGCGTCGTGAATCGTATCGAGCACGGCGAAGGCCGCCAGGAAGATCTGGACCTGCTGAACTCGGTTGCCGAGAACATCATGGGCCGCACGATCTGCGCGCTCGGCGATGCGGCGGCGATGCCGGTTCGCGGGATGCTCAAGCATTACTGGGACGAATTCGCGTACCACGTCGAGCACAAGCACTGCATGGTCGGCGGCCACGCGCACGTGGCGGCAGCCTGAAGCGAAGCACCGGTTGCGGAATTTGAGCGCACGGTCGGGCGAAGGCGCGAACGGGCGGAAATAGGTTAAGGACCATTCACCATCATGGTTGAACTTGAAATAGACGGCAAGAAGGTCGAGGTGCCCGAAGGCAGCATGGTGATCCAGGCTGCGCACAAGGCGGATACGTACATTCCTCACTTCTGCTATCACAAGAAACTGTCGGTCGCGGCCAACTGCCGGATGTGTCTCGTCGAAGTCGAGAAGATGCCGAAGGCCGTGCCTGCCTGCGCGACGCCCGTGTCGGCCGGCATGATCGTGCACACGCAGTCCGACAAGGCCGTGAAGGCGCAGCAGTCGGTGATGGAATTCCTCCTCATCAACCATCCGCTCGACTGCCCGATCTGCGATCAGGGCGGCGAATGCCAGCTGCAGGATCTGGCGGTCGGCTACGGCAAGTCGTCGTCGCGCTACTCGGAAGAGAAGCGCGTGGTGTTCCACAAGAACGTGGGCCCGCTGATCTCGATGGAAGAAATGTCGCGCTGCATCCACTGCACGCGCTGCGTCCGCTTCGGCCAGGAAATCGCCGGCGTGATGGAGCTCGGCATGCTGGGCCGCGGCGAGCACTCGGAAATCACGACGTTCGTCGGCAAGACGGTCGACTCCGAACTGTCGGGCAACATGATCGACCTGTGCCCGGTCGGCGCGCTGACCAGCAAGCCGTTCCGCTACAGCGCCCGTACGTGGGAACTGTCGCGCCGCAAGTCGGTGAGCCCGCACGATTCCGTCGGCGCGAACCTCGTCGTGCAGGTGAAGAACAACCGCGTGATGCGCGTGCTGCCGTTCGAGAACGAAGCGATCAACGAATGCTGGATTTCGGACAAGGATCGTTTCTCGTATGAAGGCCTGAACAGCGAAGAGCGCCTGACGAAGCCGATGCTGAAGCAGGGCGGCCAGTGGATCGAAACCGACTGGCAGACCGCGCTCGAATACGTCGCGAAGGGCCTGAAGGGCATCGCCGCGGATCACGGCGCGACTGCGCTGGCGATGCTCGCGAGCGCGCACAGCACCGCTGAAGAGCTGTTCCTCGTGAAGCAGCTCGCCAACGAACTGAAGACGCCGAACGTCGACTTCCGTCTGCGTCAGCAGGATTTCTCGGCGCCGGTCCAGGGCGCACCGTGGCTCGGCATGCCGATCGCCGACCTGTCGAACGTGGATGCCGCGTTCGTCGTCGGTTCGTTCCTGCGCCGTGACCACCCGCTGTTCGCCGCACGCCTGCGCCAGGCCGCGAAGAACGGCGCGAAGCTGCACTTCCTGCACGCGACCGCCGACGACTCGCTGATCCCGACCGCGAAGCGCATCGTCGCCGCGCCGTCGGCATGGCTCGACGAACTGGCCGGCGTGGCCGCAGCCGTCGCGCAACTGCGCGGCATCGCGCTGCCGGACGCGCTCGCGGGCGTCGCCGCATCGCCGGCTGCGCAAGCGGTCGCCCAGTCGCTCGCGAACGGCGAGCGCCGCGCGGTGCTGCTCGGCAACGCAGCCGTGCGTCATCCGCAATTCGCGAAGCTGCACGCCGTCGCACAGTGGATCGCCGACAACACCGGCGCCACGTTCGGCTTCCTGACGGAAGCGGCGAACACGGTCGGCGCGCACGTCGTCGGCGCACTGCCGGGCGAAGGCGGCCTGAACGCACGCGAAGCGTTCGCGCAGCCGCGCAAGGGTTACGTGCTGCTGAACGTCGAACCGGAATTCGACACGGTCGATCCGGCGCAGGCGCTTGCCGCGCTGAACCAGGCCGAGATGGTCGTCGTGATGTCGCCGTTCAAGCACGGCCTCGATTACGCCGACGTGCTGCTGCCGATCGCGCCGTTCACGGAAACGGCCGGTACGTACGTGAACGCGGAAGGCTCGGTGCAGAGCTTCAACGGCGTCGTACGCCCGCTCGGCGACACGCGTCCGGCGTGGAAGGTGCTGCGCGTGCTCGGCAGCCTGCTCGGCCTGCCGAACTTCGAATACGAAACGGCCGAAGAAGTGCGTCTCGCGGCGCTCGGCGACGCAGGCGTCGCGAACCGTCTGTCGAATCAGGCGTCGGCCGCACCGGCCCGCGTCGCGGCAACTGCCGCGAACGGCGGCTTCGAGCGCCTCGCCGACGTGCCGATCTATCATGCCGACGCACTCGTGCGCCGCGCAGGTGCGCTGCACCTGACGGCCGCCGCGAAGGTAGCGAACGCCGCAGCCCTGCCGGCCGCGCTGTTCGACAAGCTGGGCTTGAAGGAAGGCGACGCGGTGCGCGTGCGCCAGGGCGAGCGTGCGGTGCAGTTGCCGGCCGTGCGCGACGCGAATCTTGCGGAGACGGTCGTTCGCGTGTCGGCGGCAACGCCTGCCGGCGCAGCGCTCGGCAGCCTGTCCGGTGAACTGGTGGTGGAGAAGGCGTAAATGAGCTTGTTCGATACGATCAACGCGGGCGGCGCCCAGGTTCTCGGCGTCGCGTGGCCGACGGTGTGGGCAATCGTGCGCATCCTCGTCGTCTCCGTCGTCATCCTGCTGTGCGTCGCGTACCTGATTCTGTGGGAACGCAAGCTGATCGGCTGGATGCACGTGCGTCTCGGCCCGAACCGCGTCGGCCCCGCCGGCCTGTTGCAGCCGATCGCCGACGTGCTGAAGCTGCTGCTGAAGGAAGTGATTCAGCCGAGCGCCGCCAGCCGCTGGCTGTACCTGATCGCACCGGTCATGACCGTCGTGCCGGCGTTCGCCGTGTGGGCGGTGATCCCGTTCCAGGCCGAAGCCGTGCTCGCGAACGTGAACGCGGGCCTGCTGTACGCGATGGCGATCTCGTCGATCGGCGTGTACGCGGTGATTCTCGCCGGCTGGGCATCGAACTCGAAGTACGCGTTCCTCGGCGCGATGCGCGCCGCGGCGCAGATGGTCTCGTACGAAATCTCGATGGGCTTCGCGCTGGTGCTCGTGCTGATGACGGCCGGCAGCCTGAACCTGTCGGAAATCGTCGGCTCGCAGCAGCACGGCTTCTTCGCCGGCCACGGCGTGAACTTCCTGTCGTGGAACTGGCTGCCGCTGCTGCCGGCGTTCGTCGTCTACTTCGTGTCCGGCATCGCCGAAACGAACCGTCACCCGTTCGACGTGGTGGAAGGGGAGTCGGAGATCGTCGCGGGTCACATGATCGATTACTCGGGCATGGCGTTCGCGCTGTTCTTCCTCGCCGAGTACATCAACATGATCGTGATCTCGGCACTGGCCTCGACGCTGTTCCTCGGCGGCTGGGACGCACCGTTCGAATTCCTGTCGTTCATTCCGGGCATCTTCTGGCTGGTGCTGAAGGTATTCGCGCTGCTGTCGGTGTTCATCTGGGTGCGCGCGACGTTCCCGCGCTACCGTTACGACCAGATCATGCGTCTGGGCTGGAAGGTGTTCCTGCCCGTCACGGTGATCTGGGTGGTCGTGGTCGGCTTCTGGATGATGTCGCCGCTCAACATCTGGGTGAAGTAAAGATCGGACGAAATCATGACGGCAATCCAACACTTCTTTAAGACCTTCTTCCTGACGGAGCTGCTGAAGGGGCTCGCGCTGACCGGTCGTTACACGTTCCGGCGCAAGTTCACCGTGCAGTTCCCGGAAGAGAAGACCCCGATTTCGCCGCGGTTCCGCGGGCTGCATGCGCTGCGCCGCTACGAAAACGGTGAAGAGCGCTGCATCGCGTGCAAGCTCTGCGAGGCCGTGTGCCCCGCGATGGCGATCACGATCGAATCGGAAACGCGTGCGGACAACACGCGCCGCACGACGCGCTACGACATCGACCTGACGAAGTGCATCTTCTGCGGTTTCTGCGAAGAAAGCTGCCCGGTCGATTCGATCGTCGAGACGCAGATTCTCGAATATCACGGCGAAAAGCGCGGCGACCTGTATTTCACGAAGGAAATGCTGCTCGCGGTGGGCGATCGCTACGAGAAGGACATCGCTGCGGCGAAGGCCGCCGACGCGCCGTATCGTTGATTGTGTTTGCAGTGCCGGCCCGGCATGAACGGGCCGAGCCGCCGCGACGGGTGCGGCACGCGAGAGCGTCCCGCAAGCCGCGCCTGACTATGGCCTAACGATGAACCGGTAATCATGGAATTCACGACCGTACTGTTCTACATCTTCGCGCTGCTCCTGGTGGTATCAGGGCTGAAGGTGATCACTTCGCGCAACCCGGTGGCGTCTGCGCTTTTCCTTGTGCTGGCGTTCTTCAACGCCGCCGCGATCTGGATGCTGCTGGAAGCGGAGTTCCTCGCGATCCTGCTGGTGCTGGTGTACGTGGGCGCCGTGATGGTGCTGTTCCTGTTCGTCGTGATGATGCTGGACATCAACATCGATTACCTGCGCCGCGACTTCAAGCGCTTCGTGCCGATGGCGACCGTCGTCGGCGCGATCATCGTGGTCGAGACCGCGCTGATCCTGTGGCGCGGCTACGGCGACACGCACACCGTGCACGCGATGGCGACGGGCGCGATGGCCGACTGGTCGAACACGCGTCTGATCGGCAAGGTGATCTACACCGACTACATCTTCGCGTTTGAAATCGCCGGCCTGGTGCTGCTGGTCGCGATCATTGCCGCGATCGGGCTGACCGAGCGCAAGGGCAAGGACAGCAAGCGCCAGCGTGTGTCGGATCAGGTCAAGGTGCGCCGCGACGACCGCGTGCGCCTCGTGAAGATGGAAGCGGACAAGCCGCAGCCGGAAACGGCGCAGAGCGAAGCCGGTACGAGCACCAACGGCTAAGCGGAGGAAAGGAAAACCATGCTGACTCTTGCTCATTACCTCGTGCTCGGCGCGATCCTCTTTGCGATCGCGATCGTCGGGATCTTCCTGAACCGCCGCAACATCATCATCATCCTGATGGCGATCGAGCTGATGCTGCTGGCGGTGAACACCAACTTCGTCGCGTTCTCGCACTACCTCGGCGACGTGCACGGCCAGATCTTCGTGTTCTTCGTGCTGACCGTCGCCGCAGCGGAAGCCGCGATCGGTCTCGCGATTCTGGTGACCCTGTTCCGTAAGCTCGACACGATCAATGTCGAGGATCTCGATCAGCTCAAAGGTTAATTTCAGGCAACGCTGTTATGTCAACGACACTCAATGAAAACCTGCTGCTGGCGATTCCGCTCGCTCCGCTGGCCGGCTCGCTGATTGCGGGGCTGTTCGGGAACGCAGTCGGGCGCAAGGGCGCACACCGGATCACGATCCTCGGCGTGATGATCGCGTTCCTCCTGTCGGCGAAAGTCTTCGCCGACGTCGTGATGGGCGGCGCGAGCTTCAACGCGACCGTCTACGAATGGATGCGGGTCGGCTCGCTGAAGCTCGAAGTCGGCTTCCTCGTCGATTCGATGACGGCGATGATGATGGTCGTCGTGACCTTCGTGTCGCTGATGGTGCACGTCTACACGATCGGCTACATGCAGGAAGAGGACGGCTACCAGCGCTTCTTCTCGTACATCTCGCTGTTCACGTTCTCGATGCTGATGCTCGTGATGAGCAACAACTTCCTGCAGCTGTTCTTCGGCTGGGAAGCGGTGGGTCTGGTGTCGTACCTGCTGATCGGCTTCTACTTCACGCGTGAGAGCGCGATCTACGCGAACATGAAGGCGTTCCTCGTGAACCGCGTGGGCGACTTCGGCTTCCTGCTCGGCATCGGCCTGCTGCTCGCGTTCGCGGGTTCGATGAACTACGGCGAAGTGTTCGCGAAGCGTGCCGAGCTCGCCAGCCTGCACTTCCCGGGCACCGACTGGGGCCTGCTGACCGTCGCCTGTATCTGCCTGTTCATCGGCGCGATGGGTAAATCGGCACAGTTCCCGCTGCACGTGTGGCTGCCCGACTCGATGGAAGGCCCGACCCCGATCTCCGCACTGATTCACGCGGCGACGATGGTGACCGCCGGCATCTTCATGGTGTCGCGCATGTCGCCGCTGTTCGAACTGTCGGATACCGCGCTGTCGTTCATCACGGTGATCGGCGCGATCACGGCGCTGTTCATGGGTTTCCTCGGCATCATCCAGAACGACATCAAGCGCGTGGTCGCGTATTCGACGCTGTCGCAGCTCGGCTACATGACCGTCGCGCTCGGCGTATCCGCGTACCCGGTCGCGCTGTTCCACCTGATGACGCACGCGTTCTTCAAGGCGCTGCTGTTCCTTGGCGCGGGCTCGGTGATCATCGGCATGCACCACGACCAGGACATCCGCAACATGGGCGGCCTGCGCAAGTACATGCCGATCACGTGGATCACGTCGCTGATCGGCTCGCTCGCACTGATCGGAACGCCGTTCTTCTCGGGCTTCTACTCGAAGGATTCGATCATCGAGGCCGTGAAGGAATCGCATCTCGCGGGTTCGGGCTTCGCGTACTTCGCAGTGGTCGCAAGCGTGTTCGTGACGGCGCTGTACTCGTTCCGCATGTACTTCCTCGTGTTCCACGGCGAAGAGCGCTTCCGCAACCCGAAGCATCCTGAATCGCCGATGGGCATGGCGGCCGCGCACGGCCACGACGATCACGGCCACGGCCACGGTCACGACGACCACGCGCACGAACCGCACGAGACCCCGTGGGTCGTGTGGCTGCCGCTCGTGCTGCTCGCGATTCCGTCGGTCATCATCGGTGCGATCGCGATCGGCCCGATGCTGTACGGCAGCTTCTTCGAACATGGCGTGGCATTCGACAAGGTGATCTTCATCGGCGAAAACCACCCGGGCCTCGAAGAGCTGGGCAAGGAATTCCACGGCTGGGCCGCAATGGGCCTGCACTCGCTGACGACGCTGCCGTTGTGGCTCGCGATTGCCGGCGTCGTGGTCGCGTGGTTCCTGTACCTGAAGCGTCCTGAGCTGCCTGCCGTGATCCGCCGCGCGTTCGGCCCGATCTACACGCTGCTCGACAACAAGTACTACATGGACAAGATCAACGAAGTGGTGTTCGCCCGTGGTTCGGTGGCGATCGGCCGCGGCCTGTGGAAGGAAGGCGACGTCGTCGTGATCGACGGCCTCGTCAACGGCAGCGCCAAGTTCATCGGCTGGTTCGCCGGCGTGATCCGCTTCCTCCAATCCGGTTACATCTATCACTACGCGTTCGCCATGATCATCGGCATGCTGGGGCTCCTGACCCTGTTTGTAACGCTCGGCGGCAAATAAGGCGAGGGGACAAGAACAATGCACGCTTTTCCGATTCTCAGTACCGCGATCTGGTTGCCGATCGTTTTCGGCCTCCTGGTACTCGCGGTAGGTAACGACAAAAATCCGGGGACGGCCCGCTGGGTCGCGCTGATCGGCTCGCTGCTCGGTCTCGCGGTCACGGTCCCGCTGATCACGGGCTTCGACTCGAGCACGGCTGCGCTGCAGTTCGTCGAGCAGTCGACCTGGATCGAACGCTTCAAGATCTCGTACCACCTCGGCGTCGACGGCATCTCGATGTGGTTCGTCGTGCTGACCGCGCTGATCACGGTGATCGTCGTGATCGCCGCGTGGGAAGTGATCACCGAGAACGTCGCGCAGTACCTCGCGGCCTTCCTGATCCTGTCCGGGATCATGATCGGCGTGTTCTCGGCGGCTGACGGCCTGCTGTTCTACGTGTTCTTCGAGGCGACCCTGATCCCGATGTACATCATCATCGGCGTGTGGGGCGGCCCGAACCGCGTGTACGCGGCGTTCAAGTTCTTCCTGTACACGCTGGCCGGCTCGCTGCTGATGCTGGTCGCGCTGATCTACCTGTACACGCAGACGCATTCGTTCGACCTCGCGACGTGGCAGGGCGCCAAGATCGCGATGACGCCGCAGATCCTGCTGTTCATCGCCTTCTTCCTCGCGTTCGCGGTGAAGGTGCCGATGTGGCCGGTGCACACCTGGCTGCCGGACGCGCACGTGGAAGCGCCGACGGGCGGCTCGGTCGTGCTGGCGGCGATCATGCTGAAGCTCGGCGCATACGGTTTTCTGCGCTTCTCGCTGCCGATCACGCCTGACGCAAGCCACTTCCTGGCACCGGTCGTGATCACGCTGTCGCTGATCGCGGTGATCTACATCGGTCTCGTCGCGATGGTGCAGGCCGACATGAAGAAGCTGGTCGCGTATTCGTCGATCGCGCACATGGGCTTCGTCACGCTCGGCTTCTTCATCTTCAACCAGCTTGGCGTCGAAGGCGCGATCGTCCAGATGATCTCGCACGGCTTCGTGTCGGGCGCGATGTTCCTGTGCATCGGCGTGCTGTACGACCGCGTGCACTCGCGTCAGATCGCCGATTACGGCGGCGTCGTGAACGTGATGCCGAAGTTCGCGGCATTCGCGATGCTGTTCTCGATGGCCAACTGCGGCCTGCCGGGCACCTCGGGTTTCGTCGGCGAGTTCATGGTGATTCTCGCGGCCGTCCAGTACAACTTCTGGATCGCATTCGGCGCGGCATTCACGCTGATCCTCGGCGCGGCCTACACGCTGTGGATGTACAAGCGCGTGTACTTCGGCGCGGTCGCGAACGATCACGTTGCCAAGCTGAAAGACATCGGCCGTCGCGAATTCGTGATGCTGGCGGTGCTCGCCGCGTTCACGATGCTGATGGGCCTGTATCCGAAGCCTTTCACCGACGTGATGCACGTTTCCGTGGAAAACCTCCTCTCCCAAGTCGCGCAGTCGAAGCTGCCGCTGGCCCAGTAATCGCGAGCGGAGGAACTCAAGATCATGAACGCTCCTATGAATGTCCTGTTGCCTGACGCGCTGGTGATGGTCGCCATCGTCGTCGCATGGCTGAACGACACCTTTACCGGTGCCGCTGGCCGCCGCCTGACCTATCTGATCGCGGTGGTTTCGTCGGTCGTCGCCGGCGTGTGGTTCGCGGTGCAGGCGCTCGACCCGCAGCCGTACTACTTCTTCTCGCGGATGGTCGTCGTCGACTCGTTCGCGAGCATGATGAAGGCCGTCGTGTCGATCGGCTTCGCGGTCTCGCTCGTCTATTCGCGCAAGTACCTCGAAGACCGCGACATGTTCCGCGGCGACGTGTTCCTGCTGGGCATGTTCTCGCTGCTCGGTCAGCTGGTGATGGTGTCGGGCAACAACTTCCTGACGTTGTACCTCGGCCTCGAACTGATGTCGCTGTCGCTGTACGCGGTCATCGCGCTGCGCCGCGATGCCGCGCAGTCGAGCGAAGCCGCGATGAAGTACTACGTGCTGGGCGCGCTCGCGTCGGGCTTCGTGCTGTACGGCATCTCGATGCTCTACGGCGCGACCGGCTCGCTCGAGCTGGGCGAGGTGTACAAGGCGGTCGGCGGCAACACCGACGCGGCCGTGCTGATGTTCGGCGTGATCTTCATCGTCGCCGGTATCGCGTTCAAGCTCGGCGCCGTGCCGTTCCACATGTGGGTGCCGGACGTCTACCAGGGCGCACCGACCGCGATGACGCTGTTCGTCGGCGGCGGCCCGAAGGTTGCCGCGTTCGCGTGGGGCCTGCGTTTCCTGGTGATGGGCCTGCTGCCGCTCGCACAGAACTGGCAGACCGCGCTCGTGATCCTCGCCGCGCTGTCGCTGATCGTCGGTAACATCACCGGTATCGTCCAGCGCAACATCAAGCGGATGCTCGCGTATTCGGCGATCTCGAACATGGGCTTCGTGCTGCTCGGCCTGCTCGCCGGCATCGTGAAGGGCGACGCGGCCGCACCGGCGAACGCATACAGCTCGGCGATGTTCTACGCGATCGTCTACCTGATCACGACGCTCGGCTCGTTCGGCGTGGTGATGCTGCTCGCACGCCGCGATTTCGAAGCGGAAACGATCGACGACTTCAAGGGCCTCAACAAGCGCAGCCCGGTGTTCGCGTTCGTGATGATGGTCATGATGTTCTCGCTGGCAGGTATCCCGCCGACCGTCGGCTTCTACGCGAAGCTCGCGGTGCTCGAGGCGACCGTCAATGCGGGGCTCACGTGGCTGGCCGTGCTGGCCGTGATCACGTCGCTGTTCGGCGCGTTCTACTACCTGCGCATCGTCAAGCTGATGTACTTCGATGCACCGCAGGATACGACTCCGGTCACCGGCGATTTCTGCAAGCGCACGATCCTCGTGCTGAACGGCCTCGCGGTCGTCGTGCTCGGCCTGATCCCGAGCCCGCTGCTGACGGCCTGCCTGCAGGCGATTCGTCACACGCTGCCGCTGTAATGTCGGCAGCCGGCTGGTTCATCGTGCTGTTGGCGCTCGTTTGCGCCAACCTGCCGTTCCTGAACCAACGCCTCTTCGCCGTCGTGCCGATCGGTGCGACGAAGAAGAACGCGTGGGTTCGGATCGGCGAGCTGATCGTGCTGTATTTCGTCGTCGGCGCGCTCGGCTTCTGGCTCGAGTCGCGCGCCGGCAACCGCTTCGAACAGGGCTGGCAGTTTTACGCGATCACGTTCAGTCTCTTTGTCGTGTTCGCGTTCCCCGGCTTCACGTTCCAGTATCTCGTCAAACGACGCTGACGGCTTCGGCCGTCGCGCTCATTCTTGGAGCCGCCGATGGCCGAACTACCCAATCACGACGCCGCGCTGACCGAAACCTGCCTCGAGAGCGAGGCGATTTTCGAAGGCTCGTTCCTCAAGCTGAAGCGCGATACCGTCCGTCTGCCGGACGGCAAGCAGGCCACGCGCGAATACGTCCAGCACCCGGGCGCGGTGATGGTGATCCCGCTGTTCGACGACGGCCGCGTGCTGATGGAAAGCCAGTACCGCTATCCGATCGGCAAGGTCATGGCCGAATTCCCGGCCGGCAAGCTGGATCCGAACGAAGGCGCGCTCGCCTGCGCGGTGCGCGAACTGCGCGAGGAAACCGGCTACACGGCACGCGAATACGTGTTCCTGGCCCGTATTCACCCGATCATTTCCTATTCGACCGAATTCATCGACCTGTATCTCGCGCGCGGCCTGACTGCCGGCGAGCGCAAGCTCGACGAAGGCGAATTCCTCGAAACCTTCACGGCGACGCTGCCCGACCTGCAGGAGTGGGTGCGCACGGGCCAGATCACCGACGTGAAGACGATCATCGGCACGATGTGGCTCGACAAGGTGCTGTCCGGCGCCTGGCCGCTGGGTCCGGTCGAGCAGCCCTGACGACGCGTCAGCGGCGGGTGGGGCGCCGCGTTACAATTGGGTGACGCGGTTGCTGGCCGGCCGCGCGATCCTGGTTTAGCACGATCGTTCACAAAAGCGCGTTTTGCGCTACACTCGTCACACGCCCTGATTCAGCATGAAGGTCCTCGATTTACAGTGCCCGCACGGCCATCGGTTCGAAGGCTGGTTCGCTTCCGCCGATGAGTTCGAAGCGCAGTTGTCCCGCAAGCTGGTCGAATGTCCGGTATGCGGGACGACCGAGATCAACCGGATGCCGTCGGCGCCTCGCCTGAACCTGTCGGGCGCGACGCAGGCACAGCCGGCCGATCCGCGTGCGCTGCAGGCGCAGGTGATGCGCGCGCTGCGCGAGGTGCTGGAGAAGACCGAGAACGTGGGCGAGCGCTTCGCCGAGGAAGCGCGGCGCATCCATTACAACGAGGCGCCGGCACGCAGCATTCGTGGCGTCACGACGCCGGAGGATGCGCAATCCTTGGCCGAAGAAGGCATCGACGTGATGCCGCTGCCGATTCCTGCCGCGCTGAAAGAACCGCTGCAATGACGTATGCAGTGTGTCCTTGGCGGCCCGGACGGCCGCGGCCAGGAGACACTGCGCATGGATCTGGATTATTCCCCCGCCGACGACGCGTTCCGCGTGGACGTCCGCGCCTGGCTCGAGGCCAATCTGCCTCACGCACTGCGCGCCAAGGTACTCGATCACAAACGACTCGACCGCGAGGATTTCGCGAGCTGGCACCGGATTCTCGGCCAGCGCGGCTGGTCCGCGCCCGCATGGCCGGCCGAATACGGCGGCCCGGACTGGAACGCGACGCAGCGGCACATCTGGGATGAGGAGTGCGCACGCATCGGCGCGCCGACCGTACTGCCGTTCGGCGTGTCGATGGTCGCGCCGGTGCTGATGAAATACGGCAGCGAAGCGCAGAAGCGCCATTATCTGCCGCGCATTCTCGACGGCACCGACTGGTGGTGCCAGGGCTACTCGGAGCCGGGCTCCGGATCGGATCTCGCATCGCTGCGCACGCGCGCCGAACGCCACGGCGATCACTACGTCGTCAACGGCCAGAAGACCTGGACGACACTCGGCCAGTACGCGGACATGATGTTCTGTCTCGTGCGCACCGATCCGGCGGCGAAGAAGCAGGAGGGCATCTCGTTCCTGCTGATCGACATGAAGACACCCGGCATCACCGTGCGTCCGATCATCACGCTCGACGAGGATCACGAAGTCAACGAGGTGTTCTTCGAGGACGTGAAGGTGCCCGTCGAGAATCTCGTCGGCGATGAAAACCGCGGCTGGACCTACGCGAAATACCTGTTGGGCCACGAGCGCACCGGCATTGCACGCGTCGGCGCGTCGAAGCGCGAGCTCGCATTCCTGAAGCGCGTGGCGTCGAACCAGCGCAAGAACGGCAAGCCGTTGCTCGCCGATCCCGTGTTTGCCGCGAAGATCGCGGCGCTCGAGGTCGAGCTGATGGCGCTCGAGGTGACGGTGCTGCGCGTCGTGAGCCGCGAGACGAGCGGCAAGGGGCCGGGCCCCGAGGCATCGATGCTGAAGATCAAGGGCACCGAGGTGCAGCAGGCGCTCACCGAGCTGATGTTCGAGGCGATCGGGCCGCTCGCCGCGCCATTCGATGTCCCGTTCCTCGAGGGCGAGCGCGAACACAGCAGCGCGGGCGACGACGATGCGGCGCCGCTCGCCGCGTACTACTTCAATTACCGGAAGACTTCGATCTACGGTGGTTCGAACGAGATTCAGAAGAACATCATCGCGCAGATGATCCTGGGGCTGTGATCAGGGAACGGAGACAACCATGGATTTCAGCTTTACCGACGAGCAGCAACAGTTCGCCGACGCGCTGCGCCGTTATCTCGGCGAGCAATACGGTTTCGACGCGCGCCAGGCCATCGTGCGCAGCGAGGCGGGCGTGTCGGATGCACAATGGAGCGCATTCGCGGAGCTGGGCCTGACCGCGCTGCCCGTGCCCGACGCACATGGCGGATTCGGCGGCGGCCCGGTCGACATGCTGGTCGCGATGCAGGAGCTCGGCCGAGCACTCGTGGTCGAGCCGTACTGGGCGACCGCGGTCGGTATCGAGGCGCTGCGCATCGCCGGGTCCGGCACGGGCGACGATGCCGCGCTGCTGGAAGCGGTCGCACAAGGGCAGAAGCGCGTTGCCGTTGCATTCCACGAACCGCGGGCGCGCTACGACCTGTACGAACTCGAAACGCATGCGCGCGAGCATGGCGGCACGTCCCGGCTGACCGGCATCAAGTCGATCGTTCAGCACGGCGCACAGGCCCATGTGTGGATCGTGCCCGCGCGCGTCGACGGCGGCGGAATCGGCCTGTTCGTCGTCGATCGCGATGCCGCGGGCGTGCAGCTCGTCGACTACCGGACGATCGACGGCCAGCGCGCCGCGACGATCGAGTTCAAGGAAACGCCCGCACGGCAGTTGACGGGCGGCGCACGCGATGCGGCCGCACTCGAGCAGATTGCCGATTACGCGACCTTCCTGCTCTGCGCGGAAGCGGTCGGCGCACTCGACGAACTGAACCGCGCGACGGTCGAATACACGAAGACGCGCGAACAGTTCGGCGTGCCGATCGCGCGCTTCCAGGCGCTGCAGCACCGGATGGTCGACATGCTGATTCACGCCGAGCAGGCGCGTTCGCTGACCTACCTGGCCGCCGTGCGTTACGCGGGCGGCGACGCCGACGCGCGGCGCAAGGCGGTGTCGGCCGCGAAGGCGCGGGTCGGCGCGGCCGCGCGCTTCGTCGGCCAGCAGGCCGTGCAACTGCACGGCGGCATGGGCGTGACCAACGAGGTCGCCGCCGCACACCTGTTCAAGCGGCTGTCGATCATCGAGACGACCCTCGGCGACACCGATCATCACCTTGCGCGCATCGCGGCCCTGCCGGATTTCGCGCAGACCGACGCGGCATGACGGCGACGCGCGAGCGCGCTACAGGAGATAGACAGTGGGTATCAGTTACGAAGATCTGGAAGTCGGCAGTACGACCGAAATCGGCCGCTATACGTTCGAACCGGACGACATCAAGGCGTTCGCGCAACGCTACGATCCGCAGCCGTTCCACCTCGACGAGGAAGCCGGCAAGGCCTCGCCGTTCGGTGGACTGGTCGCGAGCGGCTGGCATACGTGTTCGGTGTTCATGAGCCTGCTCATCAAGAAGCTCGGGCCGGATTCGACCAGCATGGGCTCGCCCGGCATCGATTCGATCCGCTGGCTCAAGCCCGTGCGTGCCGGCGACACGATCACGATGTACCAGAAGGTCCACGACAAGCGCGTGTCGGCGAGCAAGCCCGATCGCGGCATCGTGTCGACGGAGTGGATCGGCCTCAACGGTGCCGGCGACACGGTGATCACCGTGCATACCAAGGTGATCTTCGGGCTGCGCCATCCGCAAGGAGCGGGTGCATGACGGACGTGACATTGCCGCTGATCGCGTCGACGCAAGCGCTGCTCGAGCGGGTCGGCGCGGAACCGCTCGCGAGCGGCTGGGTCGAGATCGACCAGCGCCGGGTCGACGGGTTCGCCGACGCGACCGGCGATCACCAGTGGATTCACGTCGATCCCGAGCGTGCGCGGCGCGAGTCGCCGTTCGGCGGCCCGATCGCGCACGGCTTCCTGACGCTGTCGCTGATTCCCGCGCTGATGACCGATGCGATGCGCTTCGAGCAGAAGATGGGCGTGAACTACGGACTGAACCGCGTGCGGTTCCTGAAGCCGGTGCCGGTCGGCGCGCGCGTGCGCGCGCTGTTCGCGGTGAAGGAGGCCGCGCAGGCCGCGCGGGGCGGCGTGCAGGTGACGTGGTCGGTGTCGATGCAGGTCGAGCGTCCGGATGCGCCGTTGCTCGTTTGTTCGGCGGAATTCATTACGCTGCACTACTTCTGATGCGCGCGGCGGCAGCGACGGATGCCGCTGCGTCGCAGGGCGCGCGGTGCTTCAGTGCTTCGCGTATTGCGTCGCGCCGAACAGCATCTCGCGTGCCTTGTCGTCCTGCAGCGGCTTGCGCAGCGACGCGAGTACTTCGACGCCGCGCTGCACGGCGGCACGCGCGGCAATGGCTTCATGCCAGCGCTTCACGTTCGGCAGTTCGTCGAGCACGATGCCCTGGTTTTGCCACGAACGCGTCCACGGGAACGTCGCAATGTCCGCGATCGTGTACGTGTCGCCCGCGAGATAGGCGGATTCGCCGAGGCGCTTTTCCATCACGTTGTACAGGCGCTTCGCTTCGTTCGTGTAGCGATTGACCGCGTACGCGATCTTCTCCGGCGCATACAGCCGGAAGTGATGCGCCTGGCCGAGCATCGGGCCGACGCCGCCCATCTGGAACATCAGCCATTCGAGCGTCGCGTAGCGTGCGGCTGGCTCGGTCGGCAGGAACTTGCCGGTCTTTTCCGCCAGGTAAATGAGGATCGCGCCGGATTCGAACAGCGAGATCGGCTTGCCGCCGGGGCCGTCCGCGTCGACGATCGCGGGGATCTTGTTGTTCGGGCTGATCTTCAGGAATTCGGGCTCGAACTGGTCGCCCGCACCGATATCGACCGGATGCGCACGATACGCGAGGCCTGTTTCCTCGAGCATGATGTGTACCTTGTGGCCGTTCGGGGTCGCCCAGCTGTAGACGTCGATCATCGTCAACTCCTTTATTGCATGCGCGAAAACGGCGCCGACAGGGCGCCGCGACAGGCGGTCATTAGAGCATGGATCGATGCGGGCTGCAGGCGACGGCAACGTGCGGCCACGCGCCTGCGCGCGCGTGTCGCCGAGGCGGCGGAACCGGCGTTCGAGCGGTGGCCGCGCGCCGGATCAGCGCTTGTAGCGCGGCTGGCGTTTCTCGAGAAATGCGGTAATGCCTTCGAACGCGTCCGCGTGATGCAGTGACGCGACGAAGTGATCGCGCTCGGTGCCGAGGTGCGCATCGAGCGGCTGCGCGGTCGCATCGTCGAGCAATGACTTGATGCGTGTCAGCGCGTTCGGCGAGATGCCGGCAAGCGAGTCGGCCCACGCGAGCGCGTCGGACAGCGCGGCACCGGGCGCGGCGAGCCGGTTGACGACGCCGAGCGCATGCAGGCGTTCGGCCGCGACAGGCTTGCCCTCGAACAGGATTTCGGCGGCGAGCGCACGCGGCAGCGCACGTGCGAGGAACCACGAGCCGCCGCCGTCGGGCGTGAGGCCGACGCGTGCGTACGACATCACGAACTTCGCATCGTGCGCGGCAACGATCAGGTCGCACGCGAGCGCGAGCGAGAAGCCCGCGCCGGCCGCGGCGCCTTCGACGGCCGCGATCACGGGCTTCGTCGTTGCGCGCAGCGCCGTGATCCACGCGCCGAGCTGATCGATGCTGTCGGCCTGGTAGGACGGATCCTTCGAGCGGTTGTCGAGCAGCCGGTTCAGGTTGCCACCCGCGCAAAAGAAGCGATCGGCCCCCGTGAGCACGACCGCGCGAATCGCGGGATCGCGCTCGGCGGTGGCGAGCGCTTCGACGCCGGCCGCATACATGTCGGGATGCAGCGCGTTGCGCGCGCCGGGATTGGACAGCGTGAGGACGAGCGTCGATTCGCTTTCGGGCGGACGCGAGGCCAGCAGTTCAGCACTCATGCGAGTGTGTCTCCATCGAATGGCGGGGTTGCGGCGCCGCATGTTGCGCGGGCTTGCGCGCCTACCCGTGAGGGTGATGCCGCAGCGGATGTATCGTTGTCTTGACGGACGCGAAACTGCTTTAGACTAGCACGAACGTGCTTTTCAGCGCGACGCATCCCGATGCGGCCGGCATCACTGCGGCCGCGCCTCAGCAACGAAGGAGACTCCGATGCTACAGCTGTGCGGTATTCCGTTGTCCAACTATTACAACAAGGTGAAGTTCGTCCTGCTCGAGCATGGCATCCCGTTCGAGGAATCGGCATGCGGTCTGCCGATCAACGATCCGGCACTGCTTGCCGATTCGCCGCTCGGCAAGATTCCGTTCCTGAAGACGGAAGAGGGCGCGCTGTTCGAGTCGCAGGTGATCATCGAGTATCTGGCCGCGCGTTTTCCCGACAAGGCCATTTTCCCGGCCGGGCCGTTCGCGGCCGCGAAGGTGCGCGAACTCGTCGAGACGCTCGAGCTGTATCTCGAATGGACCGCGCGCGAGGTCTATACGGAAGCGTTTTTCGGCGGCAAGGTCAGCGACGGGATGAAGGCGCACGTCGAGAAGCGCCTGCCGCGCGCGATCGATGCGTTCAAGCGGATGACGCAGTTCTCGCCGTACGTGCTCGGTGACACGTTCAGTCTTGCGGACATTGCCGCAGCGATCCACCTGCCGGTGATCGGGATGGCGACGAAGGCCGTCTTCGGCCGCGATTTCCTGCTCGACGCCGGCATCGACTGGAAGGCGCACGCTAAGCTGGTCGGCGAGCGGCCGGCCGCGCAGCGCGTGGCGGCCGATCGCAAGGCCTACGTCGAGGCGGCGAGCGCCGCGCGTTCGTAAGCGCGGTGCGGGCGCGATGTCGTGCCGCGCCCGGCTGCCGAGGCAAGCCTTACAGGCGCGCGAGCCGTTCGAGTGCGGATGCGAGCGTGCCTTCCTGCTTTGCAAAGCAGAAGCGCACGACGCCCGACTCGTGCGGCTCGTGGTAGAACGCCGACACCGGAATCGCCGCCACGCCGATTTCCGATGTGAGCCACTTCGAGAATTCCGCTTCGGGCAGATCGCTGATCGCCGAATAGTCGACGCACTGGAAGTACGTGCCGGTGCACGGCAGCAGCTTGAAGCGCGTGCGCTCGAGGCCGGCGCGGAAGAAGTCGCGCTTCTTCTGGTAGAAGCCGGCCAGCGTCAGGTACGGTGCCGGATCGCGCAGGTAGTCGGCGAGCCCGATCTGCATCGGCGTGTTCACCGTGAACACGTTGAACTGATGGACCTTGCGGAACTCCGCGGTCAGCGCGGCAGGCGCCGCGACGTAGCCGACCTTCCAGCCCGTCACGTGGTAGGTCTTCCCGAAGCTCGACACGATGAAGCTGCGCGCGGCCAGGTCCGGGTAGCGCGCGACGCTCTCGTGCCGCGCGCCGTCGTAGACCATGTGTTCGTACACTTCGTCCGACAGGATCAGCACGTTGGTGCCGCGCACGATCTCCTCGAGCCTGCGCATGTCGGCCTCGCGCCACACGGTGCCGGTCGGGTTGTGCGGCGTGTTGATCATGATCATCCGCGTCTTCGGCGTGATCGCGGCGGCCAGGCGATCGAACGGGATCGCATAGTCGGGCGCTTCCAGCGTGACGAACACGGGTTTGCCGCCGGCCAGTTCGATCGAAGGCAGATAGCTGTCGTAGGTCGGTTCGACGACGATCACTTCGTCGCCGGGATGCACCGCGCACAGGATCGCCGTCAGCAGGGCCTGCGTCGCGCCGGCCGTGACCGTGATCTCGGTGGCCGGATCGTAGCGGCGGCCGTAGACCTGCGCGATCTTGTCGGCGATCGCATCGCGCAACGGCGCGACGCCGGCCATCGGCGGATACTGGTTGTGACCGTTGCGCATCGCGGCCGCGACCGCGTCGACGATGCGCGGGTCGCAGTCGAAATCCGGGAAGCCCTGGCCGAGGTTCACGGCGCCTTTCTCGGCGGCGAGCGCGCTCATCACCGTGAAGATCGTCGTGCCGACGTTCGGCAGGCGCGAGGGGAAAACGGGAGTCGTAGGCATGTCGGTAGGAGCGTTCATCGATACGGTCGCAAGCGGGTGGCGCCGGGCTCGTCAGGCCGGCGTGGTGGTGGGGGCCGACGCGGCATCGAGCGCGCAGGCTTCGGTAAATGGCGCGGGCTGCGCGATCCGGAAGCCGAAGTCGCGTGCGGTGCGCTTCGCGAGCTTGAGCAGCGCACGGTCCTTCGACACGAGCCAGTCGGCCTGCGCGGCGCGCGCGAGCTCGAGAAACTTCTGATCGTCGCGGTCCTTGCACTTCGGCAGCGGCGGCGCGTCGGCGTCGACGGGCGGCGGCTCGACGAGGCGCGTCAGGCGGGCGACGGTCGCGAGCGCTTCGGCCTTGTCGATCGCGCGCGCCTGGAACTGCGGATAGTCGAGCACGAGCTCGAGTTCGTTCAGGCAGCGGCCGTCGATCACGGCGGCCAGCGTGCCGCGTTCGAGCGCAGCCCGGATCGGGCGGGTGGCCGGGTCGTCGAATACGAGTATGTCGATCCAGACGTTCGAGTCGAGCACGACGCGATGTGCGGCATGCGGGGCGAGGGAGCGGGTCATTCGTTACAATCGGTGGTTTTCGTCTGACCGCAAGGCACGGCGTGCCAGCGAGCCTCTATGATAATCGTTCTCTCCCCAGCCAAATCCCTCGACTACGATACGCCCGCCCACGTCCCGTCTTACACGAAGCCTGCATTCGTCGACGATGCGTCGGAACTGATCGACGGCCTGCGCAAGCTGTCGCCGCAGGATATCTCGACGCTGATGGACATCTCCGATCCGCTCGCGCGGCTGAACTTCCAGCGCTACGCGGACTGGTCGCCGACCTTCACGACGGCCAATGCGAAGCAGGCGGTGCTCGCGTTCAACGGCGACGTGTACGAAGGGTTCGATGCCAAATCGCTGTCGGCCGCCGATCTCGACTATGCGCAGCAGCATGTGCGCGTGCTGTCGGGCCTGTACGGGCTGCTGCGCCCGCTCGACCTGCTGCAGCCGTACCGGCTCGAGATGGGCACGCGTTTCGCGAACGCGCGCGGCAAGGATCTGTATGCGTTCTGGGGCGACCGCATCACGCGGGCACTGAACGAGCAGCTCGAGACGCGCAGCGGCGCGGCACGTGTGCTGGTCAACTGCGCGTCGACCGAGTACTTCAAGTCGGTCAAGCCGAAACTGCTGGCCGCGCCGATCGTCACGCCGGTGTTCGAGGACTGGAAGGGCGGCCGCTACAAGATCATCAGCTTCCATGCGAAACGCGCCCGTGGCCTGATGGCGCGCTATATCGTCGAGAACCGCATCTCCGAGCCGGCCGCGCTGAAGGATTTCGCGGTGGAAGACTACGCGTTCGATGCCGCTGCGTCGAACGATTCGACTTACGTATATCGCCGGCGAATCGGCGAGTGACCGAGCCGGCCGTTCACGAGACGGCCGGTGCATGCATGAGGCCGGACACGTGGCAGACCGCCCGCTCCGGTCGCAATTGGAGAGACAGATGACCCTTTCGATCACCAGCAATTTCGACGCAGGCGCCGTCGACGTCGTGTCGTGCGATAGCCCGGACGCGATCCGGCTGCGCATACGTGGCGACAACCGCTCGGAATTCGCGCAATGGTTCTACTTTCGCCTGACGGGCGCGCGCGGCGAGCGGTGCGTGATGTCGTTCGAGAATGCAGCCGAATGCGCGTATCCGTCGGGATGGCGCAACTACAGTGCAGTCGCGAGCTACGACCGGGTCGACTGGTTCCGCGTGCCGACGACATTCGACGGCAAGACGATGACCATCGACCATGCGCCCGAGTTCGACAGCATCTACTACGCGTATTTCGAGCCGTACTCGGAAGAGCGCCATGCGGCGTTCCTCGGCGCGGTTCAGCAATTGCCGCAGGCGAGCGTCGTCGAACTCGGCCGCACGGTCGAAGGCCGTCCGATGTCGCTGCTGACGCTCGGTACGCCGGAAGTCGACGGGGCACCGAAGAAGAAGGTATGGATCATCGCGCGCCAGCACCCGGGCGAGACGATGGCCGAGTGGTTCGTCGAAGGGCTCGTCAAGCGGCTGGCCGGATGGGGCGACTGGGCGGGCGATCCGGTGGCGCGCAAGCTGTACGACCGCGCGACGTTCTACATCGTCCCGAACATGAATCCGGACGGCAGCGTGCACGGCAACTTGCGCACCAACGCGGCGGGTGCGAACCTGAATCGCGAGTGGATGGAGCCCGATGCCGAGCGCAGCCCCGAAGTGCTGGCCGTGCGCGATGCGATCCATGCGATCGGCTGCGACATGTTCTTCGACATTCACGGCGACGAAGATCTGCCGTACGTGTTCGTTGCGGGTTCGGAGATGCTGCCGAGCTTTACCGAGCAGCAGGGCAGGGAGCAGACCGCGTTCATCGAAGCGTTCAAGGTCGCAAGCCCGGATTTCCAGACCGAGCACGGCTATGCGGCGAGCAAGTACAAGGAAGACGCGCTCAAGCTCGCGTCGAAGTACATCGGCCATCAGTTCGGCTGCCTGTCGCTGACGCTCGAGATGCCGTTCAAGGACAACGCGAACTTGCCCGACGAGCGGGTCGGCTGGAATGGCGAACGGAGCGCGGCGCTTGGCGCTGCAATGCTGGCGGCAATCCTGGTGCACGTCGAGACGTTCGCGTAAGCGCATCGTCGTCGATATGAAAAAGCCGGCGCATCGCATGATGTGCCGGCTTTTTGGCTTCTGTCGTTGCCGCTCCGCCGTATCAGGACTTCTTCGCGGTTTTCTTCTTCACGACATTCTTCTGGCCGCTGGATTTTTTCGTTGCGACGGCTTTCTTGCCGGTGCGGCCGGATGCCTTGGCCTTCACCTTGCCGCGGTGTGACTTGCCGTTGAACTTCTTCGTCGACGACGACGGACGCTCGACGCGCGGCTTCAGCGGCGGCACGGGATCGTTCCAGCTGAACGCAAGCATTTGCTGACCGACGTAGCCGCAGCGGAATTTCAGCGGTGTCGGGTCGCTGCCGTCGCTGTGGACGCCGAGGCCATCCACGGTAACGATGTTGTCGACCTTCACGCGCTGCTTGCCCTGATCGAACGAATCGTTCCACGGCGTGATCGTCGCCTTGCCGTTTTCGAACGCGTTCGGCGCGAAGTCGACGCGATCGAAGGCCGACGACGTGCTGGCGATGAAGCTGCCGTGCGCCGCACAATCGGCGACGATCGGATCGGCGTGCATCTCGTTGACGAATTTGTTGATCAGTTCGGAGCGCTGGTCGAGGAGGTCGGCGAATACCGGTGCCGGAAGCGCAAGCGACAGGCCCGCGACACAGGCCGCCAGCTTGCCGAGCGCCCGGAAAATCCGGAGCGAGGCAGGTGAGCTGTCCATCTGGTTATTGGTGAGGAGCAAATGAGGCATCGGGCACGTATAGATGCCCGATGAAGATCAGGAGTTCAATCTTAGCGTAAAAAAGTTGTGCGGCAGTAGGCGTTGCACTCTCCCGCGCTGCGCAAACGGATCGCCGCGCGCACCGCTCGCATCGGGGCCGGCGCGTTCAGGCGCGCGGGCCGCCGAGGCGATAGCGCCGAACGTCGAACGTCGTGACCCACGCCGGACGATAGACAGCGATGAGCGCGGTGGCCATGCCGGTGAACCACGCTTCGCCGAGCGCGAGCAGCGCGGTGTTCAGCAGATAGCCGGCGGGAATCACGACGGGCACGCCGTCCGCGAGCGCGAGCTGGACACCGGCCGCGGCCGCGGCGACCGAGACGATCGCGATGGCCGGTGACAGGAACCCCTGGCCGATGATGAACGATGCGAGGTTGTGCGGGAGCCACGCGATCGCGGCGCGTTGCAGCAACGCGGACACGGCGACCGGTAGCGCGCCGTAGATCAGATAGGTGAGACCGATGCCTTGCCACGGCGCATCGAAGACGATCGCGGCGACGGCCGTGACGGCACCCATCGCGATCAGCGCAAGCGTCCAGTCGAACAGCGTGACGAGCAGCGTCGCGCCGAGCAGGTGCATGACGATGCCATCTTCGAGCCACGCATTCGAGGCCCACAGCACCGTGATCGCAGTGACGAGCGCGAGCCACACGTGCTGGAGCGTTGCGTCCTGCAGCCGGACGAAGGGACGATTCCAGAGCGCGAGCACGAGCAGCGCCACGGCGGCGATCCAGCCACCGATGCCAACCCAGAGCGGAAGCGGTGTGAAAAGAAAACCCATGGGTCCATATTACTCGTTGAGCATCAAAGGTGGGAATCCGCACATGTCGACCGTCGCAATATCGAGACTGTCCGATCAGCGGTCGCGCCGAAACCGCGCCCGCGGTTCGGCCGCGAGCGGCAGGTCGCGAGTGCTGGTGTCCGCGGCAGGCAGCGGGTATGGACGGTCGTTCCGTTGCTTGCGCAGGGGGACCGGGCCGCGTTCGCCGATGACGGGCTTGCTTGCACGATCGCGGTTCGCCAGCAGCACCTCGAGATGGGGCGACAGCCAGCCGTTGTAGATCGCGACTGCGGCAGCGCGGTTTGCCGCGCCCAGCTGCTGGAAGATGCTGGCGAGGTGGATCTTCACGGTGCCTTCGCTGATGCCGAGCGTGCGGGCGATCATCTTGTTGGTGCTGCCCATATGGACGAAGCGCATGATCTGCGCCTGTCTAGGCGACAGGAGGCTGCTTGGCGGGCGGCGCGGCAGCGATCCGGCGAGCGTCTGGAAATGGGCATCGTGACGCGCCGCGGCGGCGGAAGGCAGCAGGCTGAGCGCGATCGGCGGGATGTAATGGCCGCCCAGCAGAACCATTTCGAGCGCCCGCACGATCAGGTGCGGCCGTGTGGAGTGCGGGATCACGCCCGCGACGCCGTAGTTGTAGAAGCGCTGGATGGCCTCCGGCGTGGATTCGTCGATCAGCACCGCGGCGGGCGTCGGCGAGCAGGCGCTGCAGAGCGCCTGGAGTTCGCTGTGCCGCCCGACGTCCAGCCAGTCGATGGCAACGAGGTCGAAACGCTGGGTGCGCAGCAGCCGGCGCGCCTGGAAACCATCGGGTGCATCGTTGATGCGGGCGTGACGGTCGATCTGCCGCAGCAGGGCTTTCAGTCCGTCACGCCGTTCGGCGTCTGAGTTAAGCACCAGGAACCGCATATTCAACCTCCGTAAGGTGAGTCATTGAGCTGCCGTCGGCATGGGGTGGCTCCGATAATGACAAAAACCTTACACGATGTCTGCTTGGCTGAAAGGATTAGGAAAAGTCTGAAATTTCGCGTGAGGGAAATGCGGACGAAAAAAAGCCGCTCCGGCAGGAACCGGGAGCGGCTTCGTTGGGCAGGCTCAGCGGGCCTGCCTTGCACGATCAGTGAAAGTGCGGCTGGGCGGGCGATGCGTCTTCCGGCATTTCCGCGTGGACGATCTCGCCGAGCGGATCCGCATAGAGCGGCACGCCGCAGTCGTCGCAGTACTCGGGCTCGAAGCGGCCTGCGTGCCGGCGGACGTCGGTTACGCCGCATTCCTTCAACAGACTCACGATCTCCTCGAGCGGCCCTTCGATCGGGGCTTCGCCTTCCAGCGTCGCGCTGTCGATCGACACGTCGCCGTTCTCGCGACCGTACAGCGGCCACACGACGCCATAGATCACGTCGTTGCTGGCACGTCGCGTGAAGCCGACGCGATACTCGTCGATCCGGCGCTCGCCGAAGCCCGCGACCACCGCGCGCAGCTCTTGCGGTGCCGCACCAAGTGTGTCGAAAAGATAACGGATGGCCGTTCGGACCGTGTGCGGACGGATGCGCTCGTCCGCATCGCGGCAGGCCGAGTAGTACGCGTCCGGAAGCAGGCATTCGAACTCGCAGCCGGGCAGGGCAGCCGACAGGTTCGGGCCGCCCTGGGCAGTCCATTGCTCGAGACACTGGCCGCGTTCGATCCGGTTGCCGTGTTCTTCCTCCTGCCAGCGAAACAGCGGTGCGCCGGCCGGCGCGGCGACGACGGCGAGCAGGAAGCGTGGGTCGGCCAGGATCGGTGAGGTTTCGGGCAGGTCGCCGAAGCTGAGCTTGGCTGCGTGCTGGCCGAGCGCCGCGTGTGCGAGCTGCTGGGCGAGCCGATAGGTCTCGACGTGGTGACGCGGCAACTGGTCGATGCTGTACAGGAACGGGGCCAGCCCGACGAGCGTGCCGGTGGCGAGCACGTGCGCCTGCAGGTGCGTGCGCAGTGCGTCGGCGACGTCGCCTTTCAGCGGGCCCGACGGAATCATGTAGCGCGTCCAGGCGAGAACGGGAACGGCGACCAGCAGCGCATCGTACGGCTGGCCGTCGTGTTCGATCACCATCGATTCGCTATGCGTCTCGGCCATGTCGGCGAGCGCGCCATAGGCGTCGGGATGGTTCTGCTGCAGATGGTCGAGTGCTGCGTCGAGCGTGGTCTGGTTGCCGTTGCGAACAATCTTGGCAAGCAGCGCATCGAGCTTCGCTTCCCAGAAGCGATCCTCGATGCGACTGCCCGAGGCGAAGAGCGCAAGCGACAGGCCGACCAGTTTGTCGGCGTCGGGGGGGAGGCGTTTGGCGATTCGCTGGCGCATATTAAATACGTATAGAAAGAGGCGAAGAACCTCACATTCTAGTCCGTTCTTTGCGCCATAAGCGGTCTCGTGCTCCGGCATGGCCGGAAGGCCGAATCGGCGGGGATGAAAGAAAAATCCATCGAACCCCTTGCGCGATTGCCGGCGGGTGCTTAGAATCACGCCTCTTTCGCGCTAACGGAAACGCAGCGCGGGGGAAGAAGGGAAGCGGTGCTGTCGGGCGGGTCGTAGCGGCCTCGGCGGTGCAGGAAGTTGACCCCCAGTCGTCGCAACGAAGCAGTTAAAAAGTTGTTGACGAACTGAAAAAGACGGTTCATAATCTCGCTTCTCTGCTGCTGAAAACGCAGCGCTGCTGAGAAAGCCTCCGGGTCCTCGCAGAAATGCTCTTTAAA
>NZ_QTPZ01000012.1:0-199839 GCF_003853505.1 Burkholderia sp. Bp9015
GCGACTTCTGCTTCAACGGCAACCTGATCATGCGCGCGACCGGCGACCGGATGCTGCTGTCGCCGCCGCTCGTGATTTCGCGTCAGGAAATCGATGAACTCGTATCGAAGGCGAAGAAGGCCGTCGATGCGACCGCCCAGCAACTGGGCCTTTCGTAACGACTTTGCCTACAGGCGTGCGGCGGGTGCCGCGCGCCGCCATAACCCAGGGGAATTCCACCATGCGTGCCTGCTTTCTTCGCCAAGCCTGTTCCATCGCGGCCCTTGCCGCGGTGGCCGCGTTCACGTCGGTCGCCAGCCCGTCGGCGCATGCCGACGAGCTGAACGTCTACAACTGGTCCGACTACATCGCACCCGACACGATCCCGAACTTCCAGAAGCAGACGGGCATCCACGTCAAGTACGACAACTACGACAGCGACGACACGCTGCAGGCGAAGCTGCTGGCGGGCAGCTCGGGCTACGACATCGTCGTGCCGACCTCGAACTACATGGCCAAGCAGATCCAGGCCGGCGTGTACCAGAAGCTCGACAAGTCGAAGATCCCGAACCTCGCGAACCTCGACCCGCTGCTGATGAAGATGATCTCGGACGCCGATCCGGGCAACCAGTACGGCGTTCCCTGGGCCTACGGCACCGACGGCATCGGCTACAACGCGCAGGCGGTGAAGAAGGCGCTCGGCGACAAGGCGCCCGTCGACAGCTGGGCGCTGGTGTTCGACCCGGCCAACATGGAAAAGCTGAAGAGCTGCGGCGTGTCGTTCCTCGACCAGGCCGTCGACGTGTTCGCGGCCACGCTGCAGTACATGGGCAAGGATCCGAACAGCAAGAACCCCGGCGACTACCAGGCTGCGTTCGAAGTCCTGAAGAAAGTCCGCCCGTACATCACCCAGTTCAACTCGTCCGGCTACATCAACGACCTCGCGAACAACGACGTGTGCGTCGTGCTCGGCTGGTCGGGCGACGTCGGCATCGCGCACCGCCGCTCGTCGGAGGCGAAGCGCCCGTACGACATCAAGTTCTCGAACCCGAAGGAAGGCGGCCTGCTGTGGTTCGACGTGATGGTGATCCCGAAGGATGCACCGCACCCCGAGGCCGCGCTGAAGTGGATCAACTACGTGTCCGACCCGAAGGTCAATGCGGCGATCACCAACACGGTGTTCTACCCGACCGCGAACAAGGCCGCGCACCCGTTCGTCACGCCGGCCGTCGCGCAGGATCCGACCGTCTATCCGCCCGAGGACGTGCTGAAGAAGATGGTGCTGATGAAGCCGATGCCGGCCGACATCCTGCGCCTCGAGAACCGTCTGTGGGCGCAGCTGAAGACGGGCCACTGATCACGAACCATCACGGCGGCGCAGGCATCGGCTGAACGCCTGCCCGCCAGAGATCCGCGGACGCTTCGTCCGCCCGCGCGCACCGCGCGCTGTTCCATCCGGCACGAGCCGTTGTCCGCGAGTCGCGTTGTACGCCTCGCGCGGGAACGCTCACGCCTGCAATCCGTGAAGAACGAATGGTGACTCCCATGCAATCGATACCCTCTTCCGCTGCCGCACGCCACACCCAACCGGCCGCCGCGGCCCGCACGAAGAACGATGCGTTCGTGCGCATCGAAAACGTCGTGAAGAAGTTCGGCGACAGCACGGCCGTCGACAACGTGAACCTGACGATCGCGAAGAACGAGCTGTTCGCGCTGCTCGGCAGCTCCGGCTGCGGCAAGTCGACGCTGTTGCGCATGCTCGCCGGGCTCGAGACGGCGACCTCCGGCAAGATCTTCGTCGACGGCGAGGACCTCGCGTCGCTGCCGCCGTACCGCCGCCCGGTCAACATGATGTTCCAGTCGTATGCGCTGTTCCCGCACATGTCGGTCGAGTCGAACGTCGCGTTCGGGCTGAAGCAGGAAGGCACGCCGAAAAACGAGATCAAGGAACGCGTGGCCGACGCGCTCGCGCTGGTGCAGATGAGCAAGTACGCGAAGCGCAAGCCGCACCAACTGTCCGGCGGCCAGCAGCAGCGCGTCGCGCTCGCGCGCTCGCTGGTGAAGCGCCCGAAGCTGCTGCTGCTCGACGAGCCGATGTCCGCGCTCGACAAAAAGATCCGCCAGAAGACCCAGCTCGAACTGGTGAACATCATCGAGAAGGTCGACGTGACCTGCGTGATGGTCACGCACGACCAGGAAGAGGCGATGACGATGGCGAGCCGCCTCGCGGTGATGAGCGAAGGCAAGATCGTGCAGATCGGCACGCCGGGCGAAGTGTACGAATACCCGAACAGCCGCTTCTCGGCCGAGTTCATCGGCTCGACGAACCTGTTCGAAGGCCGGGTGGTCGAGGACGAACCCGATCACATCTTCGTCGAAAGCGACGACCTCGAGGCACGCATGTACGTGAGCCACGGCGTGACCGGCCCGCTCGGGATGCCGGTCGGCATCTCGGTGCGGCCGGAGCGCGTGCACGTATCGCGCGAGAAGCCGGGCTCGCATCACAACTGGGCGCGCGGCGTGGTGACCGACATCGCGTACATGGGCGCCTACTCGCTGTATCACGTGCGTTTGCCGAGCGGCAAGACGGTCGTGTCGAACCTGTCGAGTTCGCACCTGATGCACGACAGCGCGCCGGCGTGGAACGACGACGTGTTCGTGTCGTGGTCGCCGGCCAGCGGCGTCGTGCTGACGCAGTGAGGACGACATGATGAGAACTTCCGCCTCCACTCCGTCCGCGCCGGTTTCGACCGGTACCGCCGCAACGACACAGGCTTCGAAGCGCCGCAGCCGCTTCGCCGCGCTGTCGCGCTTCCTGCCGTCGGGCCGCGGCGTCGCGATCGGCGTGCCGTTCCTGTGGCTCGTGATCTTCTTCGCGCTGCCGTTCGTGCTGGTGTTCAAGATCAGCTTCGCCGACCAGGTGATGGGGATCCCGCCGTACACGTCGCTCGTCGAGATCAAGGACGGCGTCGTGCACTTCGCGCTGCAGCTGTCGCACTACGCGTTCCTGCTGCAGGACGACCTGTACATCGCGACCTATCTCAGCTCGCTGAAGATGGCCGCCGTGTCGACGCTGCTGTGCCTGCTGATCGGATTCCCGATGGCGTACTACATCGCACGCTCGGAGCCGGGCCGGCGCAACGTGCTGATGATGGCCGTGATGCTGCCGTTCTGGACGTCGTTCCTGATCCGCGTGTACGCATGGATCGGGATCCTGAAGGATGACGGCCTCCTGAACCACACGCTGATCGCGCTCGGCATCATCCACACCCCGCTGCGCCTCTATCACAGCGACGCGGGCGTCTACATCGGGATGGTCTATTCGTACCTGCCGTTCATGGTGATGCCGCTCTACGCGCACCTCGTGAAGATGGACCTCACGCTGCTCGAGGCCGCCTACGACCTCGGCGCGAAGCCGTGGGTCGCGTTCACGCGCATCACGCTGCCGCTGTCGAAGAACGGGATCATCGCCGGCAGCCTGCTGGTGTTCATCCCGGCAGTCGGCGAGTACGTGATTCCGGAACTGCTCGGCGGCGCCGACACGCTGATGATCGGCCGCGTGATGTGGGATGAATTCTTCAACAACATGGACTGGCCGATGGCGTCCGCGGTGACGGTCGCGATGGTGCTGCTGTTGCTGGTGCCGATGGCGCTGTTCCAGTACTACCAGGTCAAGGAACTGGAGGAAGCGAAATGATCAAGCCGAGCAAACCGCTGTCGACGGGCGTCCTCGCCTTCGGCTTCCTGTTCCTGTACATCCCGATCATCAGCCTGGTCGTGTACTCGTTCAACGAGTCGAAGCTGGTGACGGTGTGGTCGGGCTTCTCGCTGAAGTGGTACGCGGCGCTGTGGCAGGACGACGAGCTGCTCACCGCCGCGTGGCTGTCGCTGAAGATCGGCCTCCTGACGGCCACCGCGTCGGTCGTGATCGGCACGTGGGCGGGCTTCGTGCTCGCGCGCTTCGGCCGCTTCAAGGGCTTCACGCTGTACACGGGGATGATCAACGCGCCGCTGGTGATTCCGGAGGTGATCCAGGGGATCTCGCTGCTGCTGCTGTTCGTTGCGCTGGAGCAGATGTTCGGCTGGCCGAAGGGCCGCGGGATGGTGACGATCTGGATCGGCCACGTGATGCTGTGCGTGTCGTACGTGGCGATCATCGTGCAGTCGCGCGTGAAGGAGATGAACAAGTCGCTGGAGGAAGCCGCGCTCGACCTGGGTGCGACGCCGCTGAAGGTGTTCTTCGTGGTGACGCTGCCGCTGATCTCGCAGGCGCTGCTGTCGGGCTGGCTGCTGTCGTTCACGCTGTCGATCGACGACCTGGTGCTGTCGGCGTTCCTGTCGGGGCCGGGCTCGACCACGCTGCCGCTGGTGGTGTTCTCGCGCGTGCGGCTCGGGCTGAACCCGGAAATGAACGCACTGGCGACGCTGTTCATCACCGCGGTGACGATCGGCGTGATCGTCGTGAACCAGATGATGATCGCGCGCGAACGGCGCCGGGTGGCCGACATGAAGGCGGCGTTCGCGGCGGCCTGACGCCCCGCTTCCCTTTTCATCGATAACAAGACCCGCGCGCCGCGAGAAGCGGCGCGCGGGCCGATCACAGATTGACCAAGCGCACGACAAGGAGAATCCGCAATGAAGAAGAAACTGATCTGCCTGCTGGTGGCCGGCGCGTTGCCCGGCATCGCGCTGGCCGACTCGACCTCCGCCGAAATCAAGGCACTGCAGGCGCAGGTCGCCGCGCTGCAGAAGCAGATGAAGGCCATGCAGGCGCAACTCGCCGCGAAGCCGGGCGGCACCCCGGTCGCGCAGGCCGGCGCGACGATCGCGGCTAAGCCGGTGATCGTGGCCGCAGACCCGTCCTCGCCGGACTACGGCAAGGCTCAAGCCACGCTGACCAACGACGAAGTCAGTGAAATGAAGCAGCAGATCGCGAACCAGCAGCTGAAGGTCGACTCGCTGACGGACGCGGCCAACACCGGGCCGCTCGCGGGCCTGTCGGTCACCGGCTACATCGACCCGACCTACATCTACAACCGCGCGGCCGGCACGTCGTCGTTCCTGTTCGCGAACCACGAGAACGCGTACAACTACTTCAACAGCACGTTCGGCGATCTCTACCTCGACATCAAGAAGACCTTCGGCGTCGGCCCGATGGCGCCGTCGGCGGAGATCACGCTGATGCCGAACCGCGGCAACGGCATCACGCTGCTGCAGAACTCGCGCGGCTCGATCACCGACAACCTGCTGAACACCGCGGTCGTCAACGTGCCGATCACCGCCGAGACGACGCTGGTCGCCGGCTTGATCCCGAGCTTCGGCGGCTACGAGGTGCAGCAGTCGAACCAGATGCTCACGCTCACGCACAACCTGCTGTACGATTTCTCGGATCCGGGCAGCTACGTCGGTGTCGGCGCGAACTACACGAAGGGCGCCTGGGCGTGGAAGTTCTTCCTCGGCAACGAGCAGTACCGCACGTACGGTTCGGTCACGCAGACGGGCACCAACGCGCTCGGCGACCCGATCTCCACCAGCAACAAGGTGCCGACCTTCACCGCGCGCGCGGACTACACGTGGTCGAGCGCGCTCGACATCGGCGGTTCGTTCAACATCGGGCGGCAGACGCTGGCGAGCGCGATCGACGACCAGGGCAACGTCCACTACGGCCCGGGCGGCGCGGCACCGAGCGCCTACGGTTCGTTCTTCTTCGGCGAACTCGACGCGACCTACACGCTCGCCGACATTCAGTACAACGCCGAAGTCGACTACGGCCGACAGCAGCATGCGGCGTTCAACGGCGGGCTCGCGCAGTGGTACGGCCTGTCGCTGCTCGCGCACCGCAAGTTCAACGCGCCGGTGGTCGGCCGCATGGGCGTGACGCTGCGCTACGACCTGCTCGCCAACTCGAAGAACGGCGGCGGCGGCGGCGGTATCGCGCTGAACGGCAACGGGATGGATCCGAGCAACGGCTTCGGCGTCGACGCGGACTGTCTCGCGCAGTCGAAGGCCGGCGGCGGCCTGGGCTTCGAGTGCAAGGGCGCGGTGCGCCAGGACGTCGCACTCGACCTGCTGTTCTATCCGACCCAGCAGATCACCGTGAAGGTCGAATACCGGCACGACTGGGCGAACAACAAGGTGTTCCTGCGCAACGACGGTTCGTACGGCAAGTCCAACGACCTGCTCGCGACGCAGTTCATCTATTCGTTCTGATGCGGGCCGCGCGGGACGCCCTGCCGCGCGCATGGCGTCCCGCATCGTTTCACCCGGCCGGATCGCGGTGCGTCGCGCACCGGCGCCGGCCGTCTTCGACGGAGTCGGTTTGATGACGCAGTCTTTCACCCGCCGCGCCGACGCGCTCGCGCGCGACTCGTACTACGAAGCAACCGCCACGCGCCCCGTGGCCGACGACCCCGTGCTCGAGGAAGCGATCGACGTCGACGTGTGCGTGATCGGCGCGGGCTTCGCGGGCCTGTCGACGGCGCTCGATTGCCGTGCGCGCGGGCTGTCGGTCGCCGTGATCGATGCGCATCGGCCCGGCTGGGGCGCATCGGGCCGCAACGGCGGACAGGCGATCACGGGTTTCGCGAAAGACGAGGTGATCGAGCAGCAGCTCGGCGCCGCCGGCGCACGCGCCGCGTGGTCGCTGTCGCTCGACGGCGTCGCGCTGATCGCCGAGCGGATCGCGCGCCACGGCATCGACTGCGACTTCACGCGCGGCTACCTGACGGTCGCGACCAAGCCGCGCCGCATCGACGACCTGCGCGCCTGGATGGATGCCGCGCGCTCGCGCTGGGGCCATCCGTCGCTGTCGTGGCTCGATACCGGCGAAATCCGCGCGCGCATCGCGTCGCCGCGCTATCTGGCGGGCGTCTACGATCCGCTGTCGGGCCACCTGCATCCGCTCAAGTATTGCCTCGGCCTCGCCGAGGCCGCGCGCCGCGAAGGCGTCGCGCTCCACGCGCACACGCCCGCGCTCGACGTCGTGCGCGGCGCCCGGCCGGTGGTGCGCACGCCGTCGGGCGAGGTGCGCTGCCGCTTCGTCGTGTCGTGCTGCAACGCGGGCCCCGGCGGCATCCTGCCGGCCGCGACCGCCGCGCGCATCGCGCCGGTCGCGTCGTACATCATCGCAACCGAACCGCTCGGCCGCGCGCGCGCCGACGCGCTGATCGCGCAGCGCGAAGCCGTGTGCGACAACAACTTCTTCCTCGACTACTTCCGGCTGTCGGCCGACCACCGGATGCTGTTCGGCGGCCGTGCGAACTCCGCGGGCGCGTCGCCCGACACGCTCGCCGACACGATCCGGCAGCGCATGGTCGGCGTGTTCCCGCAGCTCGCCGACGTGCGCGTCGACCACGCGTGGGGCGGCTTCGTCGACGTCACGCGCAACCGCGCGCCGGACTTCGGCGCGCTCGATCCGAACTTCTTCTACGTCCAGGGCTTCAGCGGGCACGGCGTCGCGCTGACCGGCATCGCCGGACGCGCGATCGCTGGCGCGATCGCGGGCGACACGCGCGCGTTCGACCTGTTCGCGCAGCTGCGCCACCGGCGCTTTCCCGGCGGCGACGCATGGCGGCAGCCCGCGCTCGAACTCGGGATGCTGTATCACCGCGTGCGCGAGCTGTTCTGAGTCCCCTTCATTCGTTTTCCTGATCATGCAGACATTCGCCAACCAGCCGCACGTCGCGTCGTACTACGCGGCGACCGCCAACGATACGACCCGCCATGCGCCGCTCGCCGGCGCGACCGACGCCGACGTGTGCGTGATCGGCGCGGGCCTCACCGGCTTGTCCGCCGCGCTCAACCTCGCCGAGCGCGGCCATTCGGTGACGGTACTCGAGGCATCGCGGGTCGGATGGGCGGCGAGCGGGCGCAACGGCGGCCAGCTGATCGGCGGCTTTGCATGCGACATCGACACGTTCGGCAACTTCATGCCGGAAGGCGACGTGAAGCGGATCTGGGACATGGGGCTCGAAACGCTGTCGCTCGTGAAGTCGCGCATCGCGAAGCACGACATCGACTGCGCGCTCGTGCCCGGCTACCTGACCGCCGCGAACACCGAGCGCGACGCGGATGCGCTGAAACGCTGGCGCGACGAGGCCGCGAAGCGCTTCGGTTACGACCGCTTTCATTTCGTCGAAGCGGACGAACTCGGCGACTACGTGCAATCGGCGCGCTATCGCGGCGGCCTGTACGACCCCGACAGCGGCCACCTGCATCCGCTGAACTACACGCTCGGGCTCGCGCGCGCGGCCGCCGACGCGGGCGTGCGGATCCACGAGGACAGCTGCGTGACGCGCGTGCGCGACGTGTCGGGCGGCCACGTCGTCGAGACCGGCCAGGGGCAGGTGCGCGCGCGCTTCGTGGTGCTCGCGTGCAACACGTACGTCGGCACGCTCGCGCCCGCGCTGTCGAAGAAGATCATGCCGGTCGGCACCTACGTGATCGCGACCGAGCCGCTCGGCGCGGCGCGCGCCGCCGTGCTGATGCCCGCGCGCGCGGCGATCTGCGACAGCCGCTTCGTGCTCGACTATTTCCGGCCGGCGCCCGACACGCGGCTCGTGTGGGGCGGCAAGGTCAGCTATTCGACGCGGGAGCCGCGCAATCTCGCCGACGCGATGCGCGCGGACATGCTGAAGACGTTCCCGCAGCTCGCGGACGTGAAGGTCGACTACGCATGGGGCGGCTTCGTCGACATCACGATGAACCGCGCGCCGCACTTCGGGCGCGTCGCGCCGACGCTGTATTTCGCGCAGGGTTTCTCGGGGCACGGCGTGAACACGACCGCGCTCGCGGGCAAGCTGATCGCCGAGGCGATCGACGGCCAGGCGAGCCGCTTCGACCTGTTCGGCAAGATCCGGCATCGCGACTTCCCCGGCGGCGCGACGCTGCGCACGCCGGCGCTGGTGCTCGCGATGAGCTGGTACCGGCTGCTCGACGCGTTCGGCATGCATTGAGCGGCGGCGCACGGCACGACGCACGCGACGTACCGGCCACGCAAAACGGCCGCGCAAGCGCGGCCGTTTCATCGAATCTCGCGGCTTCGGCACGGCATGCAGGCGACCTTGCCTGCCCGACGCGCCGAAGCCGAGGTCCGCGCGCCGGTCAGTCGGTCCCGTACTTCGGCGAACGCGGCCCGTACAGCAGCCCGTTCGGCGGCCCCGCGGACAGCAGCCTGCTGCTCGTCAAACCGGCCACATCGTGCGCTTCGTCGGTCAGCGAATGCGCGACCTGCTTGACGGCCGCCTGCACCAGCATCCCGACGACCCCGAACGCGTTGACGCTCATGTTGTTGCCGACTTCCTTGCCGGTCGCACGGCCCTCGCCCTGCCACAGCACGTCGCCGGTCTTCAGGTCGACGAGCTTCGCCGACGCCGCGACCACCGTCGTGCTGTCCACCACCTGGTAGACGGATCCGTATTGCGTGATCTTCGCGTACAGCGCGGCGTCCGCGCCGAAGATTTCGCGCAGCTTCGCCGGCGACGTGCCCTGGATTTCCGCGGCGTTCGTGAGGCCGTTCTGCTTGAACGTCTCGTCCATCACCGCGACCGGCACCACGTAGTAGCCCGACTCGGCCAGCGGCTGCGTCATCTGCGACAGCACACCGTAGGTCGCGCCGACATCGGTCGTCTCGTTGAGCGGCGGCAGCACGAGGATCGAGCGCGGCTGGCTCTTCTTGAAGGCCGTGTAGTCGGGGCGTTTGACGGGCTGCGCGCACGCGCTCAACAGCGCGACGATCGACAGTACGGACAGCAGCTTGAATGAAAGTGTCTTGATCATGGCAGGCACGTCACTGTTTGGCGGGAGTCGGATCGGCATTCTTCTGGCCGGCGATCGTCTGGCCGGCGGCCGACGGATTCGCGGCCTTCGCGGCCTTCGCGTCGCCGGCTTTCTTCTTCATCAGGAAATCCATGAACGACGCGGATTCCGGAAAGAGCGCCTTCTCGGCCTGGAATTCCTGCGCGGCCTGCTGTTCGCTGCCGACGCTCGCGTAGAGCATCCCGAGATGCGCATGGAAGCCCGGCGGCGGCGTCTTGCCCTTCGCGCGAATCTCCTGCAGCGCCTTTTCGAGCGCGTCGATCTGCTCCTGCGGGGACTTCTGCCCCTTGAAGTATTCGTACACCTGCGGCTGATAGCCGTTCCATTGATAGAGCGGCGGCGTGGTCGGCGCCGCGCAGCCCGCGAGCAGCATGACGGCCGCCGTCGCCGGCAGCCAGATTCCCCGTTTCATGGTCTTGTCTCTTCTGGTTGGTGAATGATTCGTCGCGCCGTACTGCGCACGGCGCCTACTGCGGTGCCTTCAGCGTGCCGGCGTCGACCTGGTCGACGAGATGATTCACGGCTTCCTGGATCGCGAGGTCCAGCACCTTGCCGTTGAGCGTCGAGTCGTAACCGGCCGTGCCGCCGAAGCCGATCACTTCGCGGTTCGACAGGCTGAACTCGCCCGCGCCCTGGCTCGACGCGACGACTTCCGACGTCGTCGTGTCGACGATGTTCAGGTTGACCTTCGCATACGCGACCTGCGTCTTGCCGCGGCCGAGAATACCGAACAGCTGGTGATCGCCGACGTCCTTGCGGCCGAACTCCGTCACGTCGCCGGTCACGACGTAGTTCGCGCCCTTCACCGCCTGCGCCTTCTTCATGAAGCCGGCTTCCTGCTTGATCTCGTCGAGGTTCTCGCGATCGAGCACGTTGAAACGGCGGCTCTGCTGCAGGCGCGTGACGAGGATCGTCTTCGCCTGTCCGCCGAGGCGGTCGATGCCGTCCGAGAAGATGCCGCGCATGTAGCTCGAGCGGTTGTCGAACTTGCCGACCGCGATCGCGACGGGCTTGCCCGCGTACGGCTTCTGCGCGCTGCTCACGGCCGGCACGTCGAGCGTGCGCGACGACTCGGTCGCGCAGCCGGACAGCGCCGCGACGAGCGCCGCCGCCACGAGAACGGTGCGTCGTGTCTGAATGTTCACTGCGGGTCTCCTTACGTGAAAAGATTGCCCGGAACGGGCTCGCCGGCTTGCCGACAAACCGGCGGTCGATGCGATGATCGAAGCGGCCGGGGCGCGCATCGGCGCGCGCGCGACTTCATCGCCCGGACGGCGATGGAGATGGCGGCATGCGAAGGGAAATTGCACGCAACGGACGTGTTGCGGCGAGACGCGAACGCGCGGCGCATGGATCGACGACCCCGCTTGCGCCGGCTACCGCGTGATTCTGGTTACTGCGCTGTTGATCGCGCATGATCGGCCCCGTATATGATTTTGGCCGATCATACCAAGTCTGATTGTCGAGACGGGATTTCTTTAGAAGAATTGACGATCTTTACAAATCGCCGCGGATCCGTGGTGCGTCACACGCCAGCGGAGCGTGTGCGGGACGCCCGCGCCGGCCCGCGAGCCGGCGCGCCGCTGGCGGTCAGTCGGCCACCTTCTGCCGCATCGTCACGAACTCCTCGGCCGCGGTGGGGTGAATGCCGATCGTATCGTCGAATTGCGCCTTCGTCGCGCCCGCGCGAATCGCGATCGCGATGCCCTGGATGATCTCGCCCGCGTCGCGGCCGACCATGTGCGCGCCGATCACGCGCTGGCTGTCGCGCGCGACCACCAGCTTCATCAGCGTGCGCTCGTTGCGGCCCGACAGCGTGTGGCGCAGCGCCTTGAAGGACGTGCGGTAGATGTCGACGTCACCGTGCACGCGACGCGCATCGGCCTCGGTCAGGCCGACCGTCGCGACCTCCGGCTGGCTGAACACGGCCGACGGGACGTAATCGTGATCGGCCGCGACGCGTGCGCCGCCGAACAGCGTGCGCGCGAGCAGCGCGCCGTCGCGCGTCGCCACCGGCGTGAGCTGCGGCCGCGACGTGACGTCGCCGAGCGCATGGATCGAAGGCACCGACGTCGCCGAATACGCATCGACCGCGATCGCGCCGCGCGCGTCGAGCATGACGCCCGCGCGCTCGAGGCCGAGCCCTTCGACGTTCGGCACGCGGCCGGTCGCATAGAGCACCGCGTCGTACGGCCCGTGCTGCGCGTCGCCGACGTGCACGGAGAGCGTGCCGTCGTCCGCGCGCGCGATCGACTCGACCACCGCGCGCGCGTGGATCGCGACGCCCTGCTTCGTCATTTCGTCGGTGAGGAACTGGCGCACGTCGTCGTCGAAGCCGCGCAGGATCTTCTCGCCGCGATAGAACAGATCGACCTGGCTGCCGAAGCCGTTGAAGATGCCGGCGAACTCGACCGCGATATAGCCGCCGCCGACCACCGCGATGCGCTTGGGGCACGCCGGGAGCGACAGCGCCTCGCGCGACGTGATCGCATGCTCGATGCCGGGACGGTGCGGCAGCGCCGGCCGCGAGCCGGTCGCGATCGCGATGTGGCGCGCGCGGATGGTGCGCTCGCCGATCGCGACCGTATGCGCGTCGACGAGGGTCGCGCGTCCTGCGTGCATCGCGACGCCGGATTGCCGCAGCAGGTCGATGTAGATGTCGCTGAGCCGGTTGATCTCGCGATCCTTCGCGGCGATCAGCGCGGACCAGTCGAGCGTGCCGGCGCCGAAGGTCCAGCCGAAGCCCTTCGCATCGTCGAGTTCGTGCGGATAGTGCGATGCGTAGACGAGCAGCTTCTTCGGGATGCAGCCGCGCAGCACGCAGGTGCCGCCGATCTGCTCCTGTTCCGCTATGCCGACGCGCGCGCCGTATGACGCCGCCATCCGGGCGAGCCTCACGCCGCCGGAGCCGGCCCCGATGACGAACAGGTCGTAGTCGAAATCCATCGCAAGCCCTCATCGCAGTTCGGATGACGGCACGATAGCAAGATTCGGGAATTCGTGCGGAACGTGGCGCCGCAGGACGCGCGCGCCATAAAAAACGGCGAGAGACGTTGCCTCTCGCCGGTCAAACCGGCTGCCGGGTGTGCCATGCGTCACCGATCGACCACATGCCCGGCCTGCCGGCCGCGCGGCACCGGTCCGCCCGGATGCGCGAACGGCGCACCCGCGGCGGGACCAGCCGCCTTGCTCAGGCCTGCGACGTGTCGCTGCCGTCCGTCGCCTGCGTATCGTCTGCCTGCTGCGGCTGCTCTTCCTTCTTCTCGAGCATGCCTTCGATCGCCTCGGCGCCCTTGAAGCCGGCGACGGCCGCCGCCGCCTTGGTCAGCAGGCCCGCATCCGGATCGACCTTCTCCGCCGCCTCGACGGCTGCCACTGCGCCAGCGATTTCACCCACGGTGTTCAGGATACCCATCGTCATCCCCTTTCAAGAAATTCGTGAGCGCATCGTCCCACGAAAAAAAACCGGCGGACCGTGTTTGTCATCACCGGATACACAAGTTACGCACCAGGCCGGCCGCACGCGAAACGCGCGCCGGAACGACGCCCGCGCGTGCGTTGCGGCACGCGGCGGACCCTGCACGCAGCGTAGCGGAATCGCTTCGCGCGCACTGTCAAAGTATGTTCTGGAATGCCGACGGAACCCTTACGGGCGGCGTGTTCCCGATGGAGCAATCGCTGAATGGTCGTCTGCGCGCAGGAAGGCGCGTGGCGAAAAAAAAGAGGCTCCTTCCTGGAGCCTCTTCGATGCGCGCCGAACCGGGGCCGGCGCACGCGTTGACGATTTTCGTCAGAAGATATTGCGCAGGCCGATCGCGATGCCGGTCTGGTTGCTGCGACCCGGCAGCTCGACGTTCGCCGCGCCGTTCGTCTTGTTGAAGTCGACCGTGCCGTAGACTTCCGTGCGCTTGCTGAGCGCGTATTCGGCGATGCCGACGATCGCGTAGCGGTTTCCGCTCGCGAGCGTGCCGTTGGCGGTCATCGCGTTGCGCATGTGGTCGTAGTAGAACGCGCCCGTCAGCGTCAGCGGCGTGCTGACCTGCCAGCTCACGCCCGCGAACGGACCGTCGTCGATCCGGCCCGTGCCCTTCGCGACCGGAATCGACTGCTGCGCGAGCAGGCTGTCGACGAAACCGGTGTCGTCCTTCGAGCGCAGGTAGCCCGCATAGATCTTCGCCTTGCTGAACGCATACACGACGTTCGCGTGGTAGATCGTCTGCTTGCGTGCGGAGTTGTCGCTGTTCTGCTGCGCGCCGGCCGCGATGCTGAGCGGGCCCGTCACGTACGACAGCGACACGCCCCATGCGTTGCCCTTGCCGAGCGAGCCCGGGATCTGGCCCGAGAAGCCGCCGGCGCCGGTCGATTCGTAGTTGGTGCCCGTCGAGTACATCGCCTTCGCGGTCAGGCCCGCGAACGTGCCCGTGTACTTGATCTGGTTGTCCGCATACAGGCCGCCGCCGAGTGCGACCGGCAGCCATGCATTTTCGAGGTAGTTGCCGACCGTCAGCGGATCGTAGGTGTCCGACAGCAGGTCGAACAGCGGCGTCTTCTGGCGGCCGAGGGTCACCGTGCCGTACGGGCTGTCCAGGCCGACGTATGCCGCACGGTTGAACAGGCGGCCGCTGTCGGCGAATGCGCCGTTCTGCAGGTTCACGCCGCTTTCGAGCTTGAACACGGCCTTCAGGCCGCTGCCGAGGTCTTCCGTGCCGTAGATGCCGAAGCGGCTGTTGGTGATCGCGCCGTTGGACATCGACAGCAGGCCGTCGTTCTTGGCGTTCGCGTTGGTCAGGTAGCGAACGCTGACGTCGGCGACGCCCCACAGCGTGACCGAGCTTTGTGCTGCTGCGTACTGGCTGGCGAAGGCCAGCACCGCGCCCCCTGCGATGGCTGCGAGCCGGGTGGTCTGCTTCATGAGCTTTCCTTTTTGTAGGTGTCTCCATTCATGGCCGGCCGCGTGCGCAGCCGGGTGGCGATCGCGGACGCTCATGGCGCGCGCGATGTGGGCTGAATCATAAGACCAGTGCGCACGCCGAAAGAAATTGAAACGCGCGGTCGCGCGCGATTGTCGCCCTGGAACAACGTTTCCCGCGCCGGGCTTGCCTGTCGCGCGACGGATGCGGGTCGCGGCGATGGCGGGACGAAGGCTGGCGCTGTAAGGCGCGGCCGGAGCAACCGGTTTGCGCTGGGGCAGCGTGGCGGAGGGTGGCGCGATGAGCCGGTGATTCGGTCGCGCGGCGGACCGGCGGGCCGCATGGCGGCGGCCCTGCGCGCGTCAGGCCGGCCGCGGCGTCCCGCCGTCGGGGTTGCTGCCGTTGCTGCCGTTGCTGCCGTTGCTGCCGTTGCTGCCGCGAACTTCGGCGCCCCCGTTGCCGGCCGCCCCATCGCCACTGTCACGCCCACCGCCCGCGCGCCGCCGCGCCCGCCGCACGATCTCCGCGAACGCACCGGCGAGCAGCAACACGGCGCCCCACAGCGCGACGTCCGGCACGAGCCGCGTCACGAGGCCGCCGACCACCGCGCCGGCCAGGAAGCAGAAGCTGATCGTCGCGAGCAGCGCCGAATCGTGCAGCGCGCCCGCGTCGTAGCGGGGAATCAGCCCGACGAACAGCTTCTGCGCGGCGCGCCGCAGGTTGCCGGTCGTCATCACCGACGTGTACGACAGTTCCTCGAGATGAGTAAACGACAGCGTCTGCAGCGTCGCGACGAACGAGATCCCGGGAATCAGCCACGCGCTCGACGCGCCGACGAGCCCGCTCGCGGCGACGCCGAGAAACGCGATCTCGACGATCAGGCTCGCGAACGCGGTGTGCCGCATCCAGCCGCGCTGCGCGGCGAGACCGAGCAGGTGCGCGACGAACACCGCGACCACGAAACCGCCGAGCGGCGGCACGTGATGCAGCGCGGCCGCCCATTCGCCGGCCGATACGTTGATGCCGAGCAGCGCGACGTTGCCGGTCATCGTGTTCGCGAACACGTGGCCGTGACCGACGTACGTGTACGCGTCGAGATAGCCGCCGGACAGCGTGAGCAGCGCGGCGACGGTGAGATTGCGGCTGGCGCCGTCGAGATCCATCAGGCCTCCCGTGAAGAGTCGCGCCAGTATCGCGCACGGGAGGCCGGTTGTGCGCCGCTCACTGGCCGATGCCGGTGAGCCCGATCAGCGCGCCGGCCGCGAGCAGCCACAGCGGATGGATGCGCGTGCGCCACGCGAGCACCGCGCATGCGGCGGTGATGCCCCACTGGATCGCGGAGCGGTTCGACGCTTCCGAGATCAGCACCGCGCTGGCCGCGACGAGCCCGGCCGTGACCGGCATCAGCCCCTGTTGCACGTAGCGGCGCCACGGCCGGTCGCGAAAGCGCTCCCACGCGTGCAGCGCGAGCACCGTGACGATCGACGACGGCCCGAACTTCGCGATCGATGCGACCAGCAGCCCGGCCCAGCCGGCCACATGCCAGCCGACCAGCGGCACGATCATCATGTTCGGCCCCGGCGCGGCCTGCGCGAGCGCGAACAGCGCGGTGAACGCGTGCGCGCTCATCCAGTGGTGCACGTCGACGACCTGCCGCTGCATCTCCGGCAGGATCGTGTTGCCGCCGCCGAATGCGAGCAGCGACAGCTGGCTGAAGATCGTCGCGATCGCGATCAGCGTGTCGTTCATCACCGGCCTCCGTCGCGCACGGCGGCGCGCTGCGGTGCCGGCGTCTCGCGGCGCCGCGACGCGAGCCAGATGCTCACGGGCGTCAGCACCAGCATCGCGCTCAGGAGCGGGATGCGCAGCACCGCGATCGCGGCGAATGCGAGGGCCGCGATGCCGGCCGCGGTGCGCGGCGCGTGCAGCAGCGGCTTCGCGACCTTCACGGCCATCGCGACGAGCAGGCCGGCGGCCGCGGCGGCGAGCCCGCCGAACAGGTGCTGCACGCGCGGATCGCCCTGCGTCTTCGCATACAGCACACCGAGCCCGACGACCACGAGCGTCGGGCCCGCGATCAGCCCGAGAATGCCGGCGAACGCGCCCGCGACGCCGCGAAAGCGCATGCCGACGGCGACCGACAGGTTGATCACGTTGCCGCCCGGCAGGAACTGGCACAGCCCGAGCAGATCGGTGAATTCGTCGGCGGTGAGCCATTTGCGGTCGTCGACGATCGTGCGCCTCGCGAACGGCAGCGCGCCGCCGAACGACATCAGGCCGAGCGACAGGAAGCCGGTGAACAGCTCGGCGAGGCCGACACGGCGTGGAGGCGCGGCAGGCGACGGAGAAACGGATTGCATGGGGCTCCTCATCAAACGATGCCCCGAGGTTACCGCCGTGCGGCACGCCGGCAAAACGATTTTATCGGCGCGTCCTTGTGATCTAGAATCACAAGCATGGCACGCGATCTCCCGCCCTTTTCCGCGCTTCGGGCCTTTGAAGCAGCGGCACGACATGAAAGCTTCAGCGCCGCCGGCGACGAGCTGCATGTGACTCATGGTGCCATCAGCCGGCAGATCGCCGGGTTCGAGGCGTGGCTCGGCAAGCCGGTGTTCCACCGCTACGGCAAGCGCGTGAAGCTCACCGACGAAGGCCGCCGCTATCTGGATACCGTCCGCGCCGCGTTCGACAGCATCGCGCTCGCCACCGAGCAGCTGCGCAACACCGGGGCCGCGCGCGTGCTGCGCATCAATGCGCTGCCGACGTTCGCGATGAAATGGCTGCTGCCGCGCCTGTCGCGGTTCCAGCGCGACGTGCCGAACGTCGAGCTGAAGCTGTCCACGTCGAACGCGCCGCTCGATGCGCTCGACGGTTTCGACGTCGCGATCCGCCGCGGCCCCGGCCACTGGCCGAACTGCACGAGCGGCCACTTCCTCGACGAAAGCGTGATTCCGGTCTGCAGCCCCGCGCTGCTCAAGCGCGCGCCGATCACCCGCGCGGACGATCTCGCGCGGCACGTGCTGCTGCATTCGGACACGCGGCCGGAAGGCTGGCGCGACTGGTTCGCGGCGGCCGGCGTGACGATGAAGGGGCGCAAGCGGCAGTCGTTCGACCACTTCTACCTGGCGCTGCAGGCAGCCGTCGACGGGCTGGGCGTCGCGCTCGGCCCGCTGCCGCTGATCGACGACGAGCTCGCGAGCGGGCGTCTGGTGATGCCGCTCGACGGGCCGCGCATCGCGACACGCAGCTACTGGTGGATCGCGCCGGGCACGCCGGCCGACGATCCGCTGGTCGCGCAGTTCTGCGCGTGGCTCGCAGCCCAGTCGAATGTGAACGCCTGACGCGTCGCCCCCCGCCCCCTGATCGAAACGGCCGCGATCCGCCGCCCCCCGCCTCCGCGCACGTTGCGGAAATGAAACCGAACCGCACGCGACGCGTGCGATTCCCCAGCGGAATCCCCGTCGCGCGGCCGCTGTATTTCCCCCTTCACTCCAGCCACCGCGTACCAGCCATGGCGAGCGGCCGACCAGCCCGCCGCCTCGCGTTTCACGGCTGAAACACTTCCGCCTCCGCCGCGTTGCACCGGCGCCATGCCGCGACCGCTCAGCCCCCGTTGGCGCGGCAGTCCGCGTGCTGGCCCGCTGTTTGCTGAGGCAACCGTGCACACAACGACACTGCACGGGCCAAGGGCTCGATGCAGGCGACAAACAATCATCAAGCGGGTCGGGGAAATCATGTCCAAACTCATATCGGCCGTCACACGGCTGCTGTCCATCATCACCGCTCCTGTCACGCATCCACTGATGCCGGCGGCGCGACTTCGCGCCGTGCCCGTCCGATGCGCGAACACGGCCCGCCCCGTCACCCGACGTCACGGCGCTCCGATCCGATAGGCGAATCCCCGGGAACCCGCTGCCAGGCGCATGCGCGCCAGGACGAGCCCTGCCGTTCGCGCGGGCATTGCCGCCCGCGCTCGCCCGCACGCCGACGTGCATGCGGGCGGCGACAGCCGCGCCTGACGTCCCGTGCGCCGCAGCGCCGCCAGGGTGCCGGGAGAGCGCGCCGGTCCGACTCCGCATCACACGACACGAAGGAGGTGCCCGCCCAGCCAGCGATCCGATTCAGACGCAGAGAAGACCTGTCGCGCATCCGGACCATCGAGCTTCCGTCCCGAACGACCCGCTCGCCGCACCGGCCGCGCTTTCCAGCCTTGAAGGGAGAAATTCATCATGACGCAGTCCTTACTGACCAAGGCGGCACTTGCCGCATCGCTCGCCTGCGCGGCCGTCACCGCATCGGCCGCACAGGCCAGCGCGACGTTCGGCGTATCGGCCACCGTCAACGCAACCTGCCTGATCGACTCGGCCGGCGCGTTGACCTTCCCCGCCTATACGCCGGGCACCGGCGATCAAGCCGCGCAATCGACGATCACGGTCCGCTGCACGAACGGCACGAACTTCAACATCGGCCTGAATGCGGGCACGACGTCCGGTGCCACGGTGACCAACCGCATCATGACGAGCGGCTCGAATCAGCTCAACTACTCGCTGTACCAGGATTCGAACCGCACGGTCGTCTGGGGCAACACGCCGCCGACCGATACCGTCAACGGCACCGGCCAGGGGATGGCAAGTGGCCAGGCGATCAGCAAGACCGTCTACGGCAAGGTGCCCGACCAGCCCAACGCGGTGCCCGGCAGCTACGCCGATACGGTGACGGTCACCGTGACGTTTTAGTGCCGCGCGGAGGGTGCGCCGCATCGCGGATGCGCGCGCCCCTCCCGGGCGGGATACGTCAACGCGCCGAAGCGCATCCCCTGGAGGTGGATCTGTGATGAAACCGAACGTGTGCAAACTCGCGACCTGGATCGCGGCCGTGACGCTCGCCGCCGCATGCGTCGACAGCCAGGCCACCGACTTCACCGTGTCTCCCGTTCGCGTCGAGCTCTCCGCCGCGCAACGGAGCGTCGCGCTCACGGTGAGGAACGAGTCGCCCGACCAGTCCGTCGTCGTCCAGCTGCGCACTGCGGCGTGGTCGCAGAACGCGGGCGACGACGTCTATGCGTCGACCGGCGACCTGATTGCGGCGCCGCCCATTTTCACGATCGCGCCCGGCAGTTCGCAGGTCGTGCGCATCGGCCTGCGGCACGCGCCGGGCGCGGACCGGGAAACCAGCTACCGGCTCTATCTGCAGGAGATTCCGCCGGCGCCGAAACCGGGCTTCGCCGGCGTGCAGATCGCGCTGGAGATGAGCCTTCCGATCTTCGTCAAGCCGGCCGCCGACACCGCCCCGCGGCTGCGCTGGAGCGCGGAGCCGCGACCGGGCGGCACGGGCATGCTCGCGCTGCGCGTGACCAACGACGGCACCGCGCATGCGCAGGTGGCGAACCTCGCGCTGTTCGCGCCGGGCAGCGATCGCCCCGTCGCCACGCATGCGGAATTCGCGTACGTCCTGCCGGGCCAGTCCCGCGAACTGATGTTCAAGCCCGGCGCCGGAGCCGCGCCGGCCGCTGCTTCCGGAATGCACCTGGTCGGCTACTCCGATGCGGGCGATATCGACTCCACGGTCGCGCCGAACGCGCGCTGACGCGGCGCTGCTGATCGCGATGCTCATGAGCGCGCAGACCACACTCGCGGAAGAGCGGCTTGTAGCGGCCCCGAGGGCACCGGCCGCGCAAGCGTCGCATGGCGCGGCGGCCGGCCCGGCCGAGCTGCTGTATCAGGTCGACATCAACCGCCAGGGGCTCGACGAGACCGCGTTGCTGATCAAGGCGGCCGACGGCGCGTTCTACGTGTCGGCCGACGACCTGAAGCGCTGGCGGCTCAGGCTGCCGGACGCCGCGCCGCTGGCCGGCAGCGACACGCCGTTCTACCCGCTGAACGCGATCGCGGGGCTCACGTACACCGTCGACGAGCGGAACCTGACGATGGCGATCAGCGTCCCCGCGCAAGCGTTCGTCGGCGCGACCTTCGACGAGACCGACCGGCACCGCGCGAGCGCGGTCGAGCCGGGCATCGGCGGCTTCTTCAACTACGATCTGCTCGCCGAGCAGGCCGCCGGCCAGACGCACGGCTCGGGGCTGTTCGAGCTCGGCTTCTTCAACCGCTTCGGCGTCGGCGTCGGCACGTTCCTCGCTGACGAATCGGGCCCGACCCGGCGCCTGACCCGCCTCGAAACCACGTGGACGACCGATCGGCCCGGCCACCTCGCCAGCCTGCGCATCGGCGACGCGATCAGCCGTCCGGGCATGTGGGGCCGCGCGATCCGCTTCGGCGGCATCCAGTACGCGACCAATTTCGCGACGCAGCCCGGACTCGTCACGATTCCGCTGCAGGGCGTGAGCGGGCAGGCCGTGCTGCCGTCGACCGTCGACGTCTACGTCAACAACGCGCTGACTTCGACGCGCGAGGTGGCGCCCGGCCCGTTCGCGATCAACAACGTGCCGGTGGTGACCGGCCAGGGCGACGTGCGGGTGGTGGTGCGCGACGTCATGGGCCGCGAGCAGGTGATCACCCAGTCGTTCTATGCAAGCGCGAATCTGCTGAAGCAGGGCATGCAGGATTATTCGTACGAGGTCGGCAAGGAGCGGCGGGATTTCGGCCTCGCGAGCAACGACTACGGGCGCTGGTTCGCCAGTGCGACGCACCGGGTCGGCCTGACCGACCGGTTCACCGGCGAGATCCACGCGGAAGCCGAAGGGGCCCGGCAGAACCTCGGCATCGGCGGCGTGGTGCTGGCCGGGCCGCTCGGCGTCGTCAACGCGTCCGCGGCGGCGAGCCGCAGCGCCGACGGCCCGGGCGCACTGGCGACGATCGGCGCCGAGAGCCAGGCCGGCCTCGTCGAGATCGGCGCGCACGCGCAATGGGCGACGCCGCATTTCGCACAGATCGGGCTCGAGCCGGGCACGCTCGCGCCGAAGCTGCTGACGAGCGTCAACCTCGGCATCGGGATGGGCCGCTTCGGCTCGCTCGGGCTCGCGCACGTGTTCCTCGACAATCGCGACGGCTACAAGACCCAGTTGCTGTCGCTCAGCTACAGCGCGCAACTGGGTCGCTTCGGCTTCGCCAACGTCAGCGTCAGCAAGCCGCTGAGCGGCTCGGGCACGACGATCGTCGGCGTCGCGTGGACGATCCCGGTCGACAACCGGACGAGCGCATCCGTCACGCTGACGCACCAGCAGGGCGGCACCGAAATGCTCGCGCAACTGCAGCGCAGCCTGCCGGCCGGCGAAGGATTCGGCTATGCGCTGCAGGCCGGCAACGACACGCAGGACGCGAGCGCGACGCTGCAGACGCGCACCGGCACCTACAGCGTCGAGGCGGCTGCGTATCGCGGCCGCGCCGGCGTGCGCGCCAACGCCGCGGGCGGCATCGCGTTCGTCGACGGCACCGCGCGCCTGTCGCGACAGGTCACGGACAGCTTCGCACTGGTCAAGGTGCCGGGCTTCGCCAACGTCGGCATCCTCGCGGACAACCAGCTCGTCGCGCGTACCGACGCCAGCGGCGTCGCGCTGCTGCCGCGGCTGCGCGCGTACGAAAGCAACCCAATCTCGATCGAGCAGGTCGACCTGCCGTTCGACGCGACGATCGGCACGCTGAAGCTCGACGCGGTGCCCTACTTCCGCAGCGGCATGGCGCTCGTGTTCCCGATTACGCGCTCGCGCGGCGCGGTGCTGACGCTCGATCTCGAAAACGGCGCGCACCTGCCGGCCGGCGCGACCGTCACGATCGACGGGCAGAAGGACGTGTTTCCCGTCGGCCGCGACGGCGTCGTCTACGTGACCGGACTGTCGGCGCAGAACCGCCTGCATGCGGCGTGGCACGACCGGCAGTGCGACGTGACCGTGCGCTTTCCCGCCGGCGACGACCCGCTGCCGGACCTGGGCACCCATCTTTGCAAGGGAGTCACACCATGAGACATCGCAAGCATGACGGGCGGCCGGTCCGGCTCGCACGCTTTCGCGCGGCAGCCGCGGCGCTCGCGGCCGGTGCCGTCGTGCTGGCCGCGCTGCCCGCGCGCGCGGCAACGACCTGCACGATGAATGCGCCGTCGTCGATGGCATTCGGCACGTACGACACGATCAACGCGGCCACGTCCGCCGTCACGATCTCGGTGAACTGCACCGGCAGCGGCAACGCCACGCCGACGGTCACCGCGAGCCCGGGCGGCGGCACCTTCGCGAACCGCCTGATGACGCGGACCGGCAATACGCAGACGCTCGGCTACAACCTGTATCTCGACAGCGCGCATACGTCGATCTGGGGCGACGGCACGAGCGGCACGTCGGCGATTTCGTGGGGCAAGATCACGGGCGGCGGCACCTTCAACGCCACCGTGTACGGGCTGATCCGCGGTGGCCAGAACGCCGTGCCGGGCAGCTACGCGGACCACAACATCACGATCCTGTTCAACTACTAGGCGCGCCGGCGGCGCATGCGGTGCGCATGCCGCCGTCGATCGCCATCACGGACCCGGACAATGGGGGGCAGACATGAATCGAACCGAGACAGCGAGCGCCGCCGCATCGCGGCGCGCCCGATGCGCACGGACCCGCACGCGGCCGCTCGCGCTTCGGCGGGCCGGCGGCCGCGCGGGCGCCCGGCTCGCCGCGATGGCGGCGCTGTCGATCGCGCTGCTCGGCGCCGCGCCCGGCCATGCCGATGCGAAGCAGGCCAGCCGGTCGGTGCAGGTCGGCACGACGGTCCAGGCGTATGCGCGGCTCAACGCGACCAATCCGGCGAAGCTCGTGATCGCGAACAAGGACACGAGCATCGGCAACCTGGCCGTGCCGAACACCAGCAACCCGTCCGGGACGACGCTCGCGATCCAGACCAACGACCGGGCCGGCTACACGGTGCTCGTGCAGGTCGCCGCCGCCAGCCAGTCGCAGTTCAGTTCGATCGAGATCACCGGCTTCGGCGGCAAGGTCGTGCTGCCGGGCACGGGCGGCACGATCGCCGTGCCCTATACGGCGCTGAAGACGACGTTCACGCTGACCTACCGTTTCGTGTTCGCGCCGAAGGCAAAGGACGGAACCTTTGCCTGGCCGCTCACGTTTTCGGTGCAGCCGAACCCGTGACGCCCGCGACGCCGGCGCCCGCGGCCCTGCTCCCGCCGCGGCTCACACCACCGGCCCCGGCTCCTTTTCCTTGCGCAGGATCGCGTACAGGATGATCGCGCCGAACGTCGCGGTGCCGATCCCGCCGAGCCCGAAGCCGCCGATCTTCAGCGAGAAGTCGCCGGCGCCGAGCACCAGCGTGACGGCCGCGACGATCAGGTTGCGGTTGTCGGAGAAGTCGACCTTGTTGACGACCCAGATCCGCGCGCCCGTCACCGCGATCAGCCCGAACACGACGATCGACACGCCGCCGAGCACCGGGCCCGGAATCGTCTGGATCACCGCGCCGAACTTCGGCGAGAAGCCCAGCCCGATCGCGATCAGCGCGGCGACCGCGAACACGAGCGTCGAATAGATCCGCGTGACGGCCATCACGCCGATGTTCTCCGCATAGGTGGTCACGCCGGTGCCGCCGACGCTGCCCGACACGATCGTCGCGAGCCCGTCGCCGATGAACGCGCGACCGACGTAGCGGTCGAGGTTGGTGCCCGTCATCGCGCTGACGGCCTTGATGTGGCCGAGGTTCTCCGCGACCAGGATCACCGCGACCGGCGCGAGCATCAGCATCGCGTGCGGATCGAACACCGGCGCGCGGAAGCTCGGCACGCCGAACCACGCGGCCTGCGCGACGATCGCGAAATCGACCGGCTTGCCGAGGCCCATCCCGTTGGTCGCGATCGCATAGATCACGTAGGCGATCACCAGCCCGACGAGGATCAGCAGGCGCTGCATCATCCCGCGCGCGAACACCGCGACGCCGCCGACGCACAGCACCGTGACGAGCGCCATCACCGAGTCGAAGGTCGATGCCGACACGCCCTTGACCGCGATCGGCGCGAGGTTCAGCCCGATCACCGCGACCACCGCGCCGGTGACGACGGGCGGCATCAGCGTCTCGATCCAGCGCGTGCCGATGGCCTGCACCAGCGCGCCGAGCGCGACGTACACGACGCCGCACGCGACGATCCCGCCGAGCGCGACCGGGATGTTCGGGTTCGGGCCGCTGCCGCCGTAGCCCGTCACCGCGATCACGAGGCCGATGAACGCGAAGCTCGAGCCGAGGTAGCTCGGCACGCGGCCGCCGACCAGCACGAAGAACAGCAGCGTGCCGATACCCGACATGAAGATGCACAGGTTCGGATCGAAGCCCATCAGCAGCGGTGCGAGCACGGTCGAGCCGAACATCGCGACGACGTGCTGCACGCCCATCGCGACCATCTGCGGCCACGCGAGGCGTTCGTCGGGGCCGACCACGCGCGAGACCGCGCCGGTCGGTTGCACCCGCCAGCGCGGGAAGTAGGAATCGGACATGGGGAAAAGGGCTCCTGTCGTACGCCGGCTGCGGGACGGTGCGCCGGTCTGGAATCTGGCGCGAGTTTACGGAGCGGAAATGGGGCTGGCAAGCGCGAACCGCCGGGGCGGCGGGCGTGCCTGCCGGGCGGGCATCGGCGCGGGAATCGGCGCGGGAATCGGCGCGGCGCGACCGCATCGGCGGCGGCCGGCCGGCGCACCGCGCGATGTGAGCGGGCGCTCACATCGCAGCGGACGCGACGCGGATTACGGATTGATGTACTGGAACAGCGACATGTTCTGCAGCTGCGCGTAAGCCTTCTGCGCGCCGCTCAGCGCGTTCTGCACCTGCAGGTACTGGCTGATGGTCGTGACCATGTTGGCGCTCGTCAGGTCCGACAGGTTGCTGGTCGTCTGCAGCGCCGCGGTCTGGTTGACGGTCTGCATCGCCTTGACCTCCTGCTCGCGGCCGCCGACCGAAGCCAGCACGGTCGTGACGTTGCGCATCGAGTTGCCGATCTTCGTCGCGGCCGTGCTCAGCGTGTTCGACAGCGCGGCGGTCGCCGTCGGATTGCCGGCGACGGGCGTCTTCAACGCCGTGATCATCGAATCGAGCGTCGAGAACACGTCGACCCCGCTCGCCTGCGGCGCGGGCGTGACCGAAAAGGTGTCGGTGGGCGACGGCGTGCCCGACACGGCGACCTTCATCCCGTTGCCGAGCGCGATCGCGGTGCCCGACGTATAGGCCTGCGCGGGCCCGGGAGTCGGGGGTGAAATCGAGTTGTCGGTCACCGTGTAGGTCGGCGCGGCCGCCGTGCCGCCGAAGGTGATCGTGAACTGATGGCCGTTGGTCGCAGCCGACGGATCCGTCACCGTGACGTTGCCGATGGTGGCCGTGCCGGTGTTGGCCGCGCCGGCCGCCTGGACGGGCGAGTTGCCCAGCGCCTGCACCGACATGAACACCGAGAGGCCCGAGTCGCCCTGCGGCACGCTGCGCGAATCGTCGATCTGCACGGTGCGCGTGCCCGTATCGCCGACATAGCTGATGCTGCCGGCGGCGTCCTTCGTGAACGGCGCCGTCGAATTCTGGTAGCCGGCGAACAGGTAGTTGCCCGCGCCGTCGGTCGAGTTCGCGAGCGACACCAGCTGGTCGCGGTAGCCCTCGAGCTGCGCCGCGAGCGCTGCGCGGTTATTGTCGGCGAGCGAGCCGTCGCCGGCGCGCACGATCAACGACTGGACGCTGCCGAGTACGTTGCCGACGCTCTGCAGCGCCTGGTCCTCGGCCTGCAGCGACGCGAGCGCCGTGCTCTGGTTCGCCGCGTATTGCGACAGCGTGGCCGACGTCATCGACAGCTGCACGGCCTGCGCCGCGCCCAACGGGTTGTCGGCCGGCGTCGACAGGCTCACGCCGCTCGAGATCTGCTGGTAGAGCTGCGCGAGCTGGGCCTGCTGATCGTTCATCTGGCCGACGTTCAGCTGGTAGAACTGGGTCGTGGAAATCCGCATCGTTTCTATCCTCTCGAATCCGCTCAGCTGAACAGGCCCAGCACGGTCTGGAACAGCGAAGCCGCCGTCTGGATCACCTTCGCGTTCGCCTGGTAGAGCTGCTGGTACTGCATCAGGTTCGCGGCTTCCTCGTTCTGGTTCACGCCCGACACCGACTGCTGCGCGGACGTGATCTGGCCGACCAGCGCCGTCTGTGCGGTACTCGACGACTTGAGCTGGCTCGCCGCATTGCCGATGTTGTTCACATAGTTCGCGTAGGCGCCCGTAAGCGTCGTCGTGCCGCCGCCGAGGGTCTTCGCGTTGACGAGCCGCGACAGCGCGAGCGCGTTGCTGCCGTCGCTCGTGCCGCCCGCGTACGGCCCGATCGTGAACGAATCGCCGTCCGACGGCGTGCCCGACAGCGTGACGGTCACGCCGTTCAGCGCACCGGCGGCCGTGCCCGACATCGTCATCGCCGCGCCGGTCGACGGGTCGTACGGCACGGGGTCGGTCGGATTGCTGATCGTCACCGACGTCGGCGGCGTGCCCGGGATCGTCACCGTGGTACCGGCCGGGAAGCCCGACAGCGACTGCGTCGCCGCGTCGTAGGTCAGCTTGGTCGACGGCACCTGATAGCCGGAGGTCACCCCGCTCAGCGCGATCTTGGCGGTGCCGATGTTGGTGCTCGACGCCGACGTGACGGCCGGCGACGCGGCCGCGATCGCCGAGCCGCTCGTCGTCGCGAGGCCGAAGCCCGTCAGCGCGCCGCGCGTCGGCAGCACGGTGAACTGGTCGCCGGCATTCATCGCGCCGGACGAGGACGAGAAGTTCAGCCCGCCGAGCGAGACCGGCATCGGCCCCGCCTTCTGGTCGACCACCGACCCGCTCGCGCGGTCGGTCAGCGTGTAGTTCGTGCCGTCAAACGACAGCGTGTAGTCGCTCGTCGTAGGCTGCGACGCGTTGGCGAACGAGACGGACAGCGCCGCGTTGCCGGTATTGCCCTGGTTCGAATAGACGGTCGGGTTCGCCACCGTGAACAGGTTGCCGCCCGGATTGCCCGCCAGGTCGACGCCGAGCGCGTTCTGCCCGTTGACCTGCGCGGCGAAGCTGGTCGCGAGCGCGCCGAGCTGCGCCTGCGCGGGGTCGAGCGTCTGGCTGCGGAACGCGAGCAGGCCGCCGAGCGTGCCGCCCGACAGCGACGCATCGGGCAGCGCCTGGTTCGGCCCCGGCGGGTTCGCGCCGGCGATCCCCTGCGACACGACGGTCAGCTCGCTCGGATCGGACGACGACGTGACGGTCGCGAGCTGGTAGCTCTTGTCGGCAAGAACGAGCGGCTGGCCGCCCGCGAGGAACACGCTGTAGCCGCTGTCGTTGCGCACCACCTGCACGCCGGCGAGGCTCGACAGGTTCGACACCGCGAGGTCGCGCTGGTCCATCAGCTGGTTCGGCGGCTGCCCCTGGCTGCTCGCTGCGGAGATCTGCCGGTTCAGCTGCGCGATCTGCTTGGTGTACGTGTTGATCTGCGACACGGTGTCGGTGAGCTGCGTATTCACGCTCTGGCGCAGCGCGTCGTACTGCTGGCCGGCCGCGTTGAGCTGGTTCGCGAGGATCTGCGCGTTGCTGACCGCGGTCTGCCGTACCGACGGATCGGACGCGTTGTTCGCGACGTTCTGCAGCCCGGTGAAATAGCCCGTGATCCCGGTCGAGATGCCGGCCGTCGGGCTGCCGACGTAATTGTTCAGCTGCGCGACGAGCGAATACCACGTCGACAGCGAGCCGCCCTGCGACTGCGCGCTGTTCAGCTGGTCGCTCAGATACTGGCTGTACTGCCGCTGCACGGTGACGGTATTCACGCCCTGCGGCATGTAGCCGCTCGCCGTGTACTGACCGCTCGCCTCGGCATAGACCGGGCGCTCGACCGAATAGCCGGGCGTCGCGGCGTTGCTGATGTTCTGGCCGGTCGTCGTGAGGCCCCAGAGCGCGGCATTGAGGCCGCTGACACCGAGGTTCATGAGTGAGTTGGACATGCGCGATCCTGATGAGCCGGCCGCGCTGCGGCCGCCGGGTTGCGTGACTCCCGGTATAACGGCCGCGGATCGGAAAAATTGAGGGAAAAATGCGCGCGCGACGCGCGCATGCGCGTCGTCCGGCGAGCGGCCCGGCGCACGCTGCCGGCGCCGGTGCGAGAGCGGCCCCGAACCGGGCCGCGAGCGGATGCGTCAGGCCCGCGCGAGCGAGCGGCGCTTCATCTCGAGCTGCGTGATCAGGCGCTGCAGCGTGTTCTCCGCGCTGCCCGGCAGCGACATGAAGCGAAAGCCGAGCTGGTAGCGGCGCGAGCCGTTCGGCATCTGGGTCGAACGCTGCGACACGAGCTGCAGGTCGAGCGACAGCTTGCCGTGGCCGTTCAGCTCGAGCTCCACGCCCGGCAGCAGCGTGCCGACATCGAGCGTCTCGACGCGCTCGTCGGCGGTCCGCAGGCCGACGCCGCCGAGCGACAGGTTATGCACCTCGAACATGAAGCCCTCGCCGTCCGGCAACCGGCCGCGGCACAGGAACGGATCGACGATCGGTGCATCGACGCGGAAATACTCGCGGCGCTGGATGCACATCAGCACGTCGGGGAAATCGGCGACGAACGCGGGCAGCCCCTCGTAGCGCGTCTCGCGCGGCGTGTTCGTGGTGAATTCGACGCGCACGCCTTCCGGCGCGGCCGCGAAGGTGCAATGCGACGCGCCGAGGATGCCGGCGTTCTGCTCGGACAGCGCGCCCCAGTCGAACGCGAACGTGCGCGCGCCGACGTCGACCTCGAGCAGGCGCGTGACGAGCTGGCCGCCCGGGTACTGGACGGTCAGGAAGTCGCCCCGGTTCACGAGGTTGCGCAGCTGCACGCCGATCTCCAGCGGATTGCGGCGGGCGTAGTCGGGCCCGGAATGGCCCGCATCCAGGCTCGGATCGGTCGACGTTTCGATATTCATGGCTAGCCGGTTTTCTTTTCAGGGCGCCCGGGCGACCGGTGCGCAGTAAAACCGGGCCAGAACATGGCCCGGTTACAGGTCTCTCACACTTAGCGGCAGTGCTCACCGAAAGTTTAGATCGAAACGCCGGTATTTTTCGCGCAAACGTTGAAAACCGCGCGCGGCGGGATACCGGGCACGGTTCGTAAGATTGTAAAAACGGCGGCAGGCGGGGCCATTGCGGCCCGGCCCCGTCAGCCGATCTGCTGCATGATCGAGATCAGCTTCTTCGCGTAATTCGGGTCCGTCGCGTAACCGGCCTTCTGCATTCCGTGCGCGAAACCCTCGACGCTGCGGCTCGCGCTGAGCACGCCCGCATAGCGCGGGTTGTTCTTCAGCAGGTTCGCATAGTCGGTCATCGCGTGCTCGTACGAGTCGTACGCGCGGAATTTCGCGACGACGCGGCGCGGCGTGCCGTTCACGTATTCGGTCGTCAGCGCCGACACCGTGCGGCCCGTCCAGCCCTTGTTCGCCTTGATGCCGAACACGTTGTAGCTCGTCGAGCCGTCGCTCGCGCGGATCTCGCGCTTGCCCCAGCCCGATTCGAGCGCGGCCTGGCCGACGATGAAGCGCGCCGGGATGCCGGTGGTCGCGCTCGCCGCCTGCGCCGGGCCGGCGAGCCGGTCGACGAACGCGTCGGCGTCCTGCACGCCGCTCGCGCCCTTCAGCGGCGGCGTCAGCGCGCTGCCGGCCGTGTAGCCGCGCGAGCCGGCGAGCCCGCCGTTGTTCGCCGCGTTCGCGTAGGCCCGCGCCATCGCGTTCATCGCGGCGAGGCTGCCTTCGTTGCCCGACGTGCCCGAGCCGGCCGCACCCAGGCCCGCCGCAGCGAGCCCGGCCGCGCCCGCGTCGGCCGCCGTGTCGCTGCCCGTGCCCTGCCCCGCGTTGCGCAGCAGCTGCTTCATCAGCGCGTCGGCCACGCCGATCCCGCGCTTCGACATCTGCTGCGCGAGCTGCTGGTCGAGCATCGACGTGTACATCTTCGACGTGTGCGAATCGAGCAGCCCGCCGTCGGGCGACGCATCGCGCATGCTCTTGAGCATCATCTGCGTGAACATCGCGTCGAACTGGCCCGCGACCGCCTTCGCACCGGCCTGCGGCGACTGCTTCGCCTGCGCGCGCAGCGCGTCGAAGCCCTGCACGTCGAGGGCGAAGCGCTGCGTCAGGTCGTTCGCGTTCGGAAGATTCGCCGCCATTCAGATCACCTCCAGGTCTGCGCGCAGCGCGCCGGCCGCCTTCATCGCCTGCAGGATCGACATCAGGTCCGCCGGCGTCGCGCCGAGCGTGTTCAGCGCCTTCACGACGTCGGCCAGGTTCGCGCCGGCCGTCACCATCTTGAGCGCGCCGTTGTCCTGCTTCAGCTGGATCTGCGACTGCTGCGCGACCACCGTCTGCCCGTTCGAGAACGGCCCCGGCTGCGACACCACCGGCTGCGTGTTGACGACCACCGACAGGTTGCCGTGCGCGACCGCGCAGCTTTGCAGCGTGACCATCTGGTTCATCACGATCGAGCCGGTGCGCGCGTTCAGGATCACCTTCGCGGCGGCCTTGTCCGGGCTCACGTCGAGGTTCTGCAGGCGCGCCATGAACGCGACCTGCTGCGCGGAATCCGCCGGCGCGGCGAGCTGGATCGTGCGGCCGTCGAGCGCCGTCGCGGTGCCCGGGCCGAAGCTCGAATTGACCGCGGACACGATCCGCTGCGCGGTGCCGTAGTCCATGTCGTTCAGCTGCAGCTGCAGCACGCCGTTCATCTGCGCGATCGCGTTCGGCACCGCGCGCTCGACGATCGCGCCGCCGACGATCCGGCCGGCCGCGAGCTGGTTCACCTGCACGCGGCTGCCGTTCGCACTCGCGCCCGCGCCGCCGACCGCCATGTTGCCCTGCGCGAGCGCGTACACCTGCCCGTCCGCGCCCTTCAGCGGCGTGAGCAGCAGCGTGCCGCCGCGCAGGCTCTTCGCGTTGCCGAGCGACGACACGGTCACGTCGAGCGCCTCGCCCGGCCGCGCGAACGGCGGCAGCGTCGCGGTCACCATCACGGCCGCGACGTTCTTCAGCTGCATGTTGTTCAGCGACGACGGCCCGCCGTTGGCCGAGCCGTTGTTGATCGAGATGCCGAGGTTCGCGAGCATGTTCGCGAGCGTCTGCGTCGTGAACGGCGTCTGCATCGTCTGGTCGCCGGTGCCGTCGAGGCCGACGACGAGGCCATAGCCGATCAGCGGGTTGTCGCGCACGCCCTGGATCTGCGCGAGGTCCTTCAGGCGCTCCGCGTGCGCGGGTGCCGCGCCGAGCGCGCACACCGCCAGCACGAACGCGGCGGCGATCCGCGCGACGGCACGCGCACGGGACGACAGGCGGTGGAAAAGAGGCTGCTGCATCGTCATCACCACGGTGCGATGTTGAGGAAGAAGCGCTGCAGCCAGCCCATCGTCTCGGCTTCGTTGATGTAGCCCTTCGACGAGTATTCGATCTTCGCGTCGGCGACCTGCGTCGAATAGACGGAGTTCGCGCCCGAGATCGTGTTCGGGTTGACGACCCCCGAGAAGCGCACGAATTCGTTGCCCTGGTTGATCAGCATCTGCTTCTCGCCGCTGACCACGAGGTTGCCGTTCGGCAGCACGTTGGTGACGGTCACCGTGATCGTGCCGTTGAACGTGTTCGCCGCGCTCGCGCCGCCGGTGGCCGCGAACTTGTTGGTGCCGGCCGCCGACAGGTTCGCCTTCGCGAACAGCCCGCCGAGGAAGCCGGCCGTCGGCACGTTGAAGTCGGTGTTGCCCTGGCGGTTCGTGTTCGCGCCCGACGACTTGGTCGCGTTGATGTTCTCCGCGATCATGATCGTCAGGATGTCGCCGACGTTGCGCGGCCGCTGATCCTCGAACAGCGGCCGCCCCGCATAGCCGGGGTTGTAGATCGAGCCGGGCGCCTGCATCGACATCGGCATCGGCGGCTGCGCCGTCATCGGCTGCTGGATGATCGGGTCGCGCGGAATCTGCGCGCAACCGGCGAGCGCGGCCACCGCGACCGCGCACGCGGCGCGGACGGGGGCTGACGGGAGGAGGCGAACCTGCTTCATGGCGACGACGGGACGTTCCGGTTAGCTCTTCATCTGCGTGACGGTCTGCAGCATCTGGTCGGACGTCGTCACGGCCTTGCTGTTGATCTCGTAGGCACGCTGCGTCTGGATCATGTTGACGAGCTCCTGCACGACGTTCACGTTCGACGCCTCGACATAGCCCTGGTTGAGCACGCCCGCGCCGTTCAGGCCCGGCTGCGACACGTTCGGCGCGCCCGACGACGTGGTCTCGGCGAACAGGTTCTCGCCCTTCGCCTCGAGGCCGGCCGGGTTGATGAAGGTCGCGATCTGCAGCGAGCCGATCTGCACCGCGTTGCTCGAGCCCGGCTGCGTGACCGACACGACGCCGTCCTTGCCGATCGTCAGCGACTGCGCGTTCTGCGGCACCGTGATCGCCGGCAGGATCTGGTAGCCGCTCGACGTGACGAGCTGGCCCTGTGCGTTGGTCTGGAACGAGCCGTCGCGCGTATACGCGTTCGTGCCGTCCGGCATCAGCACCTGGAAGAAGCCCGCGCCGTTGATCGCGACGTCCTTCGAGTTGCCGGTCTGCGTGAGGCCGCCCTGCGTGTACAGGCGCTCGGTTGCGACCTGCTGCACGCCGGTGCCGAGCTGCAGGCCCGACGGCAGCTCGGTCTGCTGCGTCGAGTTCGCGCCCGGTTGGCGGATGGTCTGGTACAGCAGATCCTCGAACACCGCGCGCGACGCCTTGAAGCCGTTCGTGCTGGTGTTCGCGAGGTTGTTCGAGATCACGTCCATCTGCGCCTGCTGCGCATTCATGCCGGTGGCGGCAATGTAGAGCGAACGGTTCATGTTGAATCTTCTCCTGGGTGCGAGGGCCGGGCCGCTCAGCTGAAGTTGAGCAGCTGGTTCGCCGACTGCTCGTTCTGGTCGGCCGTCTGGATCAGCTTCGACTGCAGCTGGAACGCCCGTGCGTTGTCGATCATCGCGACCATCGCGGTCACCGGGTTCACGTTGCTGCCTTCGAGCGAATTCGGCGTGACGACCACGGTCGGGTCGGCGTCGGCCGGATTGCCGTCGGCGGTGCGGAACAGCCCGTCGTTGCCGCGCGCGAGCGTGGCCGGGTCGGGGTTCACGAGCTTCATCTGGTCGACGATCGCGACCGCCGTCGGCGGGTCGCCCGGCATCAGCGCGGACACCGTGCCGTCCTTGCCGATCGTCACTTCCGCGTTCGGCGGCACCGAGATCGGGCCGCCGTTGCCGAGCACCGGCAGGTTGCTCGCGTTGACGAGCTGGCCGTTTTCATCGACGTGCAGGTTGCCGGCGCGCGTGTACGCCTCGCTGCCGTCGGCGGTCTGCACCGACAGCCAGCCGGCGCCCTGCACGGCGACGTCGAGCGGGTTGCCGGTGCGCGTGATCGGACCCGGCGCGTAATCCGCGCCGGGCGTCGACGCGAGCACGTAGGTGCGCGTCGTCGTCGGGTCGATGTTGCTGCCGTCGCCGAAATTCATCGGCACCGCGCGGTAGGTCGCGAGCTGCGCGCGAAAACCCGTCGTCGACGCGTTCGCGAGGTTGTTCGCGACGATCGCCTGCTGGTCGAGCGACTGCGACGCGCCCGTCATCGCCGTGTAGATCAGTCGGTCCATGGCTGCCGGTTATCCGCGCGTTACAGGTTGATGAGCGTCTGGTCGACGGTCTGCTGCGTCTTGATCGTCTGCGCGTTCGCCTGGTAGTTGCGCTGCGCGGTGATCAGGTTGACGAGCTGCGACGTCAGGTCGACGTTCGAGTTCTCCAGCGCGCTGCCCTGCAGCGTGCCGTGGTTCGTGCTGCCCGGCGCGGAGATCTGCGGCACGCCCGACGCGGCCGTCTCGGCGTACTGGTTGCCGCCGAGGCTGGTCAGCCCGTTCGGGTTGTTGAAGTTCGCGATCGCGATCTGGCCGAGCACCGCCGTCTGGCCGTTCGAGTAGTTGCCGGTCAGCTTGCCGTCCGAGCCGATCGAGAAGGTCGTCAGCGTGCCGCTCGCGTAGCCGTCCTGCGCGAGGTTGTTCACGCCGTCCTTGCCGCCGTACTGCGTGGTGCCGGTCAGGTCGAGCGTGAGGTTCTGCGGCGTCGCCGAGCCGTCGGTGGTCGGTACGGTGAACTGGAACTGGCCGAGCGATGCGGTCGGCGTGGCGGAACCCGGCAGCGTCGTGCTCTGGATCGCGCCCGACGTGTCGAACGTGACCGTGCCGAGGTCGGTCGCGGTGCCGCCCTGCACGCCCGCGTAGGCTTCCCACGAGCCGGCCGCCGACTTCACGAAATACATGTTGACCGCCTGCGAGCCGCCGAGCGAGTCGTACACCTGGATCGACGTCGAATAGTTGTACGTCGTGGTGTCGGTCGGGTCGAACGGCGTCTTGGCCGGCACCGTGTCCTGCGAGTTCAGGTTGAACTGGCCGGTGATCTTGGTCGTCGGGGTCGGCGCGATGTTGGTCGTCGGCGCCTGCAGCGCCACGGTCTGCGCGGTGTTCAGCACGCCGTTCTTGCCGGCCGCGTAGCCCATCAGGTTCGCGCCCGCCGAGTTGACGATGAAGCCGTTCTTGTCGCGCTGGAACGTGCCGTCGCGCGAGTACGTCGTCACGCCGTTGTTCGACATCTGGAAGAAGCCGTTGCCGTTGATCGCGACGTCGAGCGACGAGTTCGTCGTGTTGATCGTGCCCTGGCCGAACTGCTGCTGCACCGACGCGAGCGTCGTGCCGATCCCGATCTGCGTGTTGACCGACGTCGCGAGCGAGTTCGCGTACATGTCGGAGAACTGCGCGGTGCTCGACTTGAAGCCGACCGTGTTCGCGTTCGCGATGTTGTTGCCGATCACGTCGAGCGCGTTCGATGCGCCGGCGAGGCCGCTCAGACCCTGTTGATAACCCATTTCGGTCTCCGTTTTCGAGAAAGCTGGATCAGTTGCTGGTGGTCGTGCCGCCGGACGACGACGACGCGGTGTTCGGGAAAATCGACGCGACCTGGGTCAAGCCCACCGTCGTGCCGTTCGACAGCACGAGCCCCGCCGTGCCGTCGGCCTGCTTGATCACGCTCTGTACCTGCGCGGCCGCGAGCACGGTCGGCGCGTACGTCTTGCCGTCGCTGCCCGTGTACTGCGCGCTCACGGTGTACTTGCCGTCCGGCAGCGCGTTGCCGGCCGTATCCGTCGGCGTCCAGTTGAACGGCACCGTGCCGGCCGACTGCTGGCCCGCGTTGATCGTGTTCACGACGACGCCCGCGCTGTTCTTCACGGTGATCGTCAGGTTCGACACGTCGCTCGTGAGCGACACGCCGAACGGCGATGCCGCGCCGCTCTTCACCGCGACGCTGTTGCCCGGCGCGAGCACGTTCGTGCCGATCAGCAGCGCGGCCTGCGTCTGCTGGCCGGCCGCGAGTTGCGTCGACAGCGACGTGAGCGACGTATTCAGCTGCGCGATGCCGCTCACCGTGTTGATCTGCGCGAGCTGCGACGTCATCTGCGAGCTGTCGACCGGGCTCGTCGGATCCTGGTTCTGCAGCTGCGTGACGAGCAGCTTCAGGAACGTCGCCTGCAGGTCGCTCGCCGAGGTGCCGGTCGTCGACACGTTGTTGGTGTTCATCGTGTCGGTCGGCAGGGTCGACACGTTGGTGCCGCTGCTGCCGATCGTCGTGCTGGAGGAAGTCATCCTGGATAGCCTTGTGTCGAAACGGTCGGGTCTGGGCCCGGGTGTGGAAGGTCGCTCGGCGCGCGGCTTACGTGCCGATCGTCAGCGTCTTGAGCATCAGCGTCTTCGCGGTGTTCAGCGTCTCGACGTTGGCCTGGTACGAGCGCGACGCCGAGATCATGTTCACCATCTCCTGCACCGGATCGACGTTCGGCATCTGCACGTAGCCGTTCGCGTCGGCGGCCGGGTTCGCCGGGTCGTAGGTCGACTTCATCGGCGACGGATCGTCGACGACCTTCGTCACGCGCACGCCGCCCACGCCCTGGCCGGACGCGGTGCGCGCGCCGCCCATCGGGTCGGTCGCGAACACGACCTGCTTGGCCTTGTACGGCTTGCCGTCGGGGCCGGTCGCGCTGTCGGCGTTCGCGAGGTTCGACGCGGTGACGTTCAGGCGCTGCGATTGCGCGGACAGCGCCGAACCGGCGACGCCGAAGATGTTCATCAACGAGGGCATGGAGGCTCCTGGTGCTTGTGCTCGGGTTCGGTTGCGCTTACGAGTTCGTCGAGATCGCGGCGATCATCGCCTTGATCTGCTGGGTCATCACGGTCATCCCGGTTTCGTAGTGCAGCGCGTTGTTCGCGAACTGCACGCGCTCGACGTCGAGATCGACCGTGTTGCCGTCGAGCGACGGCTGCAGCGGCATCCGGTACTGCGCGCGGCCGTAGTCGTCGGCCGGGCCGCCGGCCGGCATCAGCTTCGCGGTGCCGGCCATGTGGCCGGGTGCCGTCGACACCATCGTCATCCCGCTCGCCACGCCGGCCGGCTGCGCCATCGGCAGCTGCGCGGCGTTGCTCGGCGCGAGGCCGCCGCCGGCCTGCTTCAGCGAGCGCGCGAGGGTCGACGCGAAATCGGCGTCGCGGGCCTGGTAGCCGGGCGTGTCGGCGTTCGCGATGTTCGACGACAGCAATTCCTGCCGATAGGCGCGCACGTCGAGCGCCTGTCGGCCGAACGCGAATTCGGCATCGAGTTTGTCCAGCATGTGTGCGTCTCTCCGTATGAAGCGCTGCACGCCCGTTGCGCCGGATGGCGACCCAAGGGGCTTTTTTCCATGACAGCGATGGTAGGCGGCGGGCGCAACCGGCAATCGGACGAATAACGCGGCAAAGGCCCCCTCTATTCATCGTTTGCGCGGCGGCCCGGCTCCCTAGAATGCGAATCGGATCAACGGCTTCGAGGACACGGCGATGACAGGCAGCGCACTTCGCGGCAACCACGGACGCGGCACGCGCTGGCCGCGTGCGTTCGCGCTCGCCGCGGCGCTGTGGCTCGCGGTGCCGGCCGCGCACGCGGACGACGGGATGATCGTGATTCCCGGCCGCGGCGAAACGGCCGAGACCGCGCTCGCGCAGGCGAACGCGGCGAGCGGCGGTCAGTTCGGCGGGAATTCGGGGACGGCTTCGGGTACGGGTACAGGTGTGGCCACGACGGTCGGTGCAGTCGGTGCAGTCGGTGCAGTCGGTGCAGTCGGTGCAGTCGGTGCAGTCGGTGCGGGTGGCGCAGGTGGCGCGGGTGGTGCTGCCGGCGTGACCGGCGCGGCCGCGGCCCGCTACGCGGCGCAGCCGGCTGGCTCGATGGTCGTGATGAATGTCCCGCCGCCGGCTGCCGTGCCGACGCCGCGCCCCGCCTACGCCGCCGCGCGCACGAACGCCACGACCACCGCGAACGCCTCGAACGCCTCGAACGCCTCGAACGCCTCGAACGCCTCGAACGCCTCGAACGCAGGTTATGGTGCCCTGCGCGCCGCCGATCCGGGCGCCGTCGCGACCGTCGTCGCCGGCGCGGCCGACCCGGCATCGAATTCCGCGCGACCGGCCATCGCCGCGCGCCTCGCCGCGGCCCGCGCCGCTTCAGCCGCGCCGGCCGCGCGCGCACCGGCGGCTGCCGCCAACCCGCCCCAGGTAGCCGCCGCGCCCCAGCCGGCGACACCGCCCGGCCAGCAGGACCCCGACACGATCCGGCGCACGGCGCTCGCATTCCTGCAGCAGCAGGTCGCGGGCCTGCCGGGCAAGACGACCGCGACCGTCGCGGCCGCGTTTCCGCGCGGGCTCGCCGCGTGCACGACGCTCGAGCCGTTCCTGCCGACCGGCGCGCGCCTGTGGGGCCGCACAACGGTCGGCGTGCGCTGCGCGGGCGAGCGGCCGTGGACCGTCTACCTGCAGGCGAAGGTTGCCGTGCAGGCCACCTATTACGTCGCCGCGCGCCAGATCGCGCCCGGCGAGCCGCTCACCGCGGCCGACCTCGTCGCGCGCGAAGGCGACCTGACTGTGCTGCCGCTCGCGGTGATCACCGATCCCGCGCAGTCGGTCGGCGCGACCGCGCTGGCGCGGATCTCGGCCGGGCTGCCGCTGCGCCAGGACATGCTGAAGAGCGCCGCGTCGGTGTCGGCCGGGCAGACGGTACGGGTCGTCGCGGCCGGGCCCGGCTTCACGATCTCGGCCGAGGGCAGCGCGCTCGCGAATGCGGCGCCGGGGCAGTCGGTGCGGGTCCGGATGGCCGCGGGGCAAATCGTCACGGCGATCGTCAAGGATGCCGGAACCGTCGAAATTCCGCTGTAGGGCCGGATCGCACCGCAAGATTGTAAAGAATTGTTTATTCGGAGAATTTCGGGCTCACGATGCTAAAGTTCGGGCCGACCCGGCCGTTATCTGGGTCATACCGTCCAGGAAACCCCATCGTGAAGATCGATTCCACTCCGAACCCGAGCCCACTCGCGTCGACCGGCAACGGCGCGGCCCGCGCGCAATCCGGCGCGGCTTCGTCGTCGTCCGCGCAGGCGGCCGACGCAGGATCGACCGGCGGCGACGCGAGCGTGAACCTGTCGGGTCTGTCCGGCCAGCTGCGTTCGCTGTCGGCCTCCGGCAGCGCCGACATCGACACGGCCCTCGTCCAGTCGATCAAGGACGCGCTGAACAACGGCACGTTGACGATCGACGTGAACAAGATCGCCGACGGCGTATTGAATACCGCCCGCGACCTGCTGCAACAGCAGCGCTCGCAGGGCAACTGAGCCGGCCCGGGGCCCGTCACGCCCTGACCGGTCCCCTGGTTTGCCGGCATGCGGCCCCGCGTGCCGGCGCGACGAGCATGACGCGATGAGAGAAGAGCTGCTGGCCACGGTCAACGACGAACACGCGACGGTCGAAGCGTTCGCGTCCCTGCTCGCCTACGAGGAAAAGGCGCTGACGACGCCGGAGCCGCTTGAAATGCTGCCCGGCATCGTCGAGAAGAAGAGCGCGCTGATCGACCGGCTCGCGCAGCTCGAGCGCACGCGCGACACGCAGCTGTCCGCGCTCGGCTTTCCGGCCGGCAAGAAAGGGATGGACCAGGCCGCCGAACGCGACGCACGCCTCGCGGGCCGCTGGCAGTTGCTGCTGCAGGCCGCCGAACGCGCGCGCCAGGCCAATGCGACCAACGGGATGCTGATCCGGATCCGGATGGACTACAACGAGCGCGCGCTCGCGGTGCTGCGCTCGGCGCCCGCGCCGGCCGGCGTCTACGGGCCCGACGGGCGGGTATCGGCGCTGATGCGCTGATTCTCCGACGTACTGATTCTCTGACGTACGGATTCCCTGACGCACCGATTCCCTGACGCACCGATTCCCTGACGCACCGATTCTCTGACGTACCGATTCTCTGACGTACGGATTCCCGACGGGCCGATCACGCCGGCGCATCGACGCGCCGCGCGTGCATCGCGCGGCCCGCCTGCGGCCGCGCGCCCCTTCCCCGCCTTACAGCAGCGGACACGCAGTGACCTGCGTGCCGCGTTCCACGCAAAGCCGTTCGTAGTCGCGCAGGTACGCGCGCTCGTCGTCGTTCAGCAGTTCGACGTCGATCAGGTCCCAGTCGTAGCCGACCGTGACGATGTTCTCGAACGCGACGGTGTCCGATGCGTCGTCGTCCGCGCGCACGATCACGATGTTCTCGATCCGCACCCCGCCCTTGCCCGCCACGTAAATGCCCGGCTCGACCGAAATCACCGCGTTCGGCACCAGCCCGTACCGCGCGCCCGGCGCGAACCGCACGCCGCCCTCGTGCACGTGGATCCCGACGCCGTGCCCGGTGCCGTGACCGAAATCGTAGCCGTGGTCGCGGCACACCTGGCGCACCGCCGCGTCGACGTCGTCGCCCGTCGCCGTCTTCGGGAAACGCGTGACGAGCCCCTTGATGCAGGCCTTCAGCGCGACCGTGTAGATCTCGCGCTGCCACGGCTGCGCGACCGTCTCCGGCCGCGTGCGGCGCAGCACGACGCGCGTGCAGTCCGTCGCGAAACCGGCGTCGTAATACGCGCCGCTGTCGAGCAGCACGAGTTCGCCTTCGGTCAGCTCGACGTCGGCGCTCGCCGCCGTGTAGTGCGCGAACGCGCTGTTCGCGCCGTTCGCCGCGATCGACGGGAAGGTCAGCGCGACCGCCGAGCGGGCGCCGTACGCGTCGTTGATCGTGCGGGCCAGGTCGTACTCGGTATGGCGCTGCCCCGGCTCGCCGGCCTTCGCCCAGCGCATCGTTTCGGCGATCGCCGCCGAACTGCGCGCGAACGCGTCGCGGAACCGGTCGAGCACCGCCGGCGTCTTGCCGGCGCGCAGCGCCTCGACCGGGTTGAAGTCGGCGTGCCGCGCGTGCGGCCACACGCGGCGCACCGACTCGACGAGCGCGCAGTTGACCGACTCGAAGCCGTAACACACGTGCTCGACCGCGAACCGCGCGAGGAAGCGCTCGAGTTCGGCGAAGTCGCGCCGGATCACGTGCAGCGCCGGATACGACGCCAGTTCGACCGGGCAGCGGTCGCAGCCCTCCGGCAGGAACAACGCGACCTGCTCGCCGATAGCGAACAGGAAGCCCAGGTGCGACGACGCATTCGGGATGTGATAGCCGCGGCTGTTCAGCAGGTACGCGAGGTCGTCCGACGCGCACGTGAAGAACGCGGTCGTGCCGGGCGCAGCGCCGGTGTGCGCGGCGAGCCGCCGGTTCAGCGCGTCGAGGTTCTGCGCGACGCTCGCGCCGGTCATCGCGTCCGGCAGCTCGAAGATCGGCCGCTCGACCACCCAGCCCGGCAGCGCGATCGCGCGGTCGATCTCGCGCTCGACGAGGCTCGTCCAGTCGAGCGATGCCGCCTGCGTCTGCTCGACCAGCCGGTCGCGCTGCGCGACGCTGATCCGCAGCGCGTCGTAGCCGACCCGCGCGAGCCGGCTCGCGTGCGCGAGCAGCCAGTCGGCCAGCGCCTGCCAGATCGTCACGTTCATGCCGAGCTTCTCGATGCGCACGCGCGCCGGGTCGCACTGCTGTTCGGCCTGCAGGTGATAGCGGCCGTCGACGAACAGCACGAACGGCGGCACGCCGAGCGCCTCGGCGGTCGCCGCGCTCAGGAAGATGCCGCAGCCGGCCGAGCCGTCGAAACCCGACAGCGCGTAGCGGGGGTTGTTGCGGCGCGGCAGGTATTCGGTGATGTATTCGTCCTGCGACGTGACCACGACCGCGTCGAGCCGGGTGGCGTCGAGCAGGCGCGACAGGCCGGCCTGCGTGTCGGCGACGGACGCGTCGTACGGGGGAAGGCCGGAGAAGCTGTATTTCAGTCGATCGATCATCGGATACCCGTTATGGATTGTTGTCGGCGGCCGGCGGCGTCACGCGGCATGGCGCACGCCTCGCGCGGCACGCTGCCCGCGCGGACGACGCGCGGCCCGGCGGGCAGCCGGGCCGTGGCGCCGTTCCAGCGGCAGGCTTTCGGGGAAATTTTTGTCTCACTTAACTTTGTTTGATGCGTGCGACAGAATCTAGAGCACGGTGAAATTGAGGTCAAGCTAAAATTTTCGTAGGGCTAAAATTGCCGATGCGTGAGGTGCGCGACGGCGGCACCGCCGTGCGCGGCGTGGCGGCGGACCGGCGCGACTGCACGGTACAATGCGCCCGCATCGTCGTCCCGACGGCCGTGCTTCGTGCGATTCGCGGAACGGCAACGTCCGGCGACTGCACCGCCCTCTCGCTCGCCTCCCGACTCGTTGCCACGAAAGAGATCCATGGATTCAGACATCATGCGTATCGGCCAGCGCATTCGCCGCCTGCGCCGGGAAGCGAAGAAAACGCTGCTGGAAGTCGCGACCGAAGCGAACCTGTCGGTCGGGTTCCTGTCGCAGGTCGAGCGCCATCTGACCGGTATCTCGCTGTCATCGCTGGTCAACGTCGCGAAAGCGCTCGACGTACCGCTCAGCACGCTGATCGACCAGCCGCGCCAGGCGCAGCCCGACTCGCACGCGGGCCGCCGCGAACCGTACGCGGTCGACGCCGCGTCGCAGTGGTACGAACGGCTGTCCACCACCTTCGACGGCAGCCAGATCAACGCGCTCAAGGTCCGGATGATGGAGGGCTACCGGTCGGAATGGGTCGCGCACGGCGGCGACGAGTTCGTGTACGTGCTGACCGGCCGGCTCTGCTACACGATCGGCAAGAAGGATTACCCGCTGTCGCCCGGTGATTCGCTGCACTTCGACGCGAGGAAGCGCCATCGCGTCGCGAACGTCGGCGACGGGCCCGCGGAGCTGATCGCGGTCGGCACGCTGCCCCTCTTCGACGACAACTGCGCCGAGTTGGGGTCCGCCGCGATGAAAATCAGGCTGCTCGCGCGCGATGCCGGCGCGACGCCGGGCGAGCCGCGCGTGAGCCGCCGCGAACCGTCACCGAAGCGGGAGCGCGACGCGGACGCCGCGCAGCCCGCCGACAAGCCGGCCGGCGCCGCGGCCAACACGGCTGCCGGGAAGTCCCGCGCGGCCACCGGCAAACGTCCGGCTGCCGCCACGCCGGCGCGCCGCACCGCCAAGCGCATGAAGAAATGACGGCTGGCGGCCGGGCGGCGCACCGCTCGGCACGGTCCGCACGATTTGCGGAATCGATTCACGGCCTGATTCGCAACCCGATTCCCCCGCCTATTCCGCGATCGCCAGCGCCTGCTTGACGGCCTCGACCCGCGCGCGATGCACGGCGTCCTTGATCTGCATCGCATCGTTGCCGACGCCGCGCGCGATCGCGCCCGCGTCGACGCTGCGCGCCGCCACCAGCGCCACGCGCAGCCGCTCGGCCTGCGGATACGGCTGCGTGTCGAGCCCGAGCCGGCCGCGCGCATCCGCTTCGCACGCCTGCAGCATCTCCGCGAAGCGCGCCGGCTTGCGCAGCGCGTCGCTGCGCTCGAAGAAACGCACCAGCGCGGCCGCGCCCATTTCCATCACGCGATGCAGGTTGCCGTGCTCGCGCGCGACCACCAGCGCGAGATCGCGGCAATCGTTCGGCACGCGCAGCCGCTCGCACAGCGGCTTGATGAGGTCGACGCTGCGGCCTTCGTGGCCGACATGGCGCGGCAGCACGTCGGCGGGCGTCGTCGCCTTGCCGAGATCGTGCGTGAGCGCCGCGAAGCGCACCGGCAGCGAATAGCCCTGCTTCGCCGCGTAGTCGACGACCATCATCACGTGCACGCCGGTGTCGACTTCCGGGTGATAGTCGGCGCGCTGCGGCACGCCCCACAGCGCGTCGACCTCGGGCAGGATGCGCGCGAGCGCGCCGCACTCGCGCAGCACCGCGAACATCCGCGACGGTTTCGCCTCCATCAGCCCGCGCGCGATCTCCTGCCACACGCGCTCGGGCACCAGCGCATCCGCTTCGCCCGCGTCGACCATCCGCCGCATCAGCGCGAGCGTGTCGTCCGCGACCGTGAAATCGGCGAAGCGCGCGGCAAAGCGCGCGATCCGCAGGATCCGCACCGGATCCTCGACGAACGCGTCGCCGACATGCCGGAACACGCGTGCGCGCAGGTCGGCCTGCCCGTCGAACGGATCGATCACCGGGCCGACCAGCGCGCCCTCCGGGCTCACTTCGCGCGCCATCGCGTTGATCGTCAGGTCACGCCGCGCGAGGTCCTCTTCGAGCGTCACGTCCGGCGCATAGTAGAACTGGAAGCCGTGATAGCCGGCCGCCGTCTTGCGCTCGGTGCGCGCGAGCGCGTATTCCTCCTGCGTGCCCGGATGCAGGAACACGGGGAAATCCTTGCCGACCGGCCGGAAGCCCTGCGCGGCCATCTGCTCGGGCGTCGCGCCCACCACCACGTAGTCGCGGTCCTGCACCGGCACGCCGAGCAATTCGTCGCGGATCGCTCCGCCTACTGCGTAGATGTTCATGGCGTCGGTTCGTATTCGGCGATCACGTTGGTTTCGCGGCGCGCGCCATCGATCCAGCGCTGCACCGCCGGCAGTGCCGTCACGCGCGCCGCATACCCGGCCGCTTCCGGCGACAGCGCCGGCGCATACGTGTTGAAGCGCATCACGACGGGCGCATACATCGCATCGGCGATGCCGAATTCGCCGAACAGGAACGGGCCGCCCGAGGCCTCGATGCACGCGCTCCACAGCGCGTCGATGCGCGCGACGTCGGCGAGCGCCTCGGGCGTCGCGCCGCGCCCCGGCATCGACGCGCGCACGCTCATTCCCATCTGCGTGCGCAGCGCGGCGAAGCCCGAATGCATCTCGGCCGAGATGCAGCGCGCATGCGCGCGATCGAGCGGATCAGCGGGCCACATCGGGAACTGCGGATAGCGCTCGGCGAGCGTCTCGGCGATCGCGAGCGAATCCCAGATCGCGACGCCGTGGTCGTCGATCAGGCACGGCACCTTGCCGGTCGGCGAATACTCGCGGATGCGCGCGGCCGTGTCGTCGCGGCGCAGCTCGATCACGATCTCGTCGAACGGGATGCCGAAATGCGCGAGCAGCAGCCACGGCCGCATCGACCACGACGAGTAGTTCTTGTCTCCAATGACGAGTTTCATGGCGGTGTTCCGGAAAGCGCGAAAGTGAATGACGGAAGCGACGGTCCGCGGCGCCTAGCGGCGGCGCGAGCGGAACCAGTCGAAGCGGGAGCGCCGCGCGGCATGGCCGAGATACGCGGGCGCGATACTCTCGAGACTCGCGGGCGAGATCCCGAGTTCCGGTGCGAGCGGCCCGGACAGCACGTTCGGCACCGACATCGACGCGAGATTGTCGCGCGTGATCACCGGCTCGCCGGGCAGGCATTCGAACACGCTCGCCTGCAGCCGCGCGAGCGCGTCGGGCAGCCGCACGATGCGTGCCTGCCGGCCGACCAGCGTGCCGCAATAGCGCACCAGCTGCTCGAGCGTATAGACGGTCGGGCCGCCGAGTTCGTAGGTCTTGCCGTGCGCGGCCGCGAGATCGAGCGTGTTGACGAACGCGCGCACGACGTCGCCGACGAACACCGGCTGGAAGCGCGCATCGGGCATCGCGAGCGGCAGCACCGGCAGCGTGCGCTGCAGGTTCGCGAATGTGTTCAGGAATGCGTCGCCGGGGCCGAAGACGACCGACGGGCGGAAGATCGTCAGCGTGAGCGAATCGGTCGCCGCGACCGCATGCAGCGCGGCCTCGCCGTCGCCCTTCGAGCGCTGGTACATGCTCGGGCCGTGCGAATCGGCGCCGAGCGCGCTCATGTGCAGCACGCGCCGCACGCCGACTTCGACGCACGCGGCGGCCAGCGCGGCCGGCAGCGCGACGTGCGCGCGCTCGAACCCGGGCCCGTACGGCGTGCCACGGCCGCCGTGCAGCACGCCGACGAGATTGACGGCCGCATGCGCGCCGGCGACGAACCGGGCGAGCGTGCGCGTATCGAGCGCGTCGAGCTCGACGATCTCGACCGGCAGCATCTGCAGGTGGCGTGCGTGCTCGCGCCGCCGCGTGCCGATCCGCACCTGCTTGCCGGCGTCGATCAGCGCGTTGACGAGCCGGCTGCCGATGAAGCCGGTGCCGCCCAGCAGCGCGACGGTCTGGCGATCCATGTTCGGGTCCTCAAAAGAACACTGCCGCGTCTCGCGCGGCAGTGTGAAGATTGCGGATCAGGGCGAGATCATGCCTAGGCGTTTCTTCAACGACTGCGGTTTGCCCTCGAAGAGCGCCGCGTAGTAGACGGTGTTCGACAGCACGTTCTTCACGTAGTCGCGCGTCTCGTTGAACGGAATCGTCTCCGCGAAGATCGCGCCTTCGACCGGCTGCGTCAACACCTGGCGCCACTGGCGCGGCCGGCCCGGGCCCGCGTTGTAGCCGGCGGTTGCCAGCACCGGCGAGCTGTCGAAGTTGTTGTAGATGTCCGCCAGATACCAGGTGCCGAGCTGGATGTTGGTATTGATGTCGTGCATCTGCGCACGCGTGATCGTGCCCATCCCGAGCTTCTTCGCGACGAGCTGCGCGGTGGCCGGCATCAGCTGCATCAGGCCGCCCGCGCCGACCGACGAACGCGCGTTCGTGATGAAGCGCGACTCCTGGCGGATCAGCCCGTATGCCCATTCGATGTCGAGGCCCGACGACTGCGCGTAGCGCTCGACGATGTCACGGTACGGCGACGGGTAGCGCAGCGTGAAGTCGTGCTCGGCCTTCGTGCGGTCGGCCGTGTTGACGGTGCGGTCGAGCAGGTCGATGCGCTTGCCGTATTCGGCGGCCGCGAGCAGCTGGCGATCGGTCATCCCGCGCAGCGGCCAGTTCCATTCGCGGTTGCCTTCGAGACGCAGGTTCAGCCCGTAGAAGCGTTGCGCGAGCGCGAAGCCCGGGATCTTGCTCATCGCGTCGATGTCGCCATCGCTCACCTTCGTGCGCGGCGGGATCGACGTGCGCTGGCCGAGCTCTTCGCCGGCGAGCTGCCTGTAGAAGTTGTACTGGCCCGCGACCTGCTCGAATTCCTGGTTCGCCTGCAGCGTGTCGCCGCTCTGCTTGAGCGCGCGCGCATGCCAGTAGATCCATGCCGGATCGTCGCGCAGCGACGGCGGCATCTGTTCGATCGACCAGCGCACCATCGGCCAGTTGCCGGCGAGCAGCGCGGCGCGCGTGCGCCATTCGTAGCCCGGGTTCGACAGCGGCGCGTTCGCGGATTTCGCATACCAGACCGACGCGAGCGCCGAGCGCTTGATCGCGCCCTGGTAGCCGATCGCGCCCCACGCGATCGCCTGCTCCTGCTTCGTCAGCGAGCCGGCGATCGACGTCAGCATCCCGGCCGCCGCGTCCGGATCGTTGCGCGCCATGCGGCCGAGCGCGATCAGCGCGAGCTGGTGCGATGCCGCGTCGGGGCCGACGCCGCGCGCGAGGTACAGCGGCGGCGCGCTGGTCGCCTGGTCGAAACCGACCGGGCGCGCGCCGAGCGCGTCGACGATCTTGCCGCCGAGCGTCGTGTAGTTCTGCTCGTACGCGAGGCGCGCCTGCTGCCACACGTCGTCGCTGGTGAACTGCTGGTTGACGGTGAGCGCCGTAATCAGGTCGACACAGGCGTCGCCGTAGTATTTCGGCTCGACGAGCAACGCACGCGCCGCCTCGGCGACGTTCTCGCCGCGCGCCGCGCGCGATTCGAGCGCGTAGCACTTGACCTGCGTGTCGTCGTCGAGCACGAAGCGCTTGTACTGGTCGTCGAAGTTGCGCCAGTCGTGACGCGCGCCGAGCACGAGCAGGTAGTCGTTGCGCAGGCGGTCGGCGATCGCCTGGCCGTCGTAGCGCTGCAGGAACGACTGCACCGGCGCGTCCGGTGCGTCGACGCGTGCGCGGCCGGTCGAATCGAACAGCTGCGGCTTGATCTGGAAATACTCGACGTAGGACGGGACCGGATAGTTCGGGATCATCGACGCGAGCTGCGCGGCCTTCGCGGCGTCGTTGCGGCGCGCGGCTTCGCGCAGCTGCACGAAGATCTGGTCGTCCCCGGCGAGCGTGTCGTCGCCCGGTGCGGCGCACGCGGCCGTGCCCGCGACGAGCGCGGCGGCCGAAAGCGTGAGCGCGACCGCGCGATATACTCGGAAAAGGCTGTTCGACATCGTTATGAATGGAGCACGAAGTGAGCGAAAGCATAGCATGCAACCCTGTGCCGAACCCGAAGGTTGCACTGCGCAAAACGCTGTCCGGCGCGCGTCGCGACGCCGCGTCGCAGCCCGCCGCGAACGCCGCGCTCGACACGCGGCTGCGGCGGTTGCTCGAGCGCCTCGCGCCCGCGACGGTCGGCTTCTACTGGCCGCTGCCGGGCGAATTCGACGCGCGCGACGCGGTGCTCGCGTGGGCCGCGGCCGGCACGGGCCGCCGCGCCGCGCTGCCGGTGATCGGCGAGCGTCACACGCCGCTCGCGTTCCATGCGTGGGATGCGGATACGCCGATGCGCGAAGGCCATCACCGGATTCCGGAACCGGCGTCGGGCGTCGTCGTCGTGCCCGACCTGCTGCTGATTCCGTGCGTGGGATTCGATCTGCAGCGCTACCGGCTCGGCTACGGCGGCGGCTACTACGACCGCACGCTCGCGGTGTGGCCCGGCGACACGCTGCCGGTGACGGTCGGCATCGCGTATGAAGCGTGCCGCGTCGATGCGTTGCCGGCCGAGGCGCACGATCTCGCGATGCGCTGGATCGTGACCGACGGCGCGCTGTACCCGGCCGCCTGATGACGCGGCGCGCGCTGCTGCGTGAGCGGCATGCCGCGCGTCACCGCGCTCACCCTCCCGTCCGCAATCGTTTACAGCGACGCCGCCGCGCGCGCGGCCGTGTCGTAGAGGCCCGATGCGTGGCGCAGCAACTGCGCCGCGTCGCCGATCTGCTCGTTGGTGAGGCCGCTGTCCTTGAGCGTCTCGATCAGGCAGTGCTCGCGCACCTCCCGATACTTCAGGCACAGCTCGCGGCCCGCCTCGGTCGCGAAGAAGAACACCTCCTTGCCGCTCTTCTCGCTCTTCACATAGCCGCGCGCGATCAGTTTTTTCAGCGCATAGGTCGCGACGTGCGTATCCTCGATATTGAGCACGAAGCAGATGTCGGCGAGCTTCTTCTTGCGTTCGCGGTGGCTCACGTGATGCAGCAGCGACACCTCGACCGCCGTCATGTCCTTCGCGCCCGCGGCCGACATGCAGCGCACCATCCAGCGGTTGAATGCGTTGCCGGCCATGATGAGCCCGTATTCGAGTTCCGACAGCTCCGCGCTCGAATCGGAAACGAGGTGTTCGGATGACACGATCTTGGTCGCAGGACGCTTCATGGAAAGGCGGAGCAAGCCGGATGACAGGGTGTGCCGAGTGTACGCCAGAAGCCCGGACATACGGGCTAGGCGAAAACGCTTATTGGGAAGTTGTCGATATTTTATTGACAATGTGCGCTAACATTGCCGTCCGAACCGTGCCAGTCCGATGACGCAACCCCGCATTTATCCGCTCGGCGATGCCGCCCTCGTCTGCGAGGTGCCGCCGCCCGCCACGCTCGATTGCCAGCGCCGCGTCTGGGCCGTCGCCGAGGTCGCGCGCGCGTGGCCCGACGTGATCGACGTCGTGCCGGGCATGAACAACCTGACGATCGTGTTCGACGCGCTCGCCACGACGGCCGACTCGCTCACGCCGGCGCTGCGCGACGCGTGGGAAACCGCCGACGTCGAGCACGCGGACGGCCGGGAAATCGACATCCCGGTCGAATACGGCGGTGCCGCCGGTCCCGACCTCGCGGCCGTCGCCGCGCACACCGGGCTGTCGGCCGACGAAGTCGTCGCGCGCCACGCGGCCGGCGCCTACGTCGTGTTCTTCGTCGGCTTCCAGCCGGGCTTCGCGTATCTCGGCGGCCTCGATGCGTCGCTGCACACGCCGCGCCGCGCGGCCCCGCGCCTCGAGGTGCCGGCCGGCTCGGTCGGCATCGGCGGCGCGCAGACGGGCATCTATCCGGCCACGTCGCCCGGCGGCTGGCAACTGATCGGCCGCACGTCGCACGTGCTGTTCGACCCGGCGCGGCCGCAGCCGACGCTGCTGCTGCCCGGCGACCGCGTGCGCTTCACCATTGCCGGAGTCGACGCGACATGAGCCAGAACACCGCACCGGGCACGATCGAGGTCGTCCGCGCCGGCCCGCTGTCGACCGTGCAGGATCTCGGCCGCCGCGGCACACGCCATCTCGGCGTCGCGCAGGGCGGCGCGCTCGACGGCCTCGCGCTCGAGGTCGGCAACCGGCTGGTCGGCAACCGCCCCGACGCGGCGGCCGTCGAAATCACGATCGGGCCGGCCGCGTTCCGCTTCACGCGCGCGACGCGCATCGCGATCACCGGCACCGAATTCGGCGCAACGCTCGACGGCCGGCCCGTGTATTCCTGGTGGAGCCTGCCGGTCGACGCCGGGCAGACGCTCGTGCTGCCGGCCGCGAAACGCGGCATGCGCGGCTACCTGTGCATCGCGGGCGGCATCGACGTGCTGCCGATGCTCGGCTCGCGCAGCACCGATCTCGCGTCGCGCTTCGGCGGCCTCGGCGGCCGCGCGCTGCGCGACGGCGACCGGCTGCCGGTCGGCGTGCCGCCGGCCGGCGCCGGCTGCCTCGCGGCCGACGCGCCCGAATTCGGCGTGAAGGCGCCCGCGTGGTGCGCGTTCGTGCGCGTCGACGAACCGCCGCGCCGCCACCGGCCCGCGCATGCGCCGTGGGCGATGCCCGTGCGCGTGCTGCCGGGCCCCGACTACGCGTCGTTCGCGGCCGATTCTCAGCAGGCGTTCTGGGACGAGGAATGGCTCGTCACCGCGAACAGCAACCGGATGGGCTATCGTCTCGCCGGCGCCGAACTGGTGCGCGAGCGGCCGGTCGAGCTGCTGTCGCACGCGGTGCTGCCCGGCACGATCCAGGTGCCGCCGAACGGCCAGCCGATCGTGCTGATGCACGATGCGCAGACCACCGGCGGCTATCCGAAGATCGGCACGGTGATCCGCGCGGATCTCTGGAAACTCGCACAGGCTCGGCTCAACCTGCCGATCCGCTTCGTGCGCACGACACCCGACGCCGCGCGCGCCGCCCTGGTCGCAGAACGTGCCTATCTGCGCCAGATCGACGTCGCGATCGAGATGCGCGAGGAAACGCGCCGCCGCGCGCAATCGCGCGCAGCGTGACAATGACGGAAGCAGGACGAAGGACGCGCCACGCACCCGTGGACGAGGAACATCATGGAAATCGATCTGAATGCCGATCTCGGTGAAGGATGCGGATCGGACGAGGCGCTGCTCGACCTCGTCACGTCGGCGAACATCGCGTGCGGCTGGCATGCAGGCGGCGCCAATGCGATGCGCGACTGCGTGCGCTGGGCCGTGCAGAAAGGCGTGTCGATCGGCGCGCACCCGAGCTTTCACGACCCGGAGAATTTCGGCCGCAAGGAAATGCAGCTGCCGGCCGGCGACATCTACGCGGGCGTGCTGTACCAGCTCGGCGCGCTGTCGGCGATCGCGCAGGCCGAGGGCGGCCGCATCGCGCACGTTAAGCCGCACGGCGCGCTGTACAACCAGGCCGCGCGCGACCCGCTGATCGCCGACGCGGTGGTGTCCGCGATCCACGACTTCGATCCGTCGCTGGCCGTGTTCGGGCTCGCGAACAGCGTGTTCGTCGCGGCCGCGCGCCACGCGGGGCTCGCCGCGGTGGAGGAAGTATTCGCCGACCGCGGCTACCGCGCGGACGGCTCGCTCGTGCCGCGCAACCAGCCCGGCGCGCTGATCGACGATGAAGAAGCGGTGCTCGCGCGCACGCTCGACATGGTGCGCGAGCGGCAGGTGCGGGCAGTGAGCGGCGAGTGGGTGCCGCTCAACGCGCAAACGGTCTGCCTGCACGGCGACGGCCCGCATGCGCTCGCGTTCGCGAAGCGGATCCGCGCGGCGCTCGAAGCGGCGGGTGTCGATGTCGTCGCGCCCGGCGCGCTGCAGGCCGGCGAAGACGCATGATGACGTGACGCGTCGTCGAAGCGCTCAGCCGTCGCAGGTCGAAAACCGCCGCCACAAAAGAAAAAAGCGCCCTCGTGGCGCTTTTCTGTTGGCGCAATCGCCGCGGACTTCGCCGTCTGTCGATTCGCCCCCCGAAACCGTCTGTCGACGGTGACCGGAAACATGCTCCGGATCAAAAAACGTCCGCCGCCGCCCGCTTGCTGCTTCCCCCGGTCGGACGACGGAACGTTGCTTATGCCGCAAGTCTGTCGCATGCATTTGTTGTGCCGACGATGTTTGGCCCCGCCGTGCATGCAGACACTCCGCGGCCGGCACGTTACATACGTGCCGGCTACGCTAACCCCGCGCTTTGTTTTCTGCTACCCCGTAGAACTTATCTATTCTTTTCATTTTTTCAACTTGTGGGATGAAGAATAGAGATTGGCAGAACCGGATGTCAATCGTTTTAAACGCTATTTCCTGAAGATTCGAGGGTTTTCCTTATCGAGCCGCGTGGCCGCGCGGGCGCCTCGCAGCGCGTGCATCTCGTCGATCAAACAGGGGAGGATCGGCGCGCGGTGCGCGGCGCGATCAGTTCGCGTCGACCTGATACCCTTGCTGGCGCAACAATTCGAGCACGCCGCGCGGGCCGCCCAGATGCAGCGCGCCGATGGCCACGAATACCGGCCGGTTCGGCGCGGCGATTGCCGTCATCCGTGCAACGAAGCGCCGGTTGCGCTCGTACAGGATCTTGTTGTCGATCGACGCCGACAGCGCCTTCGAACGGGCCAGCCGCTCGCTCTTCGCGACCGCCCACGCCGAGATCGCGTCGGCGTCGCCAATTCGCCACAGCCGGTGCAGCGCCTTGATGTCGTCGGCGTTCTGCGCCGGGGTCTGCACCATGTCCTGCGCGAGCATCTCGCGCTGCTCGGCGAGCGTCAGTCCGGTGAACGCGCGCATCTGCTCGGCGAGCGTCTCGAGCCCGATCACGCGGCCGCCCTTCTTCTTCAGGAACACGTTCTGCAGCTGCGCCTCGGTGCCGTACTCGGTCTGCAGGCCGGCCGCCAGCGAGTCGTAGGTTTCGACGACCAGCGCCGCGAGCCACGGCCGCATCCGGCGGATCTCCGCGAGCGCGGCCGGGTTGCCGCGCAGGCGCGCCGCGAGGCGCTGCCACTGCGGCTCGGGCAGCAGGCGCTGCAGGCACGGGTAGCGGCACACGCCGTACTTCGACACGTCGTCCTGCGATTCGAGGAGATCGTCCGGCGACAGCTCGAGCGCGAGCGTCGGCGACGCGGCGAGCGCCGCGAGGATGCGCGGCCGGAACGGCTGCGCGGGCGGATAGTCGGACGGGTCGCCCGTGTGCAGCGTGCCGAGCACGTACAGCGTGACCCTGCCCCGGGTCGCGACATAGAACGGCATGCGCGCGGGCTGCACGCGCACCGTGCCGCGCGCGACCGTGCCGTTCGACACGGACGGCACGTGGAAGCCCGGCAGGTTCATGCCGGGCGGCGGAACCTGCGACGGATGGATCGGCGAACTCGCCGGCGCGCGCCTTTCGGCACGCGCGGCGTCGACCGGGACCAGCACGCTGGCCGCCACGCACGCGCCGGCCAGCGCCGCGCCCGTGACCGTGCGCACGCTCCAGCGCCGTGCGTTGCGGCACGCGCGCATCACGCGCGCGCGGCCGCCCCCCGAACGGCGCACGCCAGGCGCGCGCGCCGCCAAACCATCAGGCATTCACCTCCCCTACCTCCTCGGCGCGATGGCAGGCCACGCGGCGTCCGTCGACGTCGCGCAGCTGCGGTTCCTCGACGCGGCAGCGCTCGACCGCGTACGGGCAGCGCTGGTGAAACGCGCAGCCCGACGGCGGATTGAGCGGCGACGGCAGCTCGCCCTGCAGCTTGATCTGCACGCGGCGGTCTTCCTCGAAGATCGCCGGCGTCGCCGACATCAGCGCGCGCGTGTACGGATGGCGCGGATGCGCGTAGATCGTCGCCTTGTCGCCGAGCTCGGCGACGCTGCCGAAGTACATCACCATCACGTCGTCGGCGACGTGCTCGACCACCGACAGGTTGTGCGAGATGAACACGTAGCTCGTCTTGAACTGCTCCTGCAGGTCCATGAACAGGTTCAGGATCTGCGCCTGGATCGACACGTCGAGCGCGGACACCGGTTCGTCGGCGACCACGATCCGCGGATCGAGGATCATCGCGCGCGCGATCGCGACCCGCTGGCGCTGGCCGCCCGAGAACATGTGCGGATAACGCTTCGCGTGCTCGGGCCGCAGGCCGACCGTGCGCATGATCTGCGCGACGCGCTGCGCGCGTTCGGCGGCCGTCAGGTTCGCGTTGATCTCGAGCGGCTCGGAGAGCGTCTGCTCGACGGTCTTGCGCGGGTTCAGCGACGCGAACGGGTTCTGGAACACCATCTGTACGCGGCGGCGCAGGTCGGCGACCGTCTCGCGGCTCGCGCCGGCCACGTCCTTGCCGTCGATCGTCAGGTGGCCCGAGGTGGGCGTCTCGATCATCGTGAGCTGGCGCGCGAGCGTCGATTTCCCGCAGCCCGACTCGCCGACGACGGCGAGCGTCTTGCCGCGCTTGAGCGTGAACGACACGCCGTTCAGCGCCTTCACGGTGCCCTGCCCGAACATCCCGCGCTTGACCGTGTAGTGCTTCGCGAGCCGGTCGGCGACCAGCACCGCTTCCTCGTCGTGCGGCGTGGCACGCGTTTCGTGGACTGCATTCATCGTGCGCCTCCCGTCAGGTCGAGGTTGGAAACATTGAGCGGCTTGATGCAGCGCGCGCGCATCGCATCGTTGGCCGGCACCAGCGTATCGAGCGCCGGACGCGCCTTGCGGCAATCGTCGACGACGTACTTGCAGCGCGGCGCGAACAGGCACCCGGACGGGCGATCATCGCGGCCCGGCACCATGCCCGGCAATGCGGCAAGGCGACGCGCCCCCTGATTGTGCTCGGGAATCGCCGCGAGCAGCGCTTCGGTATACGGATGATGCGGCGCACGGAAGATGTCCGGCACGCGATTGGTCTCGATGACCTCGCCCGCATACATCACGGCGACGCGCTGCGCGACCTCCGACACGACGGCCAGGTCGTGCGAGATCAGCACGAGCGCCATCCCGCGCTCCTTCTGCAGCTTCACGAGCAGGTCCATGATCTGCGCCTGGATCGTCACGTCGAGCGCGGTGGTCGGCTCGTCGGCGATCAGCAGCTTCGGGTTGCACGCGACCGCCATCGCGATCATCACGCGCTGGTTCATGCCGCCCGACATCTGGTGCGGGAACGCCGTGATGCGGTTCTTCGCATCCGGAATGCCGACCTGGTCGAGCAGCTCGAGCGCGCGCCGGTGCAGCGCGTCGCCGCGCAGGCCTTCGTGCAGCTTCAGCACCTCCTTGATCTGGTAGCCGACCGTGTAGCTCGGGTTCAGGCTCGTCAGCGCATCCTGGAACACCATCGCGATGTCCTTGCCGACGATCTTGCGGCGCGCCTTCGGCGACGCCTTCAGCAGGTCCACACCGTTGAACGTGACCTCGTCGGCCGTCACCTTGCCCGGCGCATCGATCAGGCCCATCAGCGCCATCATCGTCACGCTCTTGCCAGAGCCCGATTCGCCGACGACGCCCACCACCTCGCCCGGCGCGATCGACAGGTTGATCCGGTCGACCGCGGGCAGGCCGTTGAAGTTCACCGCGAGATTGCGGATAGTCAGTAGATCTTGGCTCATGGTCACGCCATCCGCTTCAGTTTGGGATCGAGCGCGTCGCGCAGCCCGTCGCCGAGCAGGTTGATCGCGAGCACCGAAATCAGGATCGACAGGCCGGGCATCGTCACGATCCACCACGCGTTGTCGATGTAGTCGCGCGCGGACGCGAGCATCGCGCCCCACTCGGCGGTCGGCGGCTGCACGCCGAGGCCGAGGAAGCCGAGCGCGGCCGCGTCGAGGATGGCCGACGAGAAGCCGAGCGTCGCCTGCACGATCAGCGGCGCCGTGCAGTTCGGCAGCACCTGCGAGAACATCAGGCGCAGCGTGCCGGCACCGGCCACGCGCGATGCCGTCACGTACTCCTTCTGCAGTTCGCCGAGCGCGGATGCGCGCGTGAGGCGCACGTAGGCCGGCAGCGCGACGATCGCGATCGCGAACATCGTGTTGGTGAGGCCCGGGCCGATGATCGCGACGACCGCGACCGCGAGCAGCAGCGACGGCAGCGCGAGCAGCACGTCCATGATGCGCATCACGGGCGTGTCGGCCCACTTCTGGAAGAACGCGGCGATCAGCCCGAGCACGATGCCGGGGATCAGCGCGAGCACGACCGACACGAAGCCGATCCAGAACGACATGCGCGCGCCGAACATCAGGCGCGAAAGGATGTCGCGGCCCGCTTCGTCGGTGCCGAGGATGAACTGCCAGTTGCCGCCCGCGAGCCATGCGGGCGGGATCTTCACGTAGTCGCGGTATTGCTCGACCGGGCTGTGCGGCGCGATCAGCGGCGCGAACAGCGCGACCAGGATCAGCACCAGCACGACGATGCCGGCGCCGACGGCGCCGCGGTTGCGCGAGAAGTTGGCCCAGAACTCGCGCAGCGCGAGCGCACGGCCGCCGGCCGGCGCGGATTCGCTCGGCAGGGTGTTTTGCAGATTGCTCATGGAATTACCTCGTGTGGCGGATGCGCGGATTCAGCACGCCGTACAGCAGGTCGACGACCAGGTTCACGACGATCACGAGCGTCGCGATCAGCAGGATGCCGCCCTGGACGACCGGATAGTCGCGGCGGCCGATCGCATCGATCAGCCACTTGCCGACACCGGGCCACGAAAAGAGCGTCTCGGTCAGCACGGCGCCGGCCAGCAGCGTGCCGATCTGCAGGCCGATCACGGTGACGACCGGGATCAGCGCATTGCGCAGCGCATGCACGACGACCACGCGCACGGGCGACAGCCCCTTCGCGCGCGCCGTGCGGATGTAGTCCTCGCGCAGCACTTCGAGCATCGACGAGCGCGTCATCCGCGCGATCACCGCGAGCGGGATCGTGCCGAGCACGATCGCCGGCAGGATCAGGTGGCTGACCGCCGATTTGAACGCGCCTTCGTCGGGTGCGAGCAGCGCGTCGATCAGCATGAAACCGGTCGGATGCGGGAAATCGTATTCGACCGCGATGCGGCCCGACACGGGCGTCCAGCCGAGGTACGACGAAAACACCATGATGAGGATCAGCCCCCACCAGAAGATCGGCATCGAGTAGCCGGTGAGCGCGGTGCCCATCACGCCGTGATCGACGACCGAGCCGCGCCGCAGCGCGGCGATCACGCCGGCCGGCAGCCCGACCGCGAGCGCGAACACGAGCGCGCACAGTGACAGTTCGACGGTCGCCGGGAAGCGCGCGAAGAATTCGCCCGCGACGCTGGTGTTGGTGATGATCGACGTGCCGAGGTCGCCATGCAGCGCCCGGCCGATGTAGTGGATGTACTGCAGGGGCAGCGGCTGGTCGAGCCCGAGGCGTTTCATGGCCTCCGCATGCATCGCGGGATCGACGCCGCGCTCGCCCATCATCACTTCGATGGGGTCGCCCGGTATCAGGTGAATCAGCGCAAACGCCAGGATGGTGATGCCGATGAAGGTCGGGATCACCATGCCCACGCGGCGCAACACGAATGTGAACATGATGCGTCTCGTATTTTCTTGTGGGAAATGTACGACCGGCGACGAGGGGCTTTTGGCCCCTCGTCGCCGGATGATTTCAAGCCGGTCTTCTCAAGACGACAGCTTACGCCAGGCCGGTTACTTCACGCTGACACCGTCGAAACGCGCATAGCCGAGCGGCTCGATGCGCATGTCGACCACGTTCTTGCGTACCGGCTGGTAGACCGTCGAGTTCGCGATCGGCGAGAACGGCAGCTGCTGCGCGAAGATCTGCTGGGCCTGCGTGTAGATCTTCGTGCGCGCGTCCTGGCCCGTCGTCGTGCGACCCTTCTGGATCAGGTCGTCGAACGGCTTGTAGCACCAGTGCGAGAAGTTGTTGCCCTTGATCGCCTCGCAGCCGAGCAGCGTGCCGAGCCAGTTGTCGGGGTCGCCGTTGTCGCCCGTCCAGCCGATCAGCATCGTGTCCTGCTCGCCCGTGTGCGCGCGCTTGATGTACTCGCCCCACTCGTACGTGACGATCTTCGCCTTCACGCCGATCTTCGCCCAGTCGGCCTGGATCATCTCGGCCATCAGGCGGGCGTTCGGGTTGTATGCGCGCTGCACCGGCATCGCCCACAGCGTGATGTCGAAACCGTTCGGATAGCCGGCCTTCGCGAGCAGCGCCTTGGCCTTCTCGGTGTCGTTCGGGGCCATCTTCAGGTTCTTGTCGTACGACCATTGGGTCGGCGGCATCGGCGCGCTGGCGGCCTGGCCGGCACCCTGATAGACGGATTCGAGAATCGCCTTCTTGTTGATCGCCATGTCGAGCGCCTGACGCACTTCGAGCTTGTCGACCGGCTTGTGCTCGACGTTGTACGCGAGGTAGCCGAGGTTGAAGCCCGGCTGCGACGGCATGTCGATGCCCGAGTCGGCCTTCAGCGCCGCGATGTCGGCCGGACGCGGATAGCTCATCACCTGGCATTCGTTGCGCTTGATCTTCTGCACGCGCACGCCCGGGTCGGGCGTGATCGAGAAGATCAGCTTCGACAGCTTCACCGCGCCCTTCTTCCAGTAATCAGGATTGCCATCGAAACGGATCGTCGCGTCCTTCGTATAGCTGCGGAAGATGAACGGGCCCGTGCCGACCGGCTTCTGGTTGATGTCGGCGGCCTTGCCGGCCTTCATCAGCTGGTCGCCGTACTCGGCCGACAGGATCGACGCGAATTCCATCGCCATGTTCTGGATGAACGGCGCGTTCGGCTCGGACAGCGTGAACTTCACGGTGTACGGATCGACCTTCTCGATCTTCGTGATCAGCTTGTCGAGGCCCATGTCGGTGAAGTACGGGAACGACACCGGGTAGGCCTTGCGGAACGCATTGTTCGGATCGAGCATGCGCTCGAACGAGAACACGACGTCGTCCGCGTTGAATTCACGCGTCGGCTTGAAGAAGTCGGTCGTGTGGAACTTCACGCCATGACGCAGGTGGAACGTGTACACCTTGCCGTCGGACGAGACGTCCCACTTCTCGGCGAGGCCGGGCTCGACCTTGGTGCCGCCGCGCTCGAATTCGACGAGGCGGTTGTAGACGGTGAACGTGGCGGCGGTGAAATCGACGCCGGTCGTGAATTGCGCGGAATCAAAACCCGCCGGGCTGCCTTCTGAGCAGTAGACGAGCGTTTTGTTCGGGATCTGTGCGAATGCAGAACCCGCGACGCCGAGCGATGCCGCTGCCACGCCTGCGATGGCGGTAACACGCAGGGTGTGCAACAGACGGTTGTATTCCATGTTTCCTCCAGGTCTCCAGATCGGAACCGGTCCCCCTGGGGGCCGGGTACGCGGATATTACTTGAGCTAGCGATTTTGCAACAAGCTGGAGAAAAAACTCTTCTAGACGCGCATCCACGCGGGTTTTTGCCGATGTCTTGCACACGCGAAAAGTGCCTCTGCGCGCACGAGCGGCCATTTCGTTCATCCCGCGCATGTTTCGTTCGACAACTAAACAATTCGGGCGCGAACGCAGAGGGTTGTCGCGCCGTGTTCGCGGCCAGTCCGCACATCGTTGCGGCTTCCGAAACGATGCATGCGATGCAATGCAACCGTCAGGCCGGCGCGTCGAGATCCGCGCTGCGCGCGGGCACGAACGCGACCGCGACGATCGACAGTGCGATTCCCGCCATCACGTAATAGGTCGGTGCGAGCGGCGTGCCCGTCACCTTGATCAGCCACGTGACGATGAACTGCCCGAAACCGCCGAACAGCATCACCGCGACGTTGTACGCGATCGACAGCCCGGTCGAGCGCACGTTGGCCGGGAACAGCTCGGCGATCATCGCGCCGAACGGCCCGTAGTAGCCGGCGAGCGTCACCGACAGCACGGCCTGCACCACGATCAGCCGCGCGATGCTCGGCGCCGCGTCGAGCCACGCGAACAGCGGATACATCAGCACGAGCGTCAGCCCGAGCGACCACAAAGACAGACCCTTGCGGCCGATGCGGTCCGACCATGCGCCCGCGACCGGCGACAGCACCATCAGCAGCAGGTTGCCGATGATCACCGCATAGAACGATTGCGCATACGGCAGCTTCAGCTGCTTCACCGCGAAGGTCGGCAGATAGCTGATCAGCACGTAGACCGTCACCGTCAGCGCGATCACCGAGCCGAGCCCGCACAGCACCTCGCGCGGATGGCGCGTGAACACTTCGCCGAGCGTCGCGCGGCGTGCGCTTTGCTGCGCATGCAGGAACGCTTCGGAATCGGCGAGATGACGGCGGATGTAGAAACCGATCGGGCCGATCACGAGCCCGAGGATGAACGGCACGCGCCAGCCCCAGCTGCGCAGCGCGTCGTGCGACAGCCCGCGCGTGACGGCCGCGCCGACGAGCGCGCCGATCAGCAGCGCGCCCGCCTGGCTCGCCATCTGCCAGCTGCCGTAGAAGCCGCGTTTCGAGAACGGCGCGGCTTCGATCAGCAGCGCCGTTGCGCTGCCGAATTCACCGCCCGCCGAGAAGCCTTGCAGCAGGCGGCCGAGCACGATCAGGAGCGGGCCGCCGATGCCGATCGCCGCATAGGGCGGCGCGATCGCGAGCAGGAAGATGCCGGCCGTCATCAGCAGGATCACGAGCGACAGCGCGGCCTTGCGGCCCGCGCGGTCGGCGTACAGCCCGAACACGATGCCGCCGATCGGGCGCATGAAGAACGCGACGCCGAAGGTCGCGGTGGTCAAGAGCAGCGACGAGTATTCGCTGGTCGTCGGGAAGAACAGTTCGGCGATCACGACGGTCATGAAGCCGAACACCGTGAAGTCGTACCACTCGAGCGCGTTGCCGATCACGGCGGCGACTACCGCGCGGCGGTTCAGCGCGCGCTCGGGCCGGATCGTTTTCGTTGAATTCGCAATCGTCGCCATGCGAGCCTCGTTCTCGTGAATCCGCCGTATCGGGCGCGGCGCGCGGAGGGCCCGCGGCGCGTTGGTTTGCAGCGAGTGTAGAAAGCGACGGAACCGTTTTCAAGCATAAAAAACGCCCGCCATCGTCCGATGGCGGGCGTTTTGCGGTTTTCGCCACATTGCGGCATCGCACGATGCCGCCGCGGGCATCAACCCATCTTCGAGAATGCGCTGCACCAGCCCTTCGCCGATACCTGCTTGCCCGGGAATGCACCGCACGGGCCCGACGCCGAGCCCTTCTTGCCCTGGTACAGCATGCAGGCCGCGCAATCCTGGCCCGCTGCGTATTTCGGATACTTCGTCTTGTCGACCTTCGTCGCATCGGCCTTGTAGCCGAGCGCCACGGCGGTCGGATCCGTTTCCGACAGCATCGGCGCATCGGCCAGCGCTTCGCGCGACAGCGCCAGCGCGGACACGGCGCCGATGCTCGTGATCAGGAAACTCCGACGGGATGTTTTCATGGGGGACTCGCTCCAACGTTATCGGTTTGAAAGCCGTTCTGGCGACGGCCGTTCAACAGAATAACGCTCAAGCGCATGAATGTGCGCGCCGAAATGCCGGAGATAAGGGATTTCACACAAGGGATTTCACACGGGTCTCGCCCGGGGTTTCGCACGGCCGGCCCGCACGGATGCGGGCCGTGAGTGTCAGCCATGCGACGTCATGTCGGCGACGCGCTGCCCGAGCGCGAGCGACGCGGTCAGCCCCGGCGACTCGATGCCGAACAGGTTCACGAGGCCGCGCACGCCGTGCTGCGCCGTGCCTTGCACGATGAAGTCGGCCGGCGGCTCGCCGGGCCCCGCGAGCTTCGGCCGGATCCCCGCGTAGGCCGGCTGCAACGCGTCGTCCGGCAGGTCGGGCCAGTACGTGCGGATCGACGTGTAGAACGCCTGCGCGCGCGCCGGATCGACTTCGTAGCGCAGCGCATCGACCCACTCGACGTCCGGGCCGAAGCGCGCGTGCCCGGCGAGATCGAGCGTCAGATGCACGCCGAGCCCCGCGCGGTCGGGTATCGGATAGACGAGATGCGAGAACGGCGCGCGGCCGGACAGGCTGAAGTAGTTGCCGCGCGCGAGATAGAGCGGCGGCACCCAGCGCGGATCGAGGCCGCGCGTGCGGCGCGCGAGCGCCTGCGCGCCGAGGCCCGCGCTGTTGATCACGCACGCGGCCTCGATTTCGGTCGGCGCGTCGCCGCCGGTGCGCACGACGAAGCGGCCGCCGCGCAACACGTCGATCGACTCTACCGGGGATTTCAGCGCGCACACCGCGCCGTCGCGCTCCGCGTCGCCGAGCAGCGCGAGCATCAGCTGGTGGCTGTCGACGATGCCGGTGCTCGGCGAAAACAGCGCCTCCACGCAATCGAGCGCGGGCTCGAGCGTCTGCGCCTCGGTACGCGTGAGCGGCATCAGGTCGAGCACGCCGTTTTCCGCCGCGCGCGCGGCGATCGCCTTCAACTGCTTCACCTGCGCGGCGCTTGTCGCGACGAGCAGCTTGCCCACGCGCCGGTGCGGCACGTGACGCGTCTCGCAGAACTCGTACAGCAGGTCGCGCCCGCGCACGCACGACATCGCCTTCAGCGAGCCGCGCGAGTAGTAGAGCCCCGCGTGAATCACCTCGCTGTTGCGCGAACTCGTGCCCGTGCCGATTGCGTCGGCCGCCTCGAGCACGATCGTTTCGCGTCCGCGCGCGGCCAGCTCCCGCGCAATCGCAAGACCGACGACACCCGCGCCGATCACCACACAATCCATCTGCTCCATGGCGTTTCGCGTCGCTCACGCGTCGAGGGGAGAGAAGAGAATTGTACGTCCCGGTTCGCCCGCCTGCCGAACGCGCTTGCATCGGCATGTCGCGTGCGCCGCGCCGCACGGCGCGACGCGCGCAGGCCGCGGCGAGGCGCGCGCCGCCGGCTCAGAACCCGATCGGCCGGCGCTTCGCCGCGCCCTCGTCGGCGCGGATGTCGGACGGTGCGATCACGTCCCGGCCGTCGAGCCGCGCGGCGCCGAACGCATGCAGCAGCGCACGGCGCATCGTGCGCGGCGGCGTCGCGGCCAGCACGTCGAGCGCGTCGTCGTCGAGCGTGTCGGGGAAGCGCCGCCCCCACGCGTGCGACGTGCGGATCTCGTCGTAGATCGTCTGCGCGATCCGGCGCGCGCCGGCCGCGTCCGGCGGCGCGATCTCGTAAACGTTCATCCGGTTCAGCAGCGGCTCCGGGATCGCCTGCGCATCGTTCGCGGTCGCGACCCAGATCACGTTGCCCGCATCGATCGGCACCTCGGCGAATTCGTCGACGAACGCGCGCGCGGTGTCGTGCTCGAGCAACGCGTACAGCGCGCCGAGCGGATCGTATTGCGCGTCGCTGCCCGCCTTGTCGATCTCGTCGACCGCGATCACCGGGTTCGCGTAGCTGCCGTTGACGAGCGCTTCGAACACCTTGCCGGGCTTCGCGTTCTTCCATTGCGACGATGCGCCCGACAGGATCCAGCCGGCTGTCAGCGAACTCATCGGCACGTAGTGGTACGCGGTGCCGAGCAGTTGCGCGAGCGCCTTCGCGAAATGCGTCTTGCCGATGCCGGGCGGCCCGAGCAGCAGGATCGGCATCAGTTCGAGCCGGTCGTCGGTCTCGAGGCACAGCGCGACCTGCTTGCGCACGTCGTCGAGGGGTTCGGTGAAATTGGGCAGCGCGTCGCCGAGTTCGTCGAACGACGGCATCCGGTTCGGCTTCACGCAAAAGCGCAGATTGCCGGTCTTGAGCATCCGCTCGTAGGTGGCGCGCAGTGCGTCGCTCGCGCTCTCGTTCAGCTCGTTCAACGCGGTCTCGACCTGCTCGAGGTCGTACACCGTGCTGAAGGACGCCACCGCCAGTTCCTGTTTCACCATCGCCGTCGTCATACCAACCTCGCCGCTGCTGCCGTCACACGATCATCAGACCCTTACGATTTCAGTGTAGCGATCCCGCATCGGCGTGCAAGCAAGCAGCCACCGCGGTCTGCTGCTAACACCGTGCGCGCGCTGCGGCGTCGCGCCGCGCGGCGTATGATCGACGGTTCACCGGCCGTCGCGCCGGCCTCGCCACGGCGCCCGCACGGCGCCGCGCGCTTCGTCTCGAAGGGTTGCCGATGTCCGTCCCCGCTGCTGCCCCGCGCGTCGATCCCGACGCGATCCACGCCGTCGACGCTGTCGACGCCGCGCTCAAGTCGCGCCGCGCGATTCGCGCGTTCCTGCCGACGCCCGTGCCGCGCGACACGCTCGAGGCAATCCTCGAAGCCGCGAGCCGCGCGCCGTCGGGCACCAACATCCAGCCGTGGCACGTGTACGTCGCGACCGGCGCGACCCGCGACGCGCTCGCCGCGGCCCTCACCGCGGCATACGACGATCCGGCGCGCGACGAGAAATACGTCGCCGAGTACGACTACTATCCGCGCGAATGGGTGTCGCCGTACATCGACCGGCGCCGCAAGGTCGGCTGGGACCTGTATGGTCTGTTGAACATCGGCCGCGACGAAAAGGCCCGCATGCACGCGCAGCATGCGCGCAACTTCCGCTTCTTCGATGCGCCGGTCGCACTGTTCTTCACGCTCGACCGCGTGATGACGCACGGCGCATGGCTCGACTGCGGGATGTTCCTGCAGGGCGTGATGACGGCCGCGCGCGCACGCGGCCTCGACACCTGCCCGCAAGCCGCGTTCGTGCCGTTCCACCGGATCGTCGCCGAGCATCTCGGCATCCCGGCCAACGAGCAACTCGTGTGCGGGATGTCGCTCGGCCATGCGGACCCGCACGCGATCGAGAACCGCCTCGTCACCGAGCGCGCGAGCGTCGCCGAGTTCGCGCGCTTTTTCGCTTGAAAACGCGTGACGCGCACCTACCTTTCGATCAGGACCAGATCGTGCTGCGAACCCGCGGCGACGCATCGTGTCACGCGACCGTCCGGATCGATCGGGCGTAAGATGTGCGTCCGTTCCCCGCTACCCCGCGTTTCCGGAGAAGTTTCATGCTGAAACACGGCCTGGCCGTCCTGCTCGCGAGCGCCGCGCTCGCGGCCCATGCGCAGAGCGCCGCACCGGCAGCCGTCGCATGGGAGATCCAGGTGGTGCGCGACGGTCAGACGATCGACACGTTCCAGCAACGCACCACCGTCGGTCAGACCCGCACCGACACCCATCGCTATCCGTCCGCCGTGCCCGTCGGCTGCGGCAACGCCGCGCGCGTCGTGCCGACCGAGCGCTCGCGCTCGGTGACGGTCGCGCCGCTCACCGTCGACGACGCCGCCCGCACCGTGTCGCTCGCGCTCGACGTGCAGGAAACCCTCGACGACGAAAACGCGACGCGCAGCGATCCGTGCGTGCCCGCGTCGCCGCGGCAGATCGTCGCGAGCCATCCGGGGCTGTCGGTCGGCGGCGACGCATGGACCGACTGGACGCTCGTCGAGCAACGCCCGCATCTCGTCTACCGCGTGCGCGCGCACGTCGCGAAGGACTGAGCGCCATGTCCGCCGACGCCCTGTCCCTCCCGTTCGCCGAACCGCACGCCGCGCCCGACGAAATCACCGCGGTCAGCTGGAACCTGCACAAGGGCCGCTCGCCGCTCGGCTTCACCGCATGGAACGCGATGCGCAACTGGATGCAGTCGACGCACGCCGACGTGTATTTCCTGCAGGAAGCGATGGCGCGCCGCATGCCGCGTCCGATGCTCGCCCCCGGCTTCGGCGCGCCGATGGACGACGCGGTCGACGACGTGTGGCACTGCCAGGCCACCGAGATCGCGCAAGCGCTCGACTGGCAGATCGCGCTCGGACCGAACGTGTTCAAGCCGTCGTGGCGGCACGGCAACGCGATCCTGTCGCCGCACCCGCTCGACCTCGGCGGCCGCTGGGACATCTCCGCGCACCGCTTCGAGCGGCGCGGGCTGCTGGTCGCGCGCGCGACGCTCGCCGGCGCGCGGCCCGTCACGCTCCTGTGCGCGCACCTCGCGCTCACGCGTGCGGCGCGGCTGCGCCAGATGCACTGGATCGCGCACTGGATCGTGCGCAACGCGGGCGACGACCCGCTCGTGCTCGCCGGCGACTTCAACGACTGGCGCAACGATTCGGTCGCGCTGTTCGCCGAGATCGGGCTGTCCGAGGTCGCGACGCTGCTCGGCGAGTCGGGCCGCACGTTCCCCGCGTTCTCCCCGGCGCTCGCGCTCGACAAGATGTTCGTGCGCGGGCTGACGCCGCTCGAATGGCAGGCGCCGTCCGGCGAAACCGCGTGGCTGTCGGACCACCTGCCGTATATCGCGCGGCTGCGCCTCGATTCGCGGTGACGCGGCAGCACCGCATGCCCGCGACTACCGAAGCGCATATCGCAGCGGCCGGTTCACCTGCGTGACCGGCTCGAAAGCGTGCGCGTTCCGGACCAGCATGTTCGCGGCGCGAAGCTCGCTGCCGATTACTGAAAGCTGTTTGCAAGATTCCGTTGCGCCAAATCCGCGCAGCCGCGCGGGTCAAGCCCGCATCTGCCCCAAGCAGGGTAAAATAAAGAGTTCATCAAACGTCTGTCATCGAGAAGGCGCGTGTCCGACGCGCCGGCCGGCCGATCCGCGATCGGGCCGACGCACTCGGTTTTTTTGCCCGTTTTTGGGCCCGTTACACGCGTCCGCTACGCGCGTCCGTTTTCAAAGCCATGAGCAAATACGACACCGCCACCGTCCAATCCGTCCATCACTGGACCGACACGCTTTTCAGCTTCACCTGCACCCGTGAGCCGAGCCTGCGCTTCAACAACGGCGAATTCACGATGGTCGGCCTCGAGGTCGACGGCAAGCCGCTCGCGCGTGCCTACTCGATCGTCAGCCCGAACTACGAAGAGCACCTCGAATTCTTCAGCATCAAGGTCCAGAACGGCCCGCTGACGTCGCGCCTGCAGCACCTGAAGGTGGGCGACTCGGTGCTGATCGGCAAGAAGCCGACCGGCACGCTCGTCGCCGACAACCTGCTGCCCGGCAAGACGCTGTGGATGCTGTCGACCGGCACGGGCCTCGCGCCGTTCATGTCGATCATCCGCGACCCGGACATCTACGAACGCTTCGACAAGGTCATCCTGACGCACACCTGCCGCCTGAAGGGCGAGCTGGCGTACATGGACTACATCAAGCACGACCTGCCGGGCCACGAGTACCTCGGCGACATCATCAAGGAAAAGCTCGTCTACTACCCGACGGTCACGCGCGAAGCGTTCGACAACGAGGGCCGGATCACCGACCTGATCGCGACGGGCAAGCTGTTCACGGACCTCGGCGTGCCGGCGTTCTCGCCGGAAAACGACCGCGTAATGCTGTGCGGCAGCACCGCGATGCTGAAGGACACGACCGACCTGCTGAAGCAGGCCGGCCTCGTCGAAGGCAAGAACAGCGCGCCGGGTCACTACGTGATCGAGCGTGCATTCGTGGACTGATCGAACCCCGAATTTGTGCCGTATCAAGAACCGGAGCAAAAGCTCCGGTTTTTTTTCGTCCCTACTTGGCGAATTCGTAACAAACTGGGACTATTCCATGTCAAATCGTTACATTTGGATACGCGCAACGCCGGTGCTTTCGTGTCGGTGTTTTTCCTACAGCCAGCTTCATTCCGATTATTCACATTTACCCTTAAACCTCCGTCTGACATGACCTTTTCAAAATTTTTGAGATATTATTCGGCCCGCATGGTTGGCGTCGGGACGGTCATTGAAGGGTCGGACTCAAACGTTACAAATTGTAACTTCTGTTACCTCGGCAAGGGGCGATTCTCTGACGGCGACCGTCATCGAAACGGCAGCCGATCCACGCAGCCAGCCGGTGCCCGAACCGCTTTCTGACAGCAGGGAGAGTCATGGATACGTCGCTCAACGCGCCCCCGGGCGCCCACGCCCCGTTCCCGTCGCAGCCGCGCGTGCCTGGCGACGGCGCGGCAGCAGCCCCCGTGGCCGAAGCCCTGCCCAACCGCGACGCGTCCGCCGCCCGGATCGCGGCGCTGTCCCTTCAGCTGACGGCCGCCGACGAAGCGGCCCGCCGCCATCTGGCCGGCGAACTGCACGACGGGCTCGGCGCCGAACTCACCGCCGCGCGTTTCGCGCTCGCAAACGTTCAAACGTGGCTGCCGGCCGATGCGCCGGAGGGCTGCCTGCGCGCGCTCGAGCTGGCGCAGCGGTCGCTCGACGCCGCGACCGACGCCAACCGCAGGCTGATCGACGAGCGCGACACGCCGGCACTCGACGGCGGCGTCGTCGGCGCACTGTCGACGTGGGCCGACAGCCACGCGGCCCGCACTGGCCTGCGTACGAGCTTCGTCTGCGCGGCCGACGCGCGCCTCACGCAACTCGGCGGCGCCGGCGCGCTCGCGATCTTCCGTGTCGCGCAGGAAGCGCTGTCGAACGTCGCGAAGCATGCGCGCGCGGCGTCCGTCGACGTGCAGATCGACACGGACGCCACGCATCTGTCCCTGATCGTCACCGACGACGGGACCGGTTTTACCCGCAGCCGGCGCGCCGGCTACGGCCTCGCCGGGATGCGCGCACGCTGCGAGGCGTTCGGCGGCAGCTTCGACGCGCGTGCGCCGGAAGCGGGCCGCGGCACGCGCGTCATCGCGCGCTTCGCGTGGGACTCGCTGTTCGCGGTGCCGGCCGCCGCGCGCCGCGCGTCGCTTTCGTGAGGTCGCCATGAGCCTGAACATCCTGCTCGTGGACGATCATGCGATCGTCCGCCAAGGGATCCGCCACCTGCTGATCGACCGCGGTGTCGCGCGCGACGTGACCGAAGCCGAGACCGGCAGCGATGCGATGGCCGCGGTCGACCGCCAGGCCTTCGATGTGATCCTGCTCGACATCTCGCTGCCGGACGCGAACGGCATCGAGGTGCTCAAGCGCATCAAGCGCAAGCTGCCGGGCGCGCCGGTGCTGATGTTCTCGATGTACCGCGAGGATCAGTACGCGGTGCGCGCGCTGAAGGCCGGCGCCTCCGGCTACCTGTCGAAGACGGTGAATGCCGCGCAGATGATCGGCGCGATCCAGCAGGTCGCGGCCGGCCGCAAGTACGTGAGCCCGGCGATGGCCGAGGCGCTCGCCGAATACGTGTCGTTCGAGAACGAACCGCTGCCGCACGAGAAGCTGTCCGACCGCGAATACCAGACGCTCTGCATGCTCGCGTCGGGCAAGCGCCTCACCGACATCGCGAACACGCTGTCGCTGTCGGTGAAGACGGTCAGCGTGTACCGGTCGCGGCTGCTCGAGAAGATGCGGCTGTCGAACAACGCGGAACTGACGTTCTACGTGATGAGCAACCGGCTCGTCGAGATGACGCCCGCGTCGGGCGCCTGATCCGCCGGATTCACCGGAATCGCGCCGTTCACCGCGCCGGCCTGCGCCGCGCCGGCGCCGGCCGCCGAATGCTGCGCGCAAGCGCTTGTTTTGTCGGGCGATTCCGGAGCACGCCGCTGCGCCGCAGCGGGTCTTTCACGCCAAATCGGCTAAAATTGCGGGTTTTCACTCACTCGGCGCCGCCGCGCTCGCGCGCGCCGGAGACACATCCGCAATGTCCCTCTTCCGCAAGAAAAACGTCGATCGCATGATCGCCGGCGCGCACGGCGCCGGGCTCAAGAAAGCGCTCGGCGCAATCGACCTCACCTTCCTCGGCATCGGCGCGATCATCGGCACCGGCATCTTCGTGCTGACCGGCACGGGCGCCGTGCAGGCCGGCCCAGCGCTGATGCTGTCGTTCGTGATCGCCGCGATCGCATGCGGCCTCGCGGCGCTGTCGTACGCCGAATTCGCGTCGACGATTCCGGTCGCGGGCTCGATCTACACGTATTCGTACGCGACGCTCGGCGAGCTCGTCGCCTGGATCATCGGCTGGGACCTGATGCTCGAATACGGCCTCGCGGCGTCGGCCGTGTCGGTCGGCTGGTCGGGCTACCTGCAGTCGCTGCTGCAGGGCTTCGGGCTCTCGCTGCCGACCGTGCTGACGGCCGCACCCGGCGCGATTCCGGGCGTCGTCACGTGGTTCAACCTGCCGGCATTCCTCGTGATGCTGGTGATCACGACGCTGCTGTCGATCGGCATCCGCGAGTCGACCCGCATCAACAACATCATGGTGTTCATCAAGGTGTCGGTTGTGCTGCTCGTGATCGCGGTCGGCGTGTTCCACGTGACGCCCGCGAACTGGAAGCCGTTCATGCCGCACGGCTGGAACGGCGTGTTCGGCGCCGCGGCCGTGATGTTCTTCGCGTTCATCGGCTTCGACGCGGTGTCGTCGGCGGCCGAGGAAGTGAAGAACCCGAAGCGCGACCTGCCGATCGGCATCATCGCGTCGCTCGCGGTGTGCGCGGTGCTGTACGTGACGGTCGCGGCGGTCGCGACCGGCATCGTGCCGTCGGCGCAGTACGCGAACGTGTCGCACCCGATCTCGTATGCGCTGCAGATCGCCGGCGAGAAGTGGGTCGCGGGCTTCATCGACCTCGGCGCGGTGCTCGGCATGCTGACCGTGATCCTCGTGATGAGCTACGGCCAGACGCGGATCATCTTCGCGATGTCGCGCGACGGGCTGCTGCCGGCGACGCTGTCGCGCGTGCATCCGCGCTACGCGACGCCGTTCCTGACGACCTGGCTCGTCGGCCTGTTCTTCGGGCTGATCGCCGCGCTCGTGCCGCTCAACGTGCTCGCCGAGCTGATCAACATCGGCACGCTCGCCGCGTTCTCGATGGTGTCGATCGCGGTGCTGGTGCTGCGCCGCACGCACCCGGAACTGCCGCGCGCGTTCCGTTGCCCGGGCGTGCCGGTGGTGCCGATCCTCGCGGTCGGCGCGTGCCTGTTCCTGATGCTGAACCTGCAGCCCGTCACGTGGGCCGCGTTCGGCATCTGGCTCGTGATCGGCCTCGTGATCTACTTCCTGTATTCGCGGCGCCACTCGAAGCTCGCGCACGGTCACCACGACGCGCATTGACCGCCGCCGCTGCGCGCGCACACCGCGCGCAGCACCCAGCGTGTAGCGGTACGACGCCACGCCGGGCCGGCACCGGCCCCGTGCGCCCCGCTCCCTCCCGCCTGAATCGTCTCCCGCCCGAATCGTCCTCGCCACAGGCGCACCCGCGCGGGCGGCGCGACATGCGCCGCTTCGCCCCGCCCGCGCACGATCGCTGCCCGATCGTCGCGATTTCTTGCCCGATCGTCCGGATTTGCCGCCACGATCTGCACGCTGCCGGCACGCGCGCGCCGGCCGGTTCATAATCCCGCCATCGAACGACGGCCCGGCCCGGCGGGCCGTCCGGCAACAGGAACAGGATGATGGAAAGCGTCGATCTCGATGTACTGAAATCCAGCGCGCGCTGGCTCGACGAAGGGCGCCGCGTGCTGCTCGTGACGGTCGTGAAGACGTGGGGCTCGTCGCCGCGCCCCGAAGGCGCGATGCTCGCGGTGCGCGAGGACGGGCTCGTGGTCGGCTCCGTGTCCGGCGGATGCATCGAGGACGACCTGATCGCCCGCGTGCATGCGAGCGGGATCGCGGCCGACGCGCGCCCGGAAGCCGTCAAGTACGGCGTGACGGCCGAGGAAGCGCACCGCTTCGGGCTGCCCTGCGGCGGCACGATCCAGCTCGTGCTGGAGCCGCTCACGCGCGACAGCGGGATCGCCGCGTTGTGCGCGGAAGTCGAAGCCGGCCGCCTCGTCACGCGCACGATGACGCTCGCGACCGGGCGCGCGTCGCTGTCACCCGCGCAGGCGACCGACGGGCTCGCGTTCGACGGCGAGCGGCTCGTGACGATCCACGGGCCGCGCTACCGGATGCTCGTGATCGGCGCCGGGCAATTGTCGCGCTATCTGTGCCAGATCGCGGTCGGCCTCGACTATCAGGTGACGGTTTGCGATCCGCGCGAGGAATACACGGATGCGTGGGATGTGCCGGGCACGCGCGTCGTGCACACGATGCCCGACGACACGGTGCTCGACATGAAGCTCGACGCGCGTTCGGCCGTGATCGCGCTCACGCACGACCCGAAGCTCGACGATCTCGCGCTGATGGAGGCGTTGAAGACGCCCGCGTTCTACGTGGGCGCGCTCGGCTCGCGACGCAACAATGCGGCGCGGCGCGAGCGGCTGCTCGAATTCGACCTGAGCGAGGCGGAACTTGCGCGGCTGCACGGGCCGGCCGGCATCTACATCGGCAGCCGCACGCCGCCCGAAATCGCGATCTCGATCCTCGCCGAAGTGACGGCCGCGAAGAACAACGTGTCGCTGCCGACGATCCTGCAGGTCGAGGGCGCGAAGGCCGCCCGCGAAATCGCGGCAAACGGCGGCGCGGCCTGCGGCCTCTGAGGCCCCCTCCAAACCGGTCGCTTCGCGCCAGCCCCCCAAGGAGACTTCCTTCGGGACGGAAAACCTGGGGCGGCCCGGCGTTTTCTTGACGCCGTCGCTGCGGTGCAAGGCCGCGCCGGATGGCCGTCATGCGTCGGCGAAAACCGGCGCGCGTCGATGCCGACGTCAGGCGAGTCCCGCCGCGAGCGCCGCAGCGACCGAGCCGGCCACCAGCACCACGCCGACCGTGCGGCGCTTGTTCAGCTCCGTCCACAGCAGCACGCCCGTCAGCGATAGCAGGATCAGCGAACCCGCGATCGTGTCCATCAGCAGCACCCAGCCGAGATTCATGCCGACGCCGCGATGCAGGTTGTTCAGCGTCGTCAGGAACGTGTTGCCGGTGCGCTTCACCGACACGTAGCCGTTGCCGACCCAGTATTCCGCCTGCAGGTTCTGGTGCGGACCGAACAGGCCCATCTGCCAGTGCTCGGGCTGCATCACGCGCTTGTCGCCCCAGGTGACCGGCTGCGCAGGCTCCTTGCGCACGCGGCCCGGCCGGCCGTCGAAGTGCAGTTCCTGCTGGAGCCACTTCGTCATCGCGGCGGGCGACTTCGGCACCGGGTCCGGCAGCGCGATCTGCATCTGCTCGACCTGCGGTTCCCCGGTCGGGATCTTCAGCGGCGGCGCACGGTGGTTCAGCAGTACGCCCGTCACGCCGAACAGCAATCCGAGCACCGCGCCCCACAGTCCGATCCAGCCATGCACCTTGCGCAGCCATTTGATGAAGGTCGCGCGGCGCGAGCGCTGGCGGCGCACCGCCAGTTCGGCGTCGCTCAGGGGCCGTGCGGCCGGATGGAGCACGGTAACGCCCGCGGGGGGCCTGCCGGCCTGCGGGGGGGCGATAGTTTCGGGCGCGTTCACGCGAGAGTATCCATTCGTTCAAAGCAACGGGCGGCGCACGGAAAACGTACGCCGCCAGGACAGCATGAAAATGAGAATGGATATCATTACACAAATGACGCGACCGCTCAATCCGCCGGCACACGCCGGAGCGGGCGAGAAAGTCCAGAGATAACCGAAAAAGCATACAGATCGCGCACAGATTCCGGTCAATAGACGAAAAATGCCGACGAAATGATCGCGAAAGACCCGGACAGCATTTCGCAAGAAAACCCGGGGGGAGGCGTGGACGCGGACTCAGCGACTCAGCGGCGCAGCGGCGGCAACGGAAAGCGCGGCGCGGCGTCATCCGGTTCGGGCTCGGTGCGATCGAGCGCATACAGCCACGCGAGCAGATCCGCGACGGCGTGGTAAAGCTGCGGCGGAATCCGGTCGTCGAGGTCGACCTGCATCAGCAGCGACACCATCTCCGGCGCGGTATGCACGTACAGCCCCGCATCACGGGCACGCGCGACGATCATCTCGGCGAGCAGGCCATACCCCTTCGCGACCACGCGCGGCGCGGCATCGCCGCCTTTCGGATCGTAGACGAGCGCGGCCGCGCGCTTGCGCGACGTCATGCTCATCGCGGCACCTCGTCGTCGGCGCCCGGCATGCCGCCAGCCGCACTGCGCGCATACGCGGCAGCGGCGGCCTGCGCGACGAGCGGATCGAAGCCGTCCGGCTCGTCGCCGACCGCGCGGATCGACAGTCCGCCGAGCTGCAGGCCCGATCCCTCGAACCGTTGCCGCAACGCCGCCTCGTTTCGCGTGAGCCGGTCGGCGCCGGCCGAATTCGCGCGCAGCCGCGCGACGAGCTGCTTGCCGTTCAACACCAGCTCCGCGTCGACCGTGCCGAGCGACGGCAACGTGAGCGTCAGCCGGGTGCGCCAGGCGATCCCGTCCCCCGTGTCGTCGCCGCCGCGCGACGCGCGGCCGCCCGGCTCGTCGGGCTCGATCGTCCAGTCGAGCCGCGCGCCGGGCCATGCCTCGCCCGCCCAGCGAAACTGGTCCGTCGCGAGTGCGTCGAGCTGCTGCCGGACGATCGGCACGGCGGCCGGATGCACGGGAGCCGATGCCTGCGCCTGCGGATCGGCCGACGCGGCGGCCAGTTCGGCGCGCGCCGGCGTCCAGCGCGGGTCGGGATGGTCGCCGAGCGGGTCGGTCAGCGCGGCCGTGCCCGACGCGGTACCCGGCCGGGCGACCAGCTGGGCGTTCTGCACAGGCTCGTGCGGCACTGCACCGCTCGGCGCGGGCGCGCCCGGTTGCATGGCGAATCGCGGCGCGGCCGCCGGCAACGGCAGACGCGGCGCGAGCAGTTCGTCGAGCACATCGGGCGCATCGTGCTGCGCGGCATCCGGGGCGGGCTGCACCGGCACGGTCGTGAGGCGCGCCTGCGGTTCGCGCATCAGCGCGGCGAGCGGGCGCTGGCCGGCCAGCCACTGCGCGAGATGGGATTCGTAGAAGAGGCCGCTTTCGCTCACGGCCTGCGCGAGCGCCGCGCGCAGCGCCGCGACGGGCGGTGCGGCAGCCGCAGCCCGCGTGGCCGCGACGTCGGACGCGGGCGACGCGGTTGAAGAAGTGCTGGAAGAAGCGGTGTAGGAAGCAGTGGAAGAAGCGGCGGCCGAAGCGGCCGGATCGGAGGCGCTCTGCCCGACCGGCGGCGCGGTCGCCGCGCCGCCCAGCAGCACGGAAGGGTCGGCCAGCAGCGGCGTGCGCCCGACGATCACGGGCGTCGCGACACCGCCCGAGCGCGAGATCGCATCGAGCACGAGCGCGACATCGGATAACGCCGTCTGCGCGGACGCCGGCGGCGCGGCCGGCGTGGCCCCCGTCGCGGGCGGCGACGACGCGCCGGCACCCGGCGTGCCGACTTGCGCGGTCGCGCCGCCGCCGGCGGGCGCCGTCACGGTGCCGGCCAGCAGGCTGTCGAGGCGGCTCGCCAGCAGGGCGGCCGCAACGGAGTCGATACCGGTCATGATCGAAGCCTGCTCACCTCAGCCACATCGTTGCGATGCCGGGCACGCGGCTACCGCCGCCCCGGCAAACGGGCACTATCCGCGAGCGCGGTAGAGATCGGTCAATACCTCGGTCGAGCGCCGCGCCTCGAACAGCGCGGACAACCGCGCGACTTCCGGGCTCGCGAGATCGCGGATCGCGGCGTCGTCGGCGAGGATGCGGCGGATCAGCGCGAGCTTGCGGCCGAGGTCCGCTTCGTCGAGCGCGACACCCGGAGCGGCCGCCTTCAACCCGTCGACGAGCCTCAGGAATTCGGCCTGCAACTCCGGCAGCGCGCGCCAGTCCGCGCCGCGCGCCGCGCACAGCATGCGGCCCGACACGGCCGCGAGCGCCTCGTAGCGAGCGAAGTATTCGGCCTTGAGATTCATCGCGCCGCGCCCGCCGCCTGTTGCGCGGCCATGCGCGCGACTTCCGGAGCGATGCCCGTCCATGCTTCCTCGAGCGTCGCGAGCAGCCCGTCGACCTCGACCAGCATCGCGTCGCTCGCGTGCATGTTGGCTTCCAGCAGGCGCCGGCCGATATAGGTGTACAGCGCGTCGAGGCGCTCGGCGATCTGGCCGCCCGCGTCGCGATTCAGCGACACCTGCAGGCCGTTCTCGACGATCCCGATCGCCTTGCCGATCGCTTCGCCGCGTGCGGACACGTTGCCCTGCTGCAAATGCATGCGCGCGAGCGCGATGGCCTGCCGCGCGCCCTGATACAGCATCGCGATCAGCCGGTGCGGGGAGGCGCCCATCACCCCCGTCTCGACGCCGACACGCGCGTACGCACTGGCTCCAGCGTGTCCTGGGGAAAACATGCGCTTCTCCTTGTGATGCGTTGGCTATGCGGTGGCCGCCGCCTTGCGATGCACGACGCGGCCTCGTTCCAGAGTTATCGGAACGGAATTGGAAAGCTTTAGGTGCGCGGGCCGCCGGCGCGGCAGGCAGGCTGCTCCCCTGGGCGGCTGCCCCGGGAAGCCCGTCGCCGGATGCCCGTCGCCGGTTGCCGGCGGGTCAGACCGACATCTGCATGATGTCGTTGTACGCGCTCACGAGCTTGTTGCGGACCTGGAGCCCGAACTGGAAACCGATGTTGGCCTTCTGCATGTCGACCATCACGTCGTTCAGCGACACGTTCGCCGCGCCGACCTCGAACGCGTGCGCCTCGCCGAGCGCGTGCTGCTGGTCGCCGCTGATCTTGTCGAGCGACGCCTTCATCGCGCTCGCGAACGTGCCGGCCGTCGCGGCGCCCGAGCCGGCGAGCGCTGCCGCCGGGCTCCCGACGCCGCCGCTCGCCTGCGCGGCCATCGCCTGCATCTGTTGCAACACCGAACCGATTCCGCTGACGTTGGCAGCCATGTTGTCCCCAGACCTGTAAGAGATGAGACCCGGGCACACCGGGCGTTTCCGACGGCGCCGTACGACGCGCACCATGCCGGATCGCGAAAAAGGATAGCAGCGCGGCGCGCGCCAAAGCCGCGAAAGTACGGGGGAAACCCCGCTCTTTTCGGTCGATCGGAGTCGCGCCCGGGTCCCGATAATCGCATCGTGTCATTGTCCGTCCGCTCGTCCGAGCGGCTCAGTCGTCCCGCTCCGGAGAAACTCCACGCATGGATTCGCAGGCCAACTCGCTGATCAACCCCGACGCCCGCACGGGCCTCGCCAGCCCGGTGCCAGGCGCCACCGCGGCCGCCGCGTTGCCGGGAGCAGGCGGCGCCGGCGCGGACTTCGGGTTCGGCGGCTTCGCGGAACGCATCCCCGGCATCTCGCGGATGAAGGGCAACCCGAAGCTGCCGTTCGTGATCGCGGTCGCGTTCGCCGTCGCCGCGATCACCGCGCTCGTGCTGTGGAGCCGCGCGCCCGACTATCGCGTGCTGTACAGCAACCTGTCGGACCGCGACGGCGGCGCGATCATCACCGCGCTCCAGCAGGCAAACGTTCCCTACAAGTTCGCCGACGCGGGCGGCGCGATCCTGGTGCCGTCGAACCAGGTGCACGAAACGCGCCTGAAGCTCGCCGCGATGGGCCTGCCCAAGGGCGGCTCGGTCGGCTTCGAGCTGATGGACAACCAGAAATTCGGCATCAGCCAGTTCGCGGAGCAGGTGAACTACCAGCGCGCGCTCGAAGGCGAGCTGCAGCGCACGATCGAGTCGATCAACGCGGTGAAAACGGCGCGCGTGCATCTCGCGATCCCGAAGCCGTCGGTGTTCGTGCGCGACAAGGAAGCGCCGAGCGCGTCGGTGTTCGTCGACCTCTACCCGGGCCGCGTGCTCGACGAGGGCCAGGTCCAGGCGATCACGCGGATGGTGTCGTCCGGCGTGCCCGACATGCCGGCCAAGAACGTGACGATCGTCGACCAGGACGGCAACCTGCTGACCCAGACGGCGTCGGCCTCCGGCCTCGACGCGAGCCAGCTCAAGTACGTGCAGCAGGTCGAGCGCAACACGCAGAAGCGCATCGACGCGATCCTCGCGCCGATCTTCGGCGCCGGCAACGCGCGCTCGCAGGTCAGCGCGGACGTCGATTTCTCCAGGCTCGAGCAGACCTCGGAAAGCTACGGCCCGAACGCCTCGCCGCAGCAGACCGCGATCCGCAGCCAGCAGACCAGCACGGCCACCGAACTCGCGCAGGGCGGCGCCTCGGGCGTGCCGGGCGCGCTGTCGAACACGCCGCCGCAGCCGGCCTCCGCGCCGATCGTCGCCGGCAACGGCCAGAGCGGGCCGCAGTCGACGCCCGTCAGCGACCGCAAGGACCAGACGACCAACTACGAACTCGACAAGACGATCCGCCACGTCGAGCAGCCGATGGGCAACGTGAAGCGGCTGTCGGTCGCCGTCGTCGTCAATTACCAGCCGGTGGCCGACGCGAAGGGCCACGTGACGATGCAGCCGCTGCCACCCGCGAAGCTCGCCCAGATCGAGCAGCTCGTGAAGGACGCGATGGGCTACGACGAGAAGCGCGGCGACTCGGTGAACGTCGTGAACAGCGCGTTCTCGACCGCGAGCGATCCGTACGCCGACCTGCCGTGGTGGCGCCAGCCGGACATGATCGCGATGGCGAAGGAAGCCGCGAAGTGGCTCGGCATCGCGGCGGCCGCGGCGGCGCTCTATTTCATGTTCGTGCGCCCGGCGATGCGCCGCGCGTTCCCGCCGCCCGAGCCGGCCGCGCCGGCGCTCGCGGCGCCGGAGGATGCGGTCGTGCTCGACGGCCTGCCCGCCCCGGACAAGGCCGACGAGCCCGATGCGCTGCTGCTCGGCTTCGAGAACGAAAAGAACCGCTACGAACGCAACCTCGACTACGCGCGCACGATCGCCCGCCAGGATCCGAAGATCGTCGCCACCGTCGTGAAGAACTGGGTGTCCGATGAACGCTGAAGGCCTGACCAAGAGCGCGCTGCTGCTGATGTCGATCGGCGAGGAAGAGGCCGCTGAAGTATTCAAGTTCCTCGCGCCGCGCGAGGTGCAGAAGATCGGCGCCGCGATGGCCGCGCTGAAGAACGTCACGCGCGAGCAGGTCGAGGACGTGCTGCAGGAGTTCGCGAGGGAAGCCGAGCAGCACACCGCGCTGTCGCTCGATTCGAGCGATTACATCCGCTCGGTGCTGACCAAGGCGCTCGGCGAGGACAAGGCCGGCGTGCTGATCGACCGGATCCTGCAGGGCAGCGACACGAGCGGCATCGAGGGCCTGAAGTGGATGGACTCGGGCGCGGTGGCCGAACTGATCAAGAACGAGCATCCGCAGATCATCGCGACCATCCTCGTGCACCTCGACCGCGACCAGGCGTCCGAGATCGCATCGTGCTTCACCGAGCGGCTGCGCAACGACGTGCTGCTGCGGATCGCGACGCTCGACGGCATCCAGCCGGCCGCGCTGCGCGAGCTCGACGACGTGCTGACCGGCCTGCTGTCCGGCAGCGACAACCTGAAGCGCAGCCCGATGGGCGGCATCCGCACCGCGGCCGAGATCCTGAACTTCATGACGAGCAATCATGAGGAAGGCGTGCTCGAAAGCGTGCGCCAGTACGACGCGGAGCTCGCGCAGAAGATCATCGACCAGATGTTCGTGTTCGAGAACCTGCTCGACCTCGAGGATCGCGCGATCCAGATGGTGCTGAAGGAAGTCGAGTCGGAAACGCTGATCATCGCGCTGAAGGGCGCGCCGCCCGCGCTGCGCCAGAAGTTCCTCGCGAACATGTCGCAACGCGCGGCCGAACTGCTCGCCGAGGATCTCGACGCGCGCGGCCCGGTGCGCGTGTCCGAAGTCGAGACGCAGCAGCGCCGCATCCTGCAAATCGTCCGCAATCTCGCCGAAAGCGGCCAGGTCGTGATCGGCGGCAAGGCGGAAGACGCGTATGTCTGATTCCGCGCGCGAGCCCGCCGGCACCCTCACCGCGTACCAGCGGTGGGAGATGGCGTCGTTCGATCCGCCGCCGCCCCCGCCGCCGCCCGACGCTGCCGCAGCGGCCGCCGCCGCGCTCGCCGCGGACCTGCAGCGCGTGCGCGACGCCGCGCATGCCGAAGGCCATGCGGCCGGTCACGTCGAAGGCCAGGCGCTGGGTTATCAGGCCGGTTTCGACCAGGGCCGCGAGCAGGGTTTCGAAGCCGGCCAGGCCGAAGCCCGCAAACAGGCCGCGCAGCTCGCGGCGCTCGCCGCGTCGTTCCGCGAAGCCGTGTCGAGCATCGAGCACGATCTCGCGTCCGACCTCGCGCAGCTCGCGCTCGACATCGCGCAGCAGGTCGTGCGCCAGCACGTGAAGCACGATCCGGCCGCGCTCGTCGCGGCGGTGCGCGACGTGCTCGCCGCCGAACCGGCGCTGTCCGGCGCGCCGCATCTCGCGGTGAATCCGGCCGACCTGCCCGTCGTCGAAGCCTATCTGCAGGACGAACTCGATACGCTCGGCTGGAACGTGCGCACCGACGCGTCGATCGAGCGCGGCGGCTGCCGCGCGCACGCCGCGACGGGCGAGGTCGACGCGACGCTGCCCACCCGCTGGCAGCGCGTCGCCGCCGCGATCGGCAAGGTGAGCGCATGGTGACGCCCACGCCCGAATCGATCCTGCACGACGGAATGACGCCGCTCGAGCGCGAACTCGCGCTCGCGTCGTTCGGCCCCGACGGTCCGCACGACACCGCGCACGACGCGCCGGCACACGCGACGGATGCCGCCTGCGACACGCCGCGCGCGCCGCACAATCCGCATCTCGCGCACTGGCGCACGCACCTGAACGGGCTCGCGACACGCAGCCACCGCGCGCTGCCGCTGCGGCCGTGCGGGCGCCTCACGCGCGCCGCGGGCCTCGTGCTCGAGGCGATCGGGCTGCGCCTGTCGGTCGGCGCCGAATGCACGATCGAATTGCCGCCCGGCAGCACGCTGCCGCACGCGGAAGCGGAAGTCGTCGGGTTCTCCGGCGATCGCCTGTTCCTGATGCCGACCACCGACGTCGCCGGCGTCCTGCCCGGCGCGCGCGTATGGCCGCTGGAGGCCGCGCCCGTCGCCGATCCGCTCGCGGGCGCCAAGCGGCTGCCGGTCGGCTGGGAAATGCTCGGGCGCGTCGTCGACGCGTCGGGCCGCCCGCTCGACGGCCTCGGCCCGCTCGGGTCGAAGGTCGATGCGCCGCTGTCGGCGCCGTCGATCAACCCGCTCGATCGCGAGCCGATCCACCACGTACTCGACGTCGGCGTGCGCGCGATCAACGGCCTGCTCACCGTCGGCCGCGGGCAGCGGATGGGCCTGTTCGCCGGCTCCGGCGTCGGCAAGTCGGTGCTGCTCGGCACGATGGCGCGCTACACCAGCGCGGAAGTGATCGTGATCGGGCTGATCGGTGAACGCGGCCGCGAAGTGAAGGAATTCATCGAACAGATCCTCGGCGAGGACGGGCTCGCGCGCTCGGTCGTCGTCGCGGCGCCGGCCGACGTGTCGCCGCTGCTGCGGATGCAGGGCGCCGCCTACGCGACGTCGCTCGCCGAGTATTTCCGCGACCAGGGCAAGCACGTGCTGCTGCTGATGGATTCGCTGACGCGCTACGCGATGGCGCAGCGCGAGATCGCGCTCGCGATCGGCGAGCCGCCCGCGACCAAGGGTTATCCGCCGTCGGTGTTCGCGAAGCTGCCCGCGCTCGTCGAGCGCACCGGCAACGGGCCCGAAGGCGGCGGCTCGATCACCGCGTTCTACACGGTGCTGACCGAAGGCGACGACCAGCAGGACCCGATCGCCGACTCGGCGCGCGCGATCCTCGATGGCCACGTCGTGCTGTCGCGCGCGCTCGCCGAGGCCGGCCACTATCCGGCGATCGACATCGAGGCGTCGATCAGCCGCGCGATGACCGCGCTGATCGACGAACCGCATCTCGACCGCGTTCGGCAGTTCAAGCAGATGCTGTCGCGCTACCAGCGCAATCGCGACCTGATCGCGGTCGGCGCCTATGCGCCCGGCCGCGACGCGCAGCTCGACCGCGCGATCGCGCTCTACCCGCGCATCGAATCGTTCCTGCAGCAGGGCTTTCGCGAATGCGCACCGTTCGAATCGAGCCTCGCCGCGCTCGATGCGCTGTTCGACGTACACGGAGGCTGATCCCGATGGCACACGGCTTTCCCCTTCAACTGCTGCTCGACCGCGCGCAGGAAGATCTCGATACGGCCGCGAAGCAGCTCGGCACCGCGCAGCGCGACCGCACCGCTGCCGCCGAGCAGCTCGATGCGCTGCTGCGCTATCGCGACGAATACCACGCACGCTTCGCGCAGTCCGCGCAGAGCGGGATGCCGGCCGGCAACTGGCGCAATTTCCAGGCGTTCATCGACACGCTCGACGCTGCGATCGCGCAGCAGCGCAACGTGCTGGCCGCAGCTGAACGCCGCATCGACGAGGCGCGCCCGAACTGGCAACAGAAGAAACGCACCGTCGGCTCATACGAAATCCTGCAGGCGCGCGGCGTCGCGCAGGAAGCGCAGCGTACCGCGAAGCGCGAACAGCGCGACGCCGACGAACACGCCGCGAAGATCCTGCGCATGCGGGCCGACGCCGCCCGCTCGGCATAGCCGCTCACCGCTTTCGAACGAGAGAATCGTCATGCCTCCCCTGCCCCTGCTCGGCGCGCTGCTCGACACCGCCGGCACCGCACTCAAGGCCGTCCGCGACGCGGGTTCGTCGGCCGCCGCCGGCAACGATGCCGCCGCCAGCCCGGCCGCCGTGCCGTTCGCACAGACGCTGAAGCAAAGCGTCGACACGCGGCACGACGCGACGAATGCCGGCATGCCGGACGCCGCGACGAAACAGGTGTCGGCGACGCCGGCCGCCGGCACCAAGCCGTACGGCACGGGCGACGACAAGCCGATCGACGATGCGAACGCGACGCCCAATCCCGACGCCGCCGCACTCGCTGCGGCCGCCGCCGTGCAGGCGCAACTGCTGGCTCGCACGAACGACGCGGCGCCGGCCGATGCCGACAGCACCGCTGCCGCCGCGCAGACGACGGCCGTGTCCGGCCAGCCCGACGCCACGGCCGCGCTGCCGAATCATGCCGGCAAGGATGCGGCCGCCGAGCCGGCTGCCCCCGCGTCGGGTCGCGACGCGCTGCAGGCCGCGCTGGCGAAGCTGACCGGCGGTGCGGGCGCGATCGCGATGCCCGCGACGGGCGCGGCGGCGACCGCAGCGCCGGCACCGGCAGCGACGACGTCGGCCTCGGCCGCCGCCCCGCTGACGCCGAAGGTCCCGACCTTCGACCGCGCGCTCGCCGACGCCAAAGGCGCGCCCGCGACACAGCAGCCCGCCACGCAGGCCGCCGCACCGCTGCAGGCCGGCGCAACGGCCCAACCCGCCGCGCAACATGCATTCGCGGCCGCCGAAGAAACCGCCAGCCCGGCCGCCGACGCAACGGTCGCTGCCGCCGCCACGGCTGCGGCAGCCGCCCAGGCGAACCTCCAGGCATCGCCCGCCGCAAGCACGATCGCCGCGGCCAATCCGCACGTGCTGGCCCCGCACGTCGGCACCGCCGACTGGACGGATGCGCTGAGCCAGAAGGTCGTGTTCCTGTCGAATGCGCACCAGCAGAGCGCCGAGCTGACGCTGAACCCGCCGGACCTCGGCCCGCTGCAGGTCGTGCTGCGCGTCGCGGACAACCACGCGCATGCACTGTTCGTATCGCAGCACGCGCAGGTGCGTGACGCGGTGGAAGCCGCGCTGCCGAAGTTGCGCGAGGCGATGGAAGCGGGCGGGCTCGGCCTGGGCAGCGCGACGGTCAGCGACGGCGGCTTCGCGTCGCAGCAGCAGAACCCGCAGCAAAGCTTCGCCGGCGGCCGGTCGTCGCCGCGCGCGCGCGCCGGATCGTCAGCCGTCGACGCACCGGTCGACGCCGCGCAATCCGCATCGGCCGCCGCCACCGTGAGCCGCGCGGGCCTCGTCGATACGTTCGCCTGAGCATCGCGTCGCTCGCGTGCCGGTATGTGCCGGTACGTGCGAGTATGTGCCGCTCAGCGGCCGTGCGCGGCCGCGGCCGCCTCGCCGCGCGGCACGCTGCCCCGGCGCGCCGCGACGATGAAGTCCGCCGCGCGTTCGCCGATCATCACCGACGGCGCATTCGTGTTCCCGCCGATCAGCGTCGGCATCACCGACGCATCCACCACCCGCAGCCTTTCGACACCCCGCACGCGCAGTTGCGGATCCACGACCGCGCGCGCATCCGAGCCCATCCGGCAGGTGCCGACCGGGTGATAGATCGTGTCGGCGTGCGCGACGATCGTCGCGCGCAGCTCGGCTTCGCTCTGGCCCGCGCGCGTGTACAACTCGCGCCCGCCCTGCGACGCGAGCGGCGCCTGCGACAGGATCCGGCGCATCGCCTGCGCACCGCGCACGAGCAGGTCGAGATCGCGCATATCGCTGAAGAAACGCGGATCGATCAGCGGCGCGTCGCGCGCATCGCCGCTCGCGAGCGCGACCGTGCCGCGGCTGAACGGGCGCAGCGCGCACACGTGCAGCGAATAACCGAAGCCCCAGTGCATCTTGCGGTTGTGATCGTCGACGAGCGCCGTGCAGAAATGCAGTTGCAGGTCCGGACGATCGAGCGACGGATCGCTCTTGATGAAGCCGCCGGCCTCCGCGACGTTGCTCGTCATCATCCCCGTGCGGCTCGAGAAATAGCGCGCGAGCGCCGGCGCCATCTTCGCGATCCCGCGCAGGCAGATGCCGACCAGCTCCGACGAATTCACGCGCGTGTTGATGATGAAGTCGATATGGTCGATCAGGTTGGTGCCGACATCCGGTGCGTCCTGCACGACCGCGATCCCGTGCCGGCGCAGTTGTTCCGCCGGCCCGATCCCCGAGCACATCAGCAGTTGCGGCGAATTGAACGCGCCGGCCGACAGGATCACTTCCGCGCGCGCGCCGAGCGTCTCGACGCGTCCGTCGCGCGACACCACCACACCGACCGCGCGCCTGCCGTCGAAGCCCACGCGCAGCACCGTCGCATCGGTGATCACATGCAGGTTCGGCCGGTCACGGTCGTAGATGTACGCACGTGCAACGCTGCAGCGCGAGCCGTCGCGATGCGTGACCTGATAGAAGCCGACGCCTTCCTGCGTCGCGCCGTTGAAGTCGTCGTTGAGCGGATAACCGGCCGCGTGCGCGGCCTGGATGAATCGTTCGGAGAACGGATTGCGAAAGCGCAGATCGGACACCGTCAGCGGCCCGTCCGCGCCGTGCCAGGCGTCGGCGCCGCGCGCGTTGCCTTCCGCGCGGCGGAAATACGGCAGCACGTCCTGCCAGCCCCAGCCCGTCGCACCGAGTTGTGCCCACTCGTCGTAGTCGCCCGGATGGCCGCGCGTGTAGATCATCGCGTTGATCGCGCTCGAGCCGCCCATCCCGCGTCCGCGCGGCTGGTAGCCGCGGCGGCCGCCGAGGCCCGGCTGCGGCACCGTCTCGTAGCCGTAGTTCGTGCCGAGCTTGAACGGCACGAGCGCCGCGATCCCCACCGGCATGTTGACGAGCAGGTTGCGCGCCGTGTGCGAACCGGTCTCGATCAACGCGATCGTCGCGTCGGGGCATGCATCGGCGAGGCGGCTCGCGAGGCTCGACCCGCCCGATCCTCCGCCGACGATGATGTAGTCGTATTGCATGTCACGTCTCCTTCGTGTCATGAACGGCGCCCGGCGCGGCCCGGCTCCCGCTTGTAATGTTCGGGCATTGTAGGAATGGCCGTCGCGCGCGCGGCACGCCGATTCAAGAGCGATTCCTCTAAACGCCCGCGTGAACTAAATTTAAGATGTATCGATGAATTCGACGCGATGCAGCGGCCGCCAGAAGCCGCGCCGTCGCGAAACTGGGGAGACGACGATGCAGCGCGACGTTCTGCAGGCCGCGTGCCGACCGGGTTGTCCGGACGCACCGCGCGCGGCCCGCATTTCATTTCAAACGGATGCCTTGGCGGTGACGTGCAACACCGTGCGCGCGGCCGGTCGAAATCGAACGACGCCGCGTATCGCCGACCGTTTGAACGGCGCGTCGCATGCGCGGCTCGACCTGCCGATTCATGCATCGTCGCGCGCATCGCGTCATGCCGCTTCGGTGCGCCGGCAAGCATCGGCAATTCGCGATCGCGCACCATTCGGAAGTCGCAGCGAGCCGCACGCGCACCCCGAGCAATCCCGTTTTCGAACACGAATACCGTCGCGCGGATACGACGCTTGCCGCACGTTGCACCCTGTTTTCGACCGTGCATTGCATCCGGCCCCGTGCCGCGCGACGCGCGCCATCCCGACCCGCCCCACCACGCTCGCCGAGCGGGTACGTGCGGCCTGACTGCTGGCCGACGTGCCACGCCCAACTGGAGTAGACGACATGAAGAACGACCTGCCCGAACTGGCCCCGCAAACGGCGCCGTCGGTCGATGCGCTGACGTCGCTGCTGCGCGACCAGCGCGCGGCCTACCTGCGCGCGCCGTATCCGGAGTGGGACACCCGCGCGCAGCACCTGCGCGCGCTGCGCACGATGCTGCTCGATCACGCGGATGCGCTCGCCGATGCGATCAGCGCCGACTTCGGGCATCGCGCGAAGCAGGAAGTACTGCTGTCGGAAATCTGGATGGCGAAGGAAGAGATCGACGATGCGCTCAAGCACGGCAAGCGCTGGATGAAGCCCATCCGCAAGCCGATGAACAAGTGGCTGCGGCCGGCGCGCGCGAAGGTGCTGCCGCAGCCGCTCGGCGTGGTCGGCATCGTCGTGCCGTGGAACTATCCGCTCCTGCTCGCGGCCGGGCCGCTGATCTGCGCGCTCGCGGCCGGCAACCGCGCGATCATCAAGATGTCCGAACTGACGCCGCGCACGTCGGCGCTGTTCGCGCAACTGATCGGGAAGACCTTCTCGCGCGACCACGTCGCGGTCGTGAACGGCGATGCGGAGATCGGCGCCGCATTCAGCGCGCTGCCGTTCGATCACCTGCTGTTCACCGGGTCGACGCACGTCGGCCGCCATGTGATGCGCGCCGCGGCCGACAACCTCACACCCGTCACGCTCGAACTCGGCGGCAAGTCTCCGGCGATCGTCGGTCCGAATGCGCGCTTCGATGCGGCCGTCGACGCGATCATCGGCGGCAAGACGCTGAACGCGGGCCAGACCTGCATCGCGCCCGACTACGTGCTGCTGCCGCGCGGGATGGAAGCCGCGTTCATCGAGCGGGCACGAGCGCGCTTCGCGAAGCTGTATCCGGACCTGTCGACCAACGGCGACTACACGACGATCGTGTCGCCGCGCCATTACGCCCGGCTGCAGCAACTGGCGACCGACGCGCAGGCGGCAGGCGCGCAATTGCATCCGCTGTCGGACGCGCAGTCCGATCCCGCGTCACGCCGCTTCGTGCCGTGCGCGGTCACGCACGTGCCGGCCGCGTCGCAACTGATGCAGGAGGAAATCTTCGGGCCGTTGCTGCCGCTCGTGCCGTACGAGCGGCTCGACGAGGCGATCGCGTACGTGAACGCGCGGCCGCGGCCGCTCGCGCTGTACCTGTTCGACGAGGATGGCGGCACGGTCGAGCGCGTGATGCGCGAAACGATCTCGGGCGGCGTGACGGTGAACGACGCACTGCTGCACATTGCGTGCGGCAGCCTGCCGTTCGGCGGCGTCGGCGCGAGCGGGATGGGCGCGTATCACGGCTACGACGGCTTCGTGACGTTCTCGAAGATGAAGCCCGTGCTCACGCAGGCGCGCCTGAATACCCGTGGGCTGATCGCACCGCCTTACGGCAAGCGCTTCGCCGCGGTCATCAGGATGATGCTGAAGTTCTGAGCGATGCGGGCCGCGCGCCACACGCGCCGGCCCGCCCGCGAACGCCGCGCGGCGACGCTGCCGCGCGCGCCGTCGCACGTCACACGGGCCAGAGCGGCCCTTCCTGCATCGCGCCGATCTGCTCGCGCAGCTCGAGCACGCGTGCTTCCCAGTAGCGATGCGTGTTGAACCACGGGAACGCGGCCGGAAACGCCGGATCGTCCCAGCGGCGCGCCAGCCAGGCCGCGTAGTGGATCAAGCGCAGCGTGCGCAGCGCTTCGACCAGATGCAGCTCGCGCGGCTCGAATTCGCAGAAGTCCTCATAACCTGCGAGCAGGTCCGCGAGCGCGCGCGACGCGCCTTCGCGATCGCCCGGCAGCAGCAGCCACAGATCCTGGACGGCGGGCGCCATCCGGCTATCGTCGAAGTCGACGAAATGCGGGCCTGCGTCGGTCCACAACACGTTGCTCGGATGGCAGTCGCCGTGCGTGCGCAGCAGGCGAATCTCGCCCGCACGCTCGAACGCGGCCTCGACGCCTTCGAGCGCGAGGTTCACCGCCGTCTCGTAGGCGGGCCGGACATCGTCGGGAAGAAAATCGTGCGCGAGCAGGTAGTCGCGCGGCTCGTAGCCGAACGTGCGGATGTCGAGCACCGGACGCGCGACATACGGCTCGGTCGCGCCGACCGCGTGAATCCGGCCGATGAAGCGGCCGAGCCATTCGAGCGTGTCGCTGCGGTCGAGATCGGGCGCGCGGCCGCCGCGCCGCTCGAAGATCGAGAAGCGGAAGCCGTCGAACGCATGCAGCGTGCGGCCGTCGAACGCGCGCGCGGGCACCGCCGGAATCTCGCGCGCGGCGAGCTCGGCGACGAAGGCGTGTTCTTCCAGGATCGCGTCGTCCGACCAGCGCGCGGGCCGGTAGAACTTCGCGACGACCGGCGGGCCGTCTTCGATGCCGACCTGGTAGACGCGGTTCTCGTAGCTGTTGAGCGCGAGCAGGCGCCCGTCGGTGCGCAGCCCGGACGGCATCAGCACGCTGTCGAGCGCGTCGAGCACGCACTCGGGCGTGAGGCCGGCGAACGGCGGGCCGGCGGGAGCTGCGGGGGCGGAAGTGTCGTCTTTCATGCCCCGCATTGTGCCGTCAGCCGCGCCGAAACACGAGCGCCCGGTGCGGCACGCGCGCTCAGTGGATCGCGGCGCCGGCCGGCAGCACGGATTCGCCGGTGTCGATCAGGTCCTCGAGAAAGAACGGCTCGGTGTTGAGTTCCTTCGACTCGCCCGGCACGCCCGCGTACCAGGTCACCATGGCCATGTCGCCCAGAACGCGCTGAACGATGCCGCGCGCGCCCTTCGGCACTGCGATATGGGTAGTGCAGACAATCGACCCGACATGCATGATGGTTCCCCACTCTTGAAACTTGAAACCCGGCTCGCTGGCGAGCCGGCAAATGCACGATCCGCGCCGCCCTCGTCGGGGTGTTGCGCGTGATCCCATTGTTCACGGTTTATCGAAGCGCGAAAAGAAGAAGAAGCAGGCGAAGTGCCGCGAATTCGTCGAATGTCTCCAATCAACCACTGCGCCGCGCGTGCGCTTGCACGGGCGGATACCCCCATCATACCCTGTCGAATGTGACTGTCCGCCGAATCCGGCCATACGCGCGGCGCGCACGCGAATCGCACGACAGGCTTATCGTCTGCCCTTTGCCCGGTCGCGAGGAGACTTCGCGTGAGCGCAGCGAACGGAACCACGCCCGCGGCCTCGCGCCTCAATGCCGCGCCCCCTACCTCGAACGAGACTCACGAAGCTACCGGCGCGCGGCGTGCGGCGTGATGTCGTAGTGTCGTGGCGCCATAGCGTATGGCGGTGCCGGTGCGCCAGCGGTTGCGCTGCACGGCCGCCTTGCGTTACCTTTGACGTTCATTCGCGTTCAAGCGCATTTCGACACGATGCATCCGCTCACGTCCGCTCTCGCAAAATCCCGGCCGCAGTTCGACTCGCGGCCGCAGGCGTGCGCGCATCCGTCGGTCCTCCCTCCTCCTGTCGCACCGCCGCGCGTCGGCGCCGCGCCGCCCCCGCCGGCGGCACACGTCGGCTGACCAGCCGGCTTTCGGTTTCCGTTTTCCATTTGCCCGTTTGGGCCGTTCGTGCGTGATCGCGCACGACGCGTTCCCGCACGCGCGACATGGAACGTTTCGATCCGTTCGACAGGTGGATTCACATGGTTTCGTTCAAACACGCGCTCGCCGCGCATGGCGTGACGTCGCTCTTCGTCCTGCTGTGGAGCAGCGGCGCGATCTTCGCGGAACTCGGTCTGCATCACGCATCCGCGTTCGTCTTTCTCACCACGCGATTCGCGCTCGCGTCACTCGTGCTGCTCGCGCTGGCCGTCATGCGCGGACGCTGGCTGCCGCCACGCGGCGAGCGCCGCATGGCCGCGCTGACCGGCCTGCTGATGATGGGCGGCTATTCGATCTTCTACCTGCTCGCGCTCGATCGCGGGATCGCGCCGGGCGTGCTCGCGACGATCCTCGGCGTGCAGCCGATCCTCACGCTCGCGATCGTCGAGCGGCGCTGGCAACCGATACGTATCGCCGGGCTCGGGCTGTCGTTGGCTGGTCTCGCGCTCGTCGTGTGCCGCGGCGTGGGCGGCACCGGCCTGCCGGTCATCGGCGTCGCCTGCGCGCTCACGGCGCTCGTCGCGCTGACCGCCGGCTCGCTGCTGCAAAAGCGCGTGCGCGCGGCGCCTGCCGACGTGCTGCCGCTGCAGAACGCGATCGGCCTCGTGCTGTGCGTGGCGATCCTGCCGTTCCGGCCGATCTCGCTCGAGATCGGCTGGGCGTTTGTCGTGCCGCTGCTGTGGCTCGGGATCGTGATCTCGGTGATCGCGCAGTTGCTGTTCTACCGGTTGATGCAGCGCGGCGATCTCGTCAACGTGACGAGCCTGTTCTATCTCGTGCCCGTCGTCACCACGCTGATGGACGCGCTCTGGCTCGGCAACCGGCCCGAACCGCTCGCGCTCGCCGGCATGGGGGCGATCGTCGGGGGCCTCGCGCTCGTGTTCCGCACGCCCGCCGTTCGCGCGCAACCCGATCGCGCGTAAGCGGCTGGGCTGCCGCGCCCGCGGGTGCGGCAGCCCGTAGCGAACACGTACGACGTTTCCGCGCCAATCGAAAGGAACGGGAAAGACTGGCGCAAGGCATTCGTCCAATTCGCGGGAAAAATGCGGAATCCCCGGGGTTTTCCGCATACTTTTAATGGTTCGGATAGCGAAAAACGCGGCGAGCTTGCCTATACTCGAACTGTCCGACCCGCTCGCAATCGCGAATCGGTCGGCCGAACAAGAGAAATGCCCGGCATGGGGCTGGAAGACGCGCATGCGCCTGTTCCGGCCGACTACGGAGACACGCATGACGACCTATTTCACGATCGGCGACTTCATCCTGTTGATTCCGATGGCGCTGGCCGGAGCGCTATTTCTCGGCGCGGTGCCGTGCGCAACCGAATTCCGCCACAACCTGCTGCGCGTGCTCGGCGTCATCCTCGGCGTCGGCGTTGCGGTATTGCTCGTCGAGGGCCTGCCTGCACTCCTCTAGCCACGCGTCGGCGCGCGGCGGTCACGTCGCTGCATTGCAGCGACGCGACGGCGTGTGTGCGTGCGCGGCGATACGGCATGCAATGCTTCGCATCCCGTATCGACGGTCGTTGCTGCCGGTCAGATCGCCTGATCGGTGGACGGCTTTTCCCACAGATTGATGCCGCCCTCGATCGCGTGGCGATCGATCTCCGCGAGTTCGTCGGCCGAGAATTCGAGATTCTTCAGCGCGCCGACGTTTTCACGCACCTGCTCCGCACGGCTCGCGCCGATCAGTGCGGACGTCACGCGGCCATTGCGCAGCACCCACGCGAGCGCCATTTGCGCGAGGCTCTGCCCGCGCCGCTCGGCGATGCCGTTGAGCTTGCGCACGTGCTCGAGGTTCTCCGCGCTCAGGTGATCCTGCTTCAGCGAGCCGCCGCCCGGTTTGTTCACGCGTGCGTCGTCCGGCACGCCGTTCAGGTATTTCGACGTCAGCAGCCCCTGCGCGAGCGGCGTGAACGCGATGCTGCCCGTGCCGATCTCGTCGAGCGTGCCGAGCAGGTCCGGCTCGATCCAGCGGTTCAGCATGTTGTAGGACGGCTGGTGGATCAGCAGCGGCACCTTGTATTGCGCGAGCAGTTCGGCCATCTCGCGCGTCTTCGCGGCCGAGTACGACGAGATGCCGATATACAGCGCCTTGCCCTGCTGCACGGCCGATGCGAGCGCGCCGGCGGTTTCCTCGAGGGGCGTGTGTGCGTCGAAGCGGTGCGAATAGAAGATGTCGACGTAGTCGAGGCCCATGCGCTGCAGGCTCTGGTCAAGGCTCGCGAGCACGTACTTGCGCGACCCGCCGCCGCTGCCGTACGGCCCCGGCCACATGTCCCAGCCGGCCTTCGTCGAGATCAGCAGCTCGTCGCGGTACGGCCGGAAATCTTCCTTCAGCAGCCGGCCGAAGTTGGTTTCGGCGCTGCCGTACGGCGGCCCGTAGTTGTTCGCGAGGTCGAAGTGATTGATGCCGAGGTCGAACGCGGTGCGCAGGATCTCGCGCTGCGTCGCGATCGGCGTCGAGTCGCCGAAGTTGTGCCACAGGCCGAGCGACAGGGCGGGCAGTTTGAGCCCGGATTTGCCGCAGGTGCGGTATTGCATGTCGGCATAACGTTCGGAAGCTGCTTCGTAGGCCATGAGTCGGTTCCGTCAGGACGTCGGGGAAGGGACGCGCGCCGCGCGCGAACATCACGCGCCGGCGGCGAAGGAAACATACGACGGCTATGGTAGCGAACGTGGCCGACGCGCGCACGGCAATGGACGCGGCTGCGCGCGTCGCCTACACTGCGGCGTCTCGAATCACCGTTACAGCGAGGTTGGTATGTCCCGGGTCATCTCGGTTGCGCTGCTCGTCGGCGGCGTCGTGCTGCTGTATTTCGGCGGCCAGTCGTTCCATTCGATCAACGACAACGTGTCGCGCTTCTTCACCGGCTCGCCCGCCACGAAAACGATCCTGCTGATCGCCAGCGGCGCCGTCGCGATGCTGATCGGCCTGATCGGCCTCGCGATGCCGGCCAACAAGCGCTGATCACGCAGTCGCGCGACGCACGACGACGTTCCCGCCTCGCGTGATGCGGGCCGCACAAAACGCAACGGGCGGCCAGGCCGCCCGTTTCTTCATCCGCTCATGCGGCCGCCGCGCCGCATCGAACCATCGACGCGGCTGCAGCGCCGCCCGAACCGCTGCTAGAACTGCACTTCCGGCTTCGCCGCCGAACGCGTGCCCGGCACCGGCCGGTTGCTCACGCCGTGATACGTGTAGACGAGCGAGAACTTCACCTGGTCGGAGCGGTTCTGCCCCGCCGAATGCAGCGTGTTGCAGTGGAAAAACACGACGTCGCCCGTCTGGAGCGGCGGGCAGGTTGCCGCGTCGATCATCTTGCGGTTTTCCGGCAGGTCGCTGCGGAAGAACTTCGCGTCGTCGAACGCTTCCGGCCCGAATTCGGCCGTGTGCGAACCCGGCACCAGCCAGAGCGCCCCGTTTTCATTCGTTTCCGGGCCGAGCGCGAGCCACACCGACACCATGTCCGCGCGTTCGAACGACCAGTAGCGGAAGTCGCGATGCCAGCCCGTCAGGCTGCCGTACGCCGGATGCTTCGTCATCATGCAGTTGTGATGCGCGCGCGACAGCACCGGCTGCTCGCCGAAGTACTCGCGCATCCACGCGCCGATTTCCGGCGCGATCGCGCGCTCGGCGAACGCCGGATCGCGCGTGTAGGCGTCCAGCAGCCGCCGCACCGTATGCCCGCCCGGCGCATGCTTCGACTCGGGCGCGCCCGGGTAGCGCAAATCCGCCTCGAACTCGATCGGCTCCGCCGCTTCCTGCAACTGGCGCGCCGCGATCCGCTTGAGCGTCGCGCACTGCGCTTCGCCGACGAGGCCGCGCGCGACGACGAAGCCGCGTTCGCGCAATTCCGCGACTTGCGCGCGGATCGATTCCGACTGCAATGAAGACGACATGGGATGCCAGACGTTTATTGTGTGAATGTGACGATTGTAAATCGGCGCCGGATGCCGCGAACAGCGCCATTGTCGTACGCAGGGGCATGCCAATCGCCGATTTGATCTGGCTCAAGGGAACTGTGCGGCGCGGCGCGAGCCTCAGCGACAGGCGGTATGCGACGACACGCTTGCGGCACAAGGGTTTATCGCGACTTTTGCACGTCATGAAACCCCGGTAGCCTGTCGCGGCCTGTCAATTCTGGCGGGCGCGGCGCGCAACGACTTTCGGTAAGATCCGTTGCGCCATCCGAGGCCGTTCATACCAGTGCGCTCTTCAAGGGCGCCATCCATACAAGCGAAGCATCGTTCACATGCCATTCCGTCTGACTTCCCGTCTCAGCCGCGCTGCGAAGCGCGTCGTGCCGTCCGCTCCCGCCCGCCCGCTGCGCCATCACCGCGCGCGCACGCAGGCGCTCGCCGAGCACACGCACGCGCACAGCCGGCTGGACGGCATCCGCGCGTGGTTCCACGCGTTCTTCTCGATGATGAGCGCACAGGCGTTCGCCCGCCGCGCCGGCCTGCGCTCGCTGCTGCAGAAGCCGTCGTCGCTGCGCGCGCTCGCGCTGCGCCGCACGCTGGGCCCGCAGCGCCGCGTCAATCGCCCGCGCCGCCTCGCGGCCAGCAACGGCTGGTTCGGGTTCGGCGCACGCTGAAGCCGAGCCGGCGGCACGCTGCCCGCCACGATCGTCGCGCGCGCGTCATTCCGCCGGCGCGCGACGCGCATAAAAAAACCCCGGCATGCCGGGGTTTTTCGTTTCAGGCGGACGACGCTTATGCGACGCGTGCCGTCGGCTCCACGCCAGCCGCTTCGGCCAGCGCGAGTGCCTTGTCGGTTGCTTCCCACGAGAATTCCGGCTCGTCGCGGCCGAAGTGGCCGTAAGCGGCCGTCTTCTCGTAGATCGGGCGCAGCAGGTCGAGCATCTTGATGATGCCCTTCGGACGCAGGTCGAAATGCTCGCGGACGAGCTTCGTGATCACCGCATCCGACACGCGGCCCGTGCCGAACGTGTTGACCATCACCGAGGTCGGCTCGGCAACGCCGATCGCGTACGACACCTGGATCAGCGCGCGCGATGCGAGACCTGCCGCGACGATGTTCTTCGCGACGTAACGGCCGGCATACGCTGCCGAACGGTCGACCTTCGACGGATCCTTGCCCGAGAACGCGCCGCCGCCGTGCGGTGCGGCACCGCCGTAGGTATCGACGATGATCTTGCGACCCGTCAGGCCGCAGTCGCCCTGCGGGCCACCGATCACGAACCGGCCGGTCGGGTTCACCAGGAACTTGATGTCGCCCTTGATCAGGTCGGCCGGCAGCGTCGGCTTGATGATTTCCTCGATCACTGCTTCGCGCAGCGCCGGCAGCTCGATGTCCGGTGCGTGCTGCGTCGACAGCACGACGGTGTCGATCGAATCGGGCTTGCCGTCGACGTAGCGGACCGTGACCTGCGACTTCGCGTCCGGGCGCAGCCACTGCAGGCGGCCGTCGCGGCGCAGGCTGGCCTGGCGCTCGACGAGACGGTGCGACAGGTAGATCGGCAGCGGCATCAGTTCCGGCGTTTCGTCGCATGCGTAACCGAACATCAGGCCCTGGTCGCCCGCGCCTTGATCGAGGTTGTCGTCATGCGCGCGGTCGACGCCCTGCGCGATGTCCGGTGACTGCTTGTCGTACGCGACGAGCACCGCGCAGCCCTTGTAGTCGATGCCGTAGTCGGTGTTGTCGTAGCCGATGCGCTTGATGGTGTCGCGCGCGATCTGGATGTAGTCGATGTTGGCCGTCGTGGTGATTTCACCGGCCAGCACGACGAGACCCGTGTTGCACAGCGTTTCGGCCGCAACGCGGGAGTATTTGTCCTGCTCGAGGATGGCGTCGAGAATCGCGTCCGAGATTTGGTCCGCGACCTTGTCCGGATGGCCTTCGGAGACGGATTCGGACGTGAAGAGATAATCGTTTGCCACTTTTTCAGGCTCCTGTGTGGTTACGGTGGGTTTCACGTAGCCAGCTTCGTTGGCCTGAAGCGGCGACGCTTTAGCGGATTACCAGGACCGGGCAGCGCGCTTCGCGCCAGCCGGCTTCGCCCCGCAAGTTGTCAGTTAACTCGGCGAAGCCCGTATTATAGCGGCTTTCGTGAATTGTCACAGAGCGCCACACGTGCTGCATCGTCCGCTGTCCTACCCCCCTGTTCGCAACGCGCCGGCCAGCCGGCCCCACGGAGATTCCGCATGCTAGGCCGCCTCGGCACGCACCTCGCCATCGGCTTGCTGAAGCTGCTCGCCCTGCTGCCGTACGGTCTGACCGCACGGTTCGGCGACGGCCTCGGCTGGCTGCTGTACCAGATTCCCAGCCGGCGAAAGCGCATCGTACATACCAATCTGAAACTCTGCTTCCCCGACTGGAGCGACGAGCGGCGCGAGGAAGTGGCGGGCCGGCATTTCCGCCACGCGATCCGCAGCTACGTCGAGCGCAGCGTCCAGTGGTTCGGCTCCGAGCGCAAGCTCGCGAAACTGATCCAGGTCGACAGCGCGGTCGATCTCACGGACCCCGATCTGCCCCCGACGCTGTTCCTGGGCCTGCATTTCGTCGGCATCGAAGCCGGCTCGATCTGGCTGAACCGTTCACTGCAGCGCCGTTGCGGATCGCTGTACCAGCCGTTCTCGAATGCGATACTCGAGGAAGAAGCGAAGAAGGCGCGCGGGCGTTTCGACGCCGAGATGGTCGGCCGCGCGGACAGCGCGCGCGTCGTGCTGCGCTGGCTGCGCGACCGCAAGCCGGTGATGCTCGGCGCCGACATGGACTACGGGCTGCGCAATTCGACGTTCGTACCCTTCTTCGGCGTGCCCGCGTGCACGCTGACGGCCGTCGGCCGGCTCGCGAAGACGGGCCGCGCGCAGGTCGTGCCGTTCATCGGCGAAGTGCTGCCGAACTACCAGGGTTACCGGCTGAAGGTGTTCAAGCCGTGGGATCACTATCCGACCGGCGACGACGATCTCGACGCGCGGCGGATGAACGAATTCCTCGAAGAGCAGATTCCGCTGATGCCCGAGCAGTATTACTGGGTGCACAAGCGCTTCAAGACGCGCCCGCCCGGCGAGCCGAGCCTCTACTGAGTCGAACCCGCGGGCGCGTCGTCAGATACGCGCCTGTACCCTCGCCACTTTCGGCGCGCCTTTCGCGCGCGCCTGCCAGAGATCGTAGGCCGACTGCTGCGCCAGCCACAGATCCGCCTTCCCGCCGTTTTCCTCGCCCAGCCACGCTTCGAGACGCAGCGCCATTTCAGGCGAGATGCCGGCATGGCCGTGCAGGATGCGCGACAGCGCCGCGCGCGTGACGCCGAGCTGCGCGGCGGCTTCGGTGACGGTCAGGCCGAGCGCCGGCAAGACGTCGTCGCGCAGCGCCTCGCCCGGATGGGGCGGATTGAAGATGCGAGTCATGGCGTTGAATGACCTCAGTGATAGTCTTGATAGTTGACCAGGACGGCATCCGGGCCCTCGAATCTGAACGTCAGGCGCCAGTTGACGCTCACGCTCACCGAGCAGTAACCCTCCAGCCCGCCGGCGAGGCCATGCAGGCGCCAGCCGGGTACGTTCATGTCGAACGGCTGGCTCGCCATGTCGAGACGGGCAAGCTGGCGCCGCAACCTCGGGGCATGATCCGGCCGGATGCCAGCCTTGCTCCCGTTCGTGAAAAACGCTTCCAGCCCCTTGTGCTGCCATGACTTGATCATGGGCCTCCCACACTCGAGTGCGATTCGACGGCATGGCCCACATGGCGTATAGCCAGACTATACGAATCGCCTGATTGATTTGTCAATTTGACCGGTACGAAAACGCGCACGCGGCGAAATCCCGTGCGCTGGAAACGGCGCGACGCGTACCGCCGGATTCACCTGTCCCGACAACGCTCGCCACACCGCACCACCTCAATCTGCCGACTCGGTGCCCACGCGACCAGTCAGCCGATCGGCCGGCATCGCCGCGCTCCGCCGCCCGAACGGCACCCGGCGCCCCGCCCGCGCAGGACGCCCCTGTCGGCTGCATGTATCATTTGCGGTTGAGATCAGCACGACGAACGACGCCGCCCGGCATGACGGCGCGCCGCGTCCGTCGTGCCGGCCGCCCTGTTCGCCATGGAATTCCGGACCCAGTGAAACTCTCGTTCACCAAGATGCACGGCGCGGGCAACGACTTCGTCGTGCTCGACAGCTATTCGCGCGCGCTGCCGCCGCTCACCGAGGCGCAGGTGCGCGCGCTCGCCAACCGACACTTCGGCATCGGCGCCGACCAGTTGCTGCTCGTCGAGAAACCGACCGTCGACGGCGCGGATTTCAAGTACCGGATCTTCAATTGCGACGGCGGCGAAGTCGAACACTGCGGTAACGGCGCGCGCTGCTTCGTGAAGTTCGTCAGCGACCGCGGCCTGACCGACAAGCGCAGCGTGCGCGTGCAGGTGATGAAGGGCCTGATCACGTTGACGATGCAGGACAACGGCGAAGTCGTCGTCGACATGGGCGCGCCCGTGTTTGCGCCGGCGGAGGTGCCGTTCGACGCCGCGGGGCTCGACGGCCGGACGGAAGGCAACGACACGCTGTGGCCACTCGACGTCGGCGGCCACACGCGCTGGATCTCGACGGTGTCGATGGGCAACCCGCACGCGGTGCAGGTCGTCGACGACGTCGAAGCGTATCCCGTGCTCGACGAAGGCCCGCTGATCGAGCGCCACGCCCGCTTCCCGCAGCGCGTGAACGCCGGCTTCATGCAGATCGTGTCGCGCAGCGAGGTGAAGCTGCGCGTGTACGAACGCGGCGCGGGCGAGACGCTCGCATGCGGCACCGGCGCGTGCGCGGCGGTGGCGGCCGGCATCCGGCGCGGCCTGCTCGATTCGCCGGTGACCGTGCACACGCATGGCGGCACGCTGACGATCGGCTGGGGCGGCGCGCGCGACGAAGCCGCCGCGCTGATGATGTCCGGGCCCGCCACGACCGTGTTCGAAGGCGAGATCGACCTGAACGTCTGACCCTTCAACGTCCCGATAACCGAAGAACGCTCCAGCCACATGAACGATCGCGAAGTCGCCGACTACCTGCTCGCCAATCCCGAATTCTTCGCGCAACACGCGGAATTGCTCGCGACGATCCGTCTCGCGAACCCGCACGGCAAGGCCGCGATCTCGCTGCAGGAGCGGCAGATGGAGATGCTGCGCGACAAGAACAAGCATCTCGAGCGCCGGCTCGCCGAACTCGTGCGCTACGGCCACGAGAACGACAGCCTGTCCGCGAAGTTCAGCCGCTGGACCGCGCGCGTGATCGCGGAACGCGACCCGTACGCGCTGCCGCGCACGATCGCCGAAGGCATCGCCGACGTGTTCGATGTGCCGCAAACCGCGCTGCGCGTTTGGGACGTCGCCGACACCTATGCGCAGGCCGATTTCGCGCGCCAGGTCGGCGAGGAAGTGCGGCTCTTCACGAACGGGCTGTCGACGCCGTACTGCGGCGCGAACACCGGATTCGAAGCGGCCCAGTGGCTCGCGCCCGCGCTCGCGGCGCCGGCCGCGAATGCGGCGGAAGGCGCCGAAGCCGCGCCGGCCGGCGACGGCGCGGCCACGTCGGTCGCGCTGCTCGCGCTGCGTGCGCCGCTCGGCGGCACCGATGCGCCCGCGTTCGGCCTGCTCGTGCTCGGCTCGCCCGATCCGCGCCGCTTCCACGACGGGATGGCGACCGACTTCCTCGCGCAGATCGCGACGCTCGCGAGCGCCGCGCTCACGCGTCTGCTGCCGCATTGAGATCGCTCCCGCGATGACCGACGATCCGATCGCCGCCTACCTGTCGAACCTGAAACACGTCAGGCAGCTGTCGGAACACACGCTGCGTGCGTACACGCACGAACTCGACGAACTGAAGAAACTCGCCGCCGGCCGCCCGCTCGACGCGCTGACGGCCGCCGACATGCGCGGCGCGGTCGTGCGCGCACACGCGGGCGGCTTGTCCGCTCGCTCGATCTCGCACCGGCTTTCCGCATGGCGTGCGTTCTATCGCTGGCTCGCGCAGCGCGTCGAGCTGCCCGCGAATCCCGTTGCCGGGGTGCGCGCGCCCAAACGCGAGAAATCGCTGCCCAAGGCGCTGTCGGTCGACGATGCGGTCGCACTCATGGATACGCCGCTCGCCGGCACGACCGAAGGCATCCGCGATCACGCGATCCTCGAGCTGTTCTATTCGTCCGGGCTGCGCCTCGCGGAACTGGTCGGGCTCGACGTCATGTATACGCAGGCCGACGGCTACCGCTCGGCCGGCTGGCTCGATCTCGCCGAAGCCGAAGTCACCGTGCGCGGCAAGGGCAACAAGGAGCGCAAGGTGCCGGTCGGCCGCAAGGCGATCGACGCGCTGAACGCGTGGCTCGCGGTGCGCGGCGAATTCGTGAAGCACGATCCGCATCCGCTGTTCGTGTCGGTGCGCGGCAACCGGATGGCGCCGGGCGTCGTGCGCGACCGCGTGAAGCGCGCGGCGCTGGCCGCGGGCATCCCCGCCAACGTCCACCCGCACGTGCTGCGCCATTCGTTCGCGACGCACGTGCTGCAGTCGAGCGGCGACCTGCGCGCGGTGCAGGAGCTGCTGGGCCACGCGAGCGTCGCCGCCACGCAGGTCTACACGTCGCTCGACTTCCAGCATCTCGCGAAAATTTACGACAGCGCGCATCCGCGCGCGAAGAAGCGCGACTGACGCGCGTTCCGCCCTACCCGCCGCGCGCGGCGGCCGGCAACGGCCAGCGCCGTCCGCGGCCCCAATCGATCCGATCATGCAAACCGTCACACTCAGACCGTCCAAGGAAAAATCGCTGCTGCGCCGGCATCCGTGGATCTATGCCAATGCGATCGACCGCGTCGACGGCACGCCCGCCCCCGGCGCGACCGTGGTCGTGCGCGCGCACGACGGCCGCTTCCTCGCGCGCGGCGCGTACAGCCCGCAGTCGCAGATCCGCGTGCGCGTGTGGAGCTTCGACGAAAACGAGCCGATCGATCACGCCTTCTTCAAGCGCCGCGTGCAGCGCGCGGTCGCGCACCGCACGACGATGGTGTCGGGCACGGGCGCGGTGCGGCTCGTGTTCGGCGAAGCCGACGGGCTGCCGGGGCTGATCGTCGACTACTACATCGCGGACACGGCGGAGCCGGGCGCCGCGCCGCGCGGCCAGCTCGTGTGCCAGTTCATGGCCGCGGGCGTCGAGGCATGGAAGGATGCGATCGTCGCGGCGCTCAGCGGCGCGACCGGCTGCCCGAACGTGTACGAACGCTCGGACGTGTCGATCCGCGACAAGGAAGGGCTCGCGCAGACGACCGGCGTGCTCGCCGGCGACGCGCCGCCCGCTACGCTGATCGCGAACGAAAACGGCGTGCGTTATCACGTCGACGTGCCGAACGGCCACAAGACCGGCTTCTACGTCGACCAGCGCGACAACCGCGCGCTCGTCGCGCAATACGCGGACGGCCGCGACGTACTGAACTGCTTCTGCTACACGGGCGGCTTCTCGCTCGCGGCGCTCAAGGGCGGCGCGAAACGCGTCGTGTCGATCGATTCGTCGGGCGACGCGCTCGCGCTCGCGCAGCAGAACGTCGTCGCGAACGGTTTCGATCCCGACCGCGCGACCTGGCTCGACGCGGACGCGTTCAAGACGCTGCGCCGCCTCGTCGACGAAGGCGAGCGCTTCGACCTGATCGTGCTCGATCCGCCGAAGTTCGCGCCGACCCGCGACAGCGTCGATCGCGCGTCGCGCGCCTACAAGGACATCAACCTGAGCGGCTTCAAGCTGCTGCGTCCGGGCGGCCTGCTGTTCACGTACTCGTGCTCGGGCGCGATCGACATGGACCTGTTCCAGAAGATCGTCGCGGGCGCGGCTGCCGACGCGAAGGTCGACGCGCGGATCCTGAAGCGGCTCGGCGCGGGCGTCGATCACCCGCTGCTCGCCGCGTTCCCGGAAGGCGAATATCTGAAGGGCCTGCTGTTGCAAATCGTCTGATCGCCCCGATCTAGACGCACACCCGTCCGCCGGCCGTTCGTGCGCTGGCGGAACCGCGCTCTCGCCTGTCGTCCGGACGACGGGCGAGGGCTTGACAGGTATGTTTCAATGGATGGTTGTGCGCCCCGGCTCGCGAGTCGACGGCGCGACGCACACATCCTGGTTTTGACCCCGATTCACGAACCACAGGCGACCGACATGGCCACTCCCGTCACCATCCTCACCGGCTTCCTCGGCAGCGGCAAGACGACGCTGCTCAAGCGCATCCTGAATGAACAGCACGGCATGAAGATCGCCGTGATCGAGAACGAGTTCGGCGAAGAGAACATCGACAACGAGATCCTCGTCCAGGACACGAACGAGCAGATCATCCAGATGAGCAACGGCTGCATCTGCTGCACGATCCGCGGCGACCTCGCCCGCGCGCTCGGCGATCTGGCCGCGAAGAAGCGCGAAGGCAAGCTCGACTTCGACCGCATCGTGATCGAGACGACCGGCCTCGCGAACCCGGGCCCCGTCGCACAGACCTTCTTCATCGACAGCGAGATCGCCGACGATTTCCTGCTCGACGCCGTCATCACGCTGGTCGACGCTAAGCATGCGAACGCGCAGCTCGACGAACACGAAGTGGTGCAGCGCCAGGTCGGCTTCGCCGATCGCCTGTTCATCACGAAGTCGGACCTCGTCGACGACCAGGCCGTCGCGGCGCTCAAGCACCGCCTGATGCACATGAACCCGAAGGCGACGATCAAGGTCGTGAATTTTGGCGAAGCCGACATCAAGGAAATCTTCGACCTGCGCGGCTTCAACCTGAACGCGAAGCTCGAGATCGACCCGGACTTCCTCGCCGAGGACGACCACGCGCACCATCACCACGATCACGACCATGATCACGATCACGCGGATTGCGACCACGATCACGGTCAATGCGCGCACGATCACGACCACGGCCATCATCATCACGCGCACCACGACGACAAGATCAAGTCGTTCGTGTACCGCAACGACCGTCCGTTCGACCCGAACAAGCTGGAAGACTTCCTCGGCGGCATCCTGCAGATCTACGGGGAACGGATGTTGCGCTACAAGGGCGTGCTGTACATGAAGGGCGTCGACCGCAAGGTCGTGTTCCAGGGCGTGCACCAGATGATGGGCAGCGACCTCGCCGCGAAGTGGCTGCCGGTCGAGAAGAAGACCAACAAGATGGTGTTCATCGGCGTCGACCTGCCGCAGGACCTGATCACCGACGGCCTCGACGCCTGCCTCGCCTGAGCGGTCGGGCCGGTGTCGCAGGCCTTCCGTGCGGCCGCCTTCGCGGGCGGCCGCGGGGCTTGCGGGGTGCCGTTTCCGGGCAGGGTTTCGCCGTCATCGCTTTTTCGCGATTTGCGCGTTATATTTTCTAGATATTGGCGCAGCCGACGGGGATCGACCCGATACGGCGCCCGCTTGCGATTCAGTTACAATACGTGCCCGCTGGAGTACGGCAATAACAGGCCCGGTTCTTGCAGAACCATTACCCGGGCATCGCAACCGCGCCGGATCGCCCATCCGCCACCCGGCCGCGGCCGATGCGATCTGCCGCGCAGTACCGGTTCGCCGCGCGCGCAAATCCGCGCCAGGCCTGTCCTGGTATTTGAGAACCGGTTTTCCAGAGGCTTTCGGCCCCGCGACGGCAAATCGCAAATGATTGCAAGCGGCAGTTGCGGGTAATCCCAAAGTGCAGGCACTATCTCCTGATTTGCCGCACATTGAAGAAGCAAGCAGATGACGAAGAAACTCTTGACCGAAGCCGAAATCCTGAAGATGAGCGACAAGGATTACATGAATGAGGATCAGCTCGCCTTCTTCAAAAATCGGCTCGAACAGTTGCAGGCGGACATCCTCAAGAACGCAGGCCAGACGACCGAGAACCTGCGCGAGACGGTGATCGTCCCCGATCCCGCCGACCGCGCGACGATCGAGGAAGAGCACGCGCTCGAGCTGCGCACGCGCGATCGCGAACGCAAGCTCCTCAAGAAGGTTCAGCAGTCGCTCGCCCGCATCGATTCCGGCGACTACGGCTGGTGCGAGGAAACCGGCGAACCGATCGGCATTCCGCGCCTGCTCGCGCGTCCGACGGCCACGCTGTCGCTCGAGGCGCAAGAGCGCCGCGAGCTGCGCCAAAAGCTGTTCGGCGACTGATCGAGCGGCGTTCCGCTCCGACACGCTGCTTCCCGAAAGCGCGCGGCCTGCCGCGCGCTTTTTGTTTTTCCGGCACCGGTTCCCGGCCCGCCGGCCGATTTGCGTCCCCCTCTTGATATCCCGGCGCCCGCCCTAAAATGAAACGGACGCGCGCCGGGCCGCTCCCCGGCGCACTGCGGATTCACGCGGCGGCGCGTCGCGCCGCCCGACTCTTCCCCGTTTTTCTCAAGGAACGCAGATGGAGCAATTTCACGGCACGACCATCGTTTCGGTCCGGCGCGGCGACAAGGTCGCGCTCGGCGGCGACGGCCAGGTAACCCTCGGCAACATCGTCATGAAGGGTGGCGCGCGGAAAGTGCGGCGGATCTACAACAACCAGGTACTGGTCGGATTCGCGGGCGGCACCGCCGATGCGTTCTCGCTGCTCGATCGCTTCGAGGCGAAGCTCGAGAAGCACCAGGGCAACCTGACCCGCGCGGCCGTCGAGCTCGCGAAGGACTGGCGCACCGACCGGATGCTGCGCCGCCTCGAGGCGATGCTGATCACGGCCGACGCGACCACCACGCTCGTGATCACCGGCAACGGCGACGTGCTCGACCCGGAAGGCGGCATCTGCGCGATCGGTTCGGGCGGCGCCTATGCGCAGGCCGCGGCCCGCGCGCTCGCGGAGAACACCGAGCTGTCGCCGCGCGAGATCGTCGAGAAGTCGCTCGAGATCGCCGGCGACATGTGCATCTACACGAACCACAACCGCATCATCGAAACGATCGAGTAAGGACCGCCCCATGAGCACCATGACCCCTGCCGAGATCGTCTCGGAACTCGACAAGCACATCATCGGCCAGGCCAAGGCGAAGAAGGCCGTCGCGGTCGCGCTGCGCAACCGCTGGCGCCGCCAGCAGGTCGCCGACCCGCTGCGCCAGGAAATCACGCCGAAGAACATCCTGATGATCGGGCCGACGGGCGTCGGCAAGACCGAAATCGCACGACGCCTCGCGAAGCTCGCCGACGCGCCGTTCATCAAGATCGAAGCGACCAAGTTCACCGAGGTCGGCTACGTCGGCCGCGACGTCGACAGCATCGTGCGCGACCTGATCGAGATCTCGGTCAAGCAGACGCGCGAATCCGAGATGCGCAAGGTGCGCAGCAAGGCCACCGACCAGGCGGAAGACCGCATCCTCGACATCCTGCTGCCGCAGCCGCGCGCGGTGGGCTTCGGCGGCAATGCCGACCACGCGAACGACGACAACAACGCGACGCGCCAGACCTTCCGCAAGCGCCTGCGCGAAGGCCAGCTCGACGACAAGGAAGTCGAGCTCGACCTCGAGCAGCCGTCGGCCGGCATGGACATCATGGCGCCGCCGGGGATGGAAGAAATGACCGAGCAGATCCGCTCGATGTTCTCGAACCTCGGCAGCGGCAAGAAGCAGCGCCGCAAGGTGAAGATCAAGGAAGCGCTGAAGCTGCTGACCGACGAGGAAGCGGCGAAGATGCTCAACGACGAGGAAGTGAAGACGAAGGCCGTGCAGAACGTCGAGCAGAACGGCATCGTGTTCCTCGACGAGATCGACAAGATCACGTCGCGCAACAACGAAGGCAGCGGCGGCGAAGTGTCGCGCCAGGGCGTGCAGCGCGACCTGCTGCCGCTCGTCGAGGGCACGACGGTCAACACGAAGTACGGGATGGTGAAGACCGATCACATCCTGTTCATCGCGAGCGGCGCATTCCACCTCGCGAAGCCGAGCGACCTGATTCCCGAACTGCAGGGCCGCTTCCCGATCCGCGTCGAGCTCGACTCGCTGTCGGTGAAGGATTTCGAGGCAATCCTCGTCGCGACCGATGCCAGCCTCGTCAAACAGTACCAGGCGCTGCTCGCCACCGAAGACGTGCAGCTCGAGTTCGCCGAAGACGGCATTCGCCGCCTGGCCGAAATCGCGTACGCGGTCAACGAGAAGACCGAGAACATCGGTGCGCGCCGGCTCTACACGGTGATCGAGAAGCTGCTCGAGGAAGTGTCGTTCTCGGCCGGCAACCACGCCGGCGAGCGCGTGACGATCGATGCGCAGTATGTCGACCGTGCGCTCGGCGAAGTGTCGCAGGACGAAGACCTGTCGCGCTACGTGCTGTAACGCGCGCGGTGGCGAATGCGAAACGGGCGGCTCCTTCGGGGCCGCCCGTTTTCGTTGGGGCGGCCGGCCGCTGCCGCCGCACCGCTTACTGGCGCACCGGCTTCTTCGCGAGCTTGCGCTGCAGCGTGCGGCGGTGCATGTTCAGCGCGCGCGCGGTTGCCGAAATGTTGTTGTTGTTCTCCGCGAGCACGCGCTGGATGTGCTCCCATTCGAGCCGGTCGACCGACAGCACGACCGGATTCTCGAGCGCCTCGTCGGCCTGCACTTCGCTCGCGTTGGTCTGCAGCGCGGCCAGGATCGACTCGATGTTCGCCGGCTTCGCGAGATAGTTGTCGGCGCCTTCCTTCACGGCCTGCACGGCGGTCGCGATGCTCGCGTAGCCGGTCAGCACGAGAATCCGCGCGTCGGGCTGCAGGTCGCACAGCGGCGCGATCAGGCTCAGCCCCGAATCGTCGCCGAGATGCAGGTCGACGGTGATGAACTGGAACTTGCCGCCGGCCGCGAGCCGCAGCGCCGCCTCCTTGTCGTGCGCCTGCTGGACCGCGTAGCCGCGGCGCTCGAGGCCGCGCGCGAGCGTGCCCGCGAACACCTCGTTGTCGTCGATCACCAGGAAATTGTTCTCGCTCATGTGGTTTCTCCGTCTACGTGTTGGTTGAGGCGGCCGGCGCCGTGACGCGCGCCACCGGCAGGCGCAGCACCGCGCGGGTGCCGCGGCCGGTGACGCCAGCCGGGCGGCTGTCCGGCGCGGCTGCCGCTCGTTCGCTCGCGCGCTGGCCCGACGCAGCAGCGGCGTGACCGTTCGCACCGCCACCCGCGCGCCCGTTGCCGCCCGCCGCGCGCGGCGTGACATCGGACAGCTCGACCTCGCCGCCGAGGCGCGCGGCCGCGCTGAACGCAAGATACAGGCCGACCCCGTGCCCGCCCTGCGTGCTGTCGACCGGCATCGCGCCGAGCGATTCGCGCAATGCGGCCGGAATGCCCGGGCCGTCGTCGCATACTTCGAATTCGATCTGGTCGCCCGCCCGGTCGTTGTGCGCGAGCTTCGCGGCCAGCGTCACGCGGTGCGGGCTCGCCCGCGCGGCATTGTCGAGCAGGATCGTCAGGATCTGGCCGGCCGCGACCGTGTCGTCGAGCGCGACGCCAGACGGGCGCGCACCCAGCAGCTCGAACTGCACGTGCGGATGCCGCAGGCGCCAGTGCTCGACGAACGTGTCGAGCCAGTCATCCACCGGCTGACGGCTCGCCGGCGCGCTCGCGCGGCTGCGCAGCCGCGCGAGCGCCGACGTGCAGAGCGTCATCTGTTCTTCCAGCACCTTCAGGTCGCCCTCGTAGCGCGCGAGCCCCGGATCGGCGCGGGCCGCATCGCGCAGTTCCTCCGCGAGCATCGCGATCGTCGACAGCGGCGTGCCCATCTCGTGCGCGACGGTGGCCGCCTGCACGCCGAGCGCGACCGCCCGCTCGTCGCGCAGCAGGTGCGCCTGCGCCTCGCCGAGCGCCGCATCGCGCTGGCGCAGCGCGTTCGACATGCGCGCGACGAACCATGCGATCAGCCCGACGCTGACCATGAAGTTCGCCCACATCCCGGTGCGGTAGTAGTCGAACAGGTTCGCCGGGTTATCCATGTTGAGCGGCACCGAATCGAAGCCGAGCGCCGCGTAGCACGCGACCGCGAACGCCGCGAGCCAGATCATCAGGTGCCACGGCAGCACGGCCGCCGCGATCGCGAGCGACGGCAGGTACAGCGACACGAACGGGTTGGTCGTGCCGCCCGACAGGAACAGCAGCGCCGACAATGCGCCGAGGTCGACCCACAGCTGGCCGAGCAGCTCGAAATTGGTCTCGGGCCGCGCGCGCAGCACGCGCACCCAGGTCAGCGCGTTGAAAACGATTTCGAGCGCGATGACCATCAGCATCGCCGGCAGCGGCAGATGCACGCCGAAATAGGTCTGCACGACGCCGATCGTCACGAGCTGGCCGATGATCGCGAGATTGCGCAGCCAGAACAGGTGACTGAGGTTGACGCGCCCGGTGGTGGTGATTCGTTGCATCCGAGCAGTTTACCCGTTTAGCGCCCGGCGCCTCTACCGGGGGCCGGATCGGTGGGGACGAACGGAGCACCGGGCGAGCCGGCGTCGCATCGGGTTGCACGGGCCGGCAACCGTCAGCCGGCCGCACCGGTCATGCGTTGCGCGATCTCGTCGGCGAGGCACTCCGGACAGCGGCAACGCGTACCGGCTGCCGACGGCGCGCCGCCGGGCAGGGCCGGCATCGATGCACACCAGCACTCGAACGGCTGCGTGCCGGCGCCGCAGTCGAAGCCGCGCCCGCAGTGCGGGCAACGCGCTCGGCGCGGGGTCGAACGGGCGGCGGCGGCGGAATCGGTCATGGCTCAAGCGTGAAAGCGGGCATGCACGTCTCCCTACGCGACAAGCATAGCGCGGCGCACGGATTTTGCACGTCTGCCGTCCGGCCGATGCGTGCCGCCGACACCGCGCCGCACGCGGCGCACGTCGCCCCGCTCGCGCCGCCGGCGCGGGGGTCGGCGCAGGGTTCGGCGTGGGGTTCGGCGTGGGGTTCGGCGTGGGGTTCGGCGCAGGGTCCGGCGCAGGGTCCGGCGCCATGGCCGACGGGCCGCCGCGCGTGGCGCCGGGCCCGCGCGATCGGCCGTCCGGCCAGCCCAAAAACCCGATGCTGCGCTGCGCCACTCCTGTACAATTCGCCCTGTTTCAACCGTTCCCAGCCAGAGCCGCCGCCATGTCCGAGCCCATCGACCTCTCGCAGATCGCCCCCACGCTGAAGGCAGAAATCCTCGCCGAGGCGCTGCCGTACATCCGCCGCTACCACGGCAAGACCGTGGTGATCAAATACGGCGGCAACGCGATGACGGAAGAGCGGCTCAAGCAGGGTTTCGCGCGCGACGTGATCCTGCTGAAACTGGTCGGCATCAATCCGGTGATCGTCCACGGCGGCGGCCCGCAGATCGATCATGCGCTGAAGAAGATCGGCAAGGCCGGCACCTTCATCCAGGGCATGCGCGTCACCGACGAAGAAACGATGGAAGTCGTCGAATGGGTGCTGGGCGGCGAAGTCCAGCAGGACATCGTGATGCTGATCAACCACTTCGGCGGCCATGCGGTGGGCCTGACGGGCAAGGACGGCGGCCTGATCCATGCTCGCAAGCTGCTGATGCCGGACCGCGACAATCCGGGCCAGTACATCGACATCGGCCAGGTCGGCGAAGTCGAGGCGATCAACCCGGCGGTCGTGAAGGCGCTGCAGGACGACGCATTCATCCCGGTGATCTCGCCGATCGGCTTCGGCGAGGACGGCCTCTCATACAACATCAACGCCGATCTGGTCGCGGGCAAGCTCGCCACGGTGCTGAACGCCGAGAAGCTGCTGATGATGACCAACATCCCCGGCGTGATGGACAAGGACGGCAACCTGCTGACCGACCTGTCGGCGCGCGAGATCGACGCGCTGTTCGAGGACGGCACGATCTCGGGCGGCATGCTGCCGAAGATCTCGTCGGCGCTCGACGCGGCGAAGAGCGGCGTGAAGTCGGTGCACATCGTCGACGGCCGCATCGAGCACTCGGTGCTGCTGGAAATCCTGACCGAGCAGCCGTTCGGCACGATGATCCGCTCGCATTGAGCGCGCGCCGCAAGACCACCCGCCCCGACCTGCCGGCGTCGCTGCGACGCCGGCGCATCTCCCGCAGCCGGCCGCGCGCCGGCTCGCCTGTCTGGCTGTTCGATCTCGACAACACGCTTCACCACGCATCGCACGCGATCTTCCCGGAGATCAACCGCGCGATGACGCAATACATCATCGACACGCTCCACGTCGGGCGCGTCGAAGCCGATCGCCTGCGCACCGGCTACACGCAGCGCTACGGCGCCGCGCTCCTCGGCCTCACGCGCCACCATCCGATCGATCCGAACGACTTCCTGCGGGTCGTGCACACGTTTTCCGACCTGCCCGCGATGCTGCGCGCCGAGCGCGGCCTTGCGCGCATCATCGCCGCGCTGCCGGGCCGCAAGTTCGTGCTGACCAACGCGCCCGAGAACTACGCGCGCGCGGTGCTGCGCGAGCTGCGCATCGAACGCCTGTTCGAGCGCGTGATCGCGATCGAGCACATGCGAGACCGGCGTGCGTGGCGCGCAAAGCCCGATCACACGATGCTGCGCCGCACGCTGCGCGCCGCGCACGCGCGGCTCGCCGACGCGATCCTCGTCGAGGATACCCGCAGCCACCTGAAGCGCTACAAGCGCCTCGGCATCGGCACCGTATGGATCACGGGCCACCTTCCGGGTCATCTGCCGAACATCGGCCGGCCGCATTATGTCGACCAGCGCATTCGTTCGTTAAAATCGCTGCGACTGGGCACACGATCGGGGCGACAAAAATGCAGCCGACTTACCCGCAGGACCAAGCCGTAACGGAAGACCAGGCCACGCCGTCCCGCCCGCGCCCGAAGCCGGGCGAGCGGCGCGTGATGATCCTGCAGACGCTCGCCGCGATGCTGGAGGCGCCGAAGCCCGAAAAAATCACGACGGCCTCGCTCGCGGCCCGGCTCGACGTGTCGGAAGCCGCGCTGTACCGGCACTTCTCCAGCAAGGCGAAGATGTACGAAGGGCTGATCGAGTTCATCGAGCAGGCGCTGTTCGGCCTCGTCAACCAGATCGTCGCGAAGGAGCCGAACGGCGTGCTGCAGGCACGCACGATCGCGCTGACGATGCTCAATTTCGCCGCGAAGAACCCCGGCATGACGCGCGTGCTGACCGGCGAGGCGCTGGTCGGCGAGGACGAGCGGCTCACCGAGCGCGTGAACCAGCTGCTCGACCGGATCGAGGCGACCGTCAAGCAGTGCCTGCGGGTCGCGCGCACCGAATCCCAGGCGCCCGACGGCGCGGCGCCGTTCGTGCTGCCGGCCGATTACGATCCCGCCGCGCGCGCAAGCCTGCTCGTCAGCTATGTGATCGGCCGGTGGCATCGCTTTGCCAAAGGCGGGTTCCAGAAGCCGCCCGGGGAACAGGCCGATGCGCATTTGCGGCTGATTCTGCAGTGACGCGCGCTTCCATCCGACTCGGCACGACCGGACAAGTGAGCCAGCGCTTCTCGATATCGGCCAGCCTCCGCGCGGAAGGCAACCTGTCCGACTACTCGGTGGCCACGGGGCAATTCACGGCAAAGTACCGCTGCTGGTAACGGGCCAGCGGGCCGCACGCCCCGATGCAATCCGCCTCCGGCGGAATTCCGCTATACTTTGCCGACTTGCCGCCCCCTTGGCGGCAGGCCGGAAGCGCGCCGATTTGCTGACTCGATTGCGGGCGCGCGAACCGGCCGGGGCCTTGACGCGTCGATGCGTCGTTCCCCGGCGGTTCACTACAAATGCGGCTAAAGAGGTCGTCAGCCGCGCACCTTCGACTCCGCGCCTCGCCGACACCATTTAGCCGCCCAGTCATATGGCATAAGGCGGAACGAATGGAATCGATCGGCATCGTCGCTCCACAGACCATGCACTTCGCCGAACCGCTGCGCTTGCAAAGCGGCAGCGTGATCGGCAACTATCAGCTCGTCGTCGAGACGTACGGCGAGCTCAACGCCGCGCGCTCGAACGCGGTGCTCGTCTGCCACGCGCTCAACGCGTCGCACCACGTCGCCGGCGTCTACGCGGACGATCCGCGCAGCACCGGCTGGTGGGACAACATGGTCGGCCCCGGCAAGCCGCTCGACACCAACCGCTTCTTCGTGATCGGCGTGAACAATCTCGGGTCGTGTTTCGGCTCGACCGGCCCGATGAGCATCGATCCGTCGACCGGCAAGCCGTACGGCGCGCGCTTCCCCGTCGTCACCGTCGAGGACTGGGTGCACGCGCAGGCGCGCGTCGCCGACGCATTCGGCATCGAGCGCTTCGCCGCCGTGATGGGCGGCAGCCTCGGCGGGATGCAGGCGCTCGCGTGGAGCCTGATGTATCCGGAGCGCGTCGCGCACTGCATCGACATCGCGTCGACACCGAAGCTGTCCGCGCAGAACATCGCGTTCAACGAGGTCGCACGCTCGGCGATCCTGTCCGATCCCGACTTCCACGGCGGCGACTACTACGCACACGGCGTGAAGCCGAAGCGCGGCCTGCGCGTCGCGCGGATGATCGGCCACATCACGTACCTGTCCGACGACGACATGGCCGAGAAATTCGGCCGTGCGCTGCGCCGTGCGGACGGCGCGCTCGACGCGTACAACTTCAGCTTCGACGTGGAGTTCGAGGTCGAGTCGTACCTGCGCTATCAGGGCGACAAGTTCGCCGACTACTTCGACGCGAACACCTATCTGCTGATCACGCGCGCGCTCGACTACTTCGATCCGGCGAAGGCGTTCGACGGCAACCTGACGGCCGCGCTCGCGCACACGCAGGCGAAATACCTGATCGCGAGCTTCTCGACCGACTGGCGCTTCGCGCCGGCGCGTTCGCGCGAGATCGTGAAGGCGCTGCTCGACAACAAGCGCACGGTCAGCTACGCGGAAATCGACGCGCCGCACGGCCACGACGCGTTCCTGCTCGACGACGCGCGCTATCACAACCTGCTCCGCGCGTATTACGAACGAATCGCCATCGAGGTGGGGGCATGAACCAGCAAGCACTGAATTCCCTGTCCGCCCGCGCGGACTTCCGCGCGATCGCCCGCTGGGTCGAACCGCGCGCGACCGTGCTCGACCTCGGCTGCGGCGACGGCTCGCTGCTGTCGCTGCTGTCGGAAGAACTCGACGTGTCCGGCTACGGGATCGAACTGAACGACGCGGGCGTGCTCGCCAGCGCGAAGAACGGGATCAACGTGATCCAGCAGAACCTCGAGGACGGCCTGCGCCTGTTCGAGGATCACAGCTTCGATTTCGCGATCCTGTCGCAAACCCTTCAGACGATCCACCAGACGGCCGCGATCCTGCGCGAAACCGCGCGCGTCGGACGCGAATGCATCGTGTCGTTCCCGAACTTCGGCTACTGGGCGCACCGGTTGTCGGTGCTGCGCGGCCGGATGCCGGTGTCGAAGTCGCTGCCTTACCAGTGGCACAACACGCCGAACGTCCGGGTGCTGACGATCAAGGATTTCGAGGCGCTCGCGCCCGAAGTCGGCGTCACGATCCTCGACCGCATCGTGCTGCACGAAGGCCAGCCGATTCGATGGGGAGCGAACTGGCGTGGTAGTCTTGCTGTCTATCGCGTCAAGCGCAGCTGAGCCGGGGGGCCGTTGACGGACGCCGACGGCCCGCACGCACGTACGGCCGCGCTCCTGTGCTACCCGCGCCGCCGCCTGCGCTGCCGCCGCCATCAGTCAACGCTACCCAGTTTCCGTCCATGTCCAAAACGCCACACGAGGCGCCCGCACTCACCGCTCACGAGGATCACCCCGGCTGGCGCGCCTATCTGAACACGCACATGCTGATCTGCGTGTTCCTGGGCTTCACGTCGGGGCTGCCCCTGTTCACGCTCGTCTACCTCGTGCAGGCATGGCTGCGCTCCGAGGGCGTGAACCTGAAGGAAATCGGCCTGTTCGCGCTGATCCAGTTCCCGTATACGTGGAAGTTCCTGTGGGCGCCGCTGATGGACCGCTACATCCCGCGCCTGCCCGGCTGGCGGCCGGGCCGCCGGCGCGGCTGGATGCTGCTCACGCAGGTGCTGGTCGCCGGCGCGATCGCCGCGCTCGGCTTCGTGTCGCCGCGCGACTCGATCTGGACGGTCGCCGCGCTCACGACGCTCGTCGCGTTCTTCGGCGCAAGCTCCGACATCGTGATCGACGCCTATCGCCGCGAACTGCTGCGCGACACCGAGCAAGGCCTCGGCAACGCGGTGCACGTGAACGCATACAAGCTCGCCGCGCTGATCCCCGGCTCGCTCGCGCTGATCCTGTCCGACCACATGCCATGGGACGCCGTGTTCGCGCTCACCGGCGCGTTCATGCTGCCGGGCATCCTGATGACGCTGCTCGTGCGCGAACCGGAAGTCGTCGGCGCGCCGCCGCGCAACCTGCGCGACGCGATCGTGCTGCCGTTCCGCGAATTCATCCAGCGCGACGGCTGGAGCGGCGCGCTGCTCGTCATCGCGTTCATCTTCCTGTTCAAGATCGGCGACACGATGGCCACCACGCTGTCGACGTCGTTCTTCCTCGACATCGGCTTCACGCGCACCGAGATCGGCATCGTCGCGAAGACCACCGCGCTCGTCGCGAGCGTCGCCGGCGGCATCATCGGCGGCGTCTGGCTCGTGAAGATCGGGATCGGCCGCGGGCTGTGGATCTTCGGCGCGCTGCAGATGGTGTCGACGCTCGGCTTCGCATGGCTCGCGCAACTCGGCCCCGGCTCGCCGGTGCTCGCGATGCTGTACGACTTCACGGTATCGACGAGCCATGCGATCGCGGCGGCGCTGTCCGTGTTCGGCGTCGCGGTCACGCCGCAATTCAGCCCGATGACGGTCGCGCTCGCGATCGTCTACGGCGTCGAAACCTTCACGACCGGCCTGACGATGGCCGCGTTCGTCGCGTATATCGCGAGCACGACCGATCCGCGCTACACGGCCACGCAGTTCGCGCTGTTCACGAGCCTCGCGTCCGTGCCGCGCACCCTCGCATCGGCCGCGAGCGGCTTCATCGTCGCGAAGATCGGCTGGTTCGACTACTTCATCGTGTGCACCGCGCTCGCGATCCCCGGCATGCTGCTGCTGTTCAAGATCGCGCCGTGGAACGGCACCGCGCGCAACGGCGAGGCCAGCCGTGCGCAATGACCGCCTGCATCGCGTGGCGCGCGTCGCCGCCGCGCTGGGCGTCGGCTTCGCGACGCTTGGCGCGGCGGGAAGCGCTCATGCGTCCGACACCGTTGCGGCCATGGCCGGCTCCGCGCCCGCTGCCCCGGCATCGCCGTCCACACCGGCTGCATCCGCTCCCCCGCCTGCAGCCGAAGCCGCGCAGCCGACCGGCGCCGCCGTGCCCGCGAAAGCCTATACGCCGGCGCCGCAGCAGGTTCGCTACGGCAATGCGATCGCGTTCCGCACGCTGATCCCGTCGCCGCTGCTCGAACAACTCACCGCGAACGAATACGCGCAGATCGTCCAGGCCGCCGCCGACAGCGACCGCCTGCTGCCCGCGAACCAGCCGCGCGTGAAGCGGCTGCGCGCGATCGTCATGAAGCTCGCGCCGTATTCGGTGAAGTGGAACGATCGTGTGAAGAGCTGGGCGTGGGACGTCAACGTGATCCGCTCGCGCGACATCCGCATCACCTGCCTGCCGGGCGGCAAGGTGCTCGTGTACGGCGGGCTGCTCGATCGCGTCCGCCTGAACGACGACGAGTTCGGCGTGCTGATCGCACACGGCATCGCGCATGCGCTGCGCGAACACGCGCGCAGCAATTTCAGCGCGACGTCGCAAACGTCGCTGCGCGCCGCCACGCTGCCGCCGCTGTTCGGCGTCGGCGATCCGTTGCCGCAGGCGCTGAACCTCGGCGAACGCCTGCAGACGCTGCGCTACGACCCGACCGACGAAACCGAAGCCGACGTGATCGGCGGCGACATCGCCGCCCGCGCGGGCTTCGATCCGCGCGCGGCGATCACGCTGTGGGACAAGCTCGCGGCGGCGACGCGCGCGAACAAGACGTCGGGCTTCATCTACATGCATCCGTACAGCGCCGCGCGGCGGCAGGATCTGCTGAACCGCCTGCCGGACCTGATGCCGCTGTATGCGAAGGCGACGGCCAAACGCGTCGACACGCTGCCCGACTACGCGGGCATCAGCGCGCAGCGGCGCAAGGTCGTACGGCGCTGAGCGCCGCACCCGGCGGCTTCCCCGGGAATCACCGGCACGCATCACCGGCGCACGAGGCCAGGCGCTACGCGCCGACTTCCGACTCGACCGGCCGGCTGCCGATTTCGCGCATCCAGCGTACTTCGTCTCCCGGGCTGCGGCCGAACAGCCGCTTGAACTCGCGGCTGAACTGCGACGCGCTCGCATAACCGACCCGTGCCGACGCCGCACCCGCGCCGAGACCGTCCTGCACCATCATCAACCGGGCCTGGTGCAGGCGCGCGGCCTTCACATACTGCATCGGCGACGTCGCCGTCACGTGCTTGAACTGCGCGTGGAACACCGCAACGCTCATCCCGGCCTCGCGCGCGAGCGTCTCGACGTCGAGATCGGCCTTCAGGTCCGCATGGATGCGCCGCAGCGCCTTCGCGATGCGGCCGAAATGATGCTGCTGGACGAGCGCCGCCCGAATCGCGTCGCCCTGCGCCCCCGTCAGCACGCGGTATGCGATCTCGCGCATGATCGCCGGCCCGAGCACGCACGTGTCGTGCGGCGACGCGAGCGCTTCGAGCAGCCGCACCACCGCGTCGGCGAGCGGCGCGTCGAGCGGCGTCGAATAGACGCCGTGCGGCTCGCTGACTGAAGCACCCAGCGTCTCGTCGAGCAGGATCGCGAGCTCGGCGATCACCGCGAGATCGACGCGGATCGAGATCGCGAGAAACGGCTCGTCCATGCTCGCGAAGGTCTCGCATTCGAACGGTAGCGGCACCGACAGCACGAGATACTGCTGCGCGTCGTAGACGAACGAGCGGTCGCCGAGATAGCCGAGCTTGCGGCCCTGGCACACGACGATGATGCTCGGTTCGTACAGCACCGGCATGCGCGGCACGGGGCGGTTCACGCGGAAGAAGCGCACGCCGTCGAGCGCCGCCGGCGTATCGCCCTCGTTCGGCGCGAGACGCGCATGCAGCTCGATCATGCGGCGCCGCACACGGTCGCCCGTGTCGTCGAAAAGGGGTTGGAAGCTCACGGGCGTCGTCATGTCCGGCAAGAGAATCAGGCTCGCAATGTAGCACCTTGAAAGCGTTTTGACGGCCGTTCGCGTGCACTTCGAGAGGAATAGGCAAATCTTCGAGACCTTCGTGTATTTCGCCGACGCGGCCCGCTCCTTACGATGGGCACCTGTCTCGCCGCGTCGCCACATGATGCGGCGGCAGTCTGATTCGCCGGACTTTTTGCCGGACAAGGAGCCCCCTGCATGAGCACAACCTACGCTTACGCGGCGACCGACGCGCGCTCGCCGCTCGCCCCGTTCGAATTCCAGCGCCGCGCGCTGCGCGACCTCGACGTCCAGATCGAGGTGCTCTACTGCGGCGTCTGCCACTCGGACCTGCACCAGGCCCGCAACGAATGGCGCAACACGATCTACCCGGTCGTGCCGGGCCATGAAATCGTCGGCCGCGTGACCGCGACCGGCCCGCAAGTGTCGCGCTTCAAGGTCGGTGAGCTGGTCGGCGTCGGCTGTCTCGTCGATTCGTGCCGCACCTGCCCGAGCTGCGCGGAAGGCCTCGAGCAGTATTGCGAGAACGGCTTCGTCGGCACCTACAACGGCCAGGACCGCGTGACCGGCGACGTCACGTACGGCGGCTATTCGACGCAGCTCGTCGTCGACGAGGCATTCGTGCTGCGCGTGCCCGAGACACTCGACCCGGCCGGCGCCGCGCCGCTGTTGTGCGCGGGGATCACGACCTATTCGCCGCTGCGCCAGTGGAACGTCGGGCCCGGCAAGAAGGTCGGGATCGTCGGCCTCGGCGGCCTCGGTCACATGGGCGTGAAGCTCGCGCGCGCGATGGGCGCGCACGTCGTGCTGTTCACGACGTCGCCGTCGAAGATCGAGGACGGCAAGCGTCTCGGCGCGCATGAGGTCGTGATCTCGAAGGACGAAGCGCAGATGAACGCGCACCTGAACAGCTTCGACTTCATCCTGAACACGGTCGCCGCGCAGCACGACCTGAATCCGTTCCTGCACCTGCTGAAGCGCGACGGCACGATGACGCTCGTCGGCGCGCCGGAGCACGACCATCCGTCGCCGCAGGTGTTCAACCTGATCTTCAAGCGCCGCCGCCTCGCGGGCTCGCTGATCGGCGGGATCGCGGAAACGCAGGAAATGCTCGACTTCTGCGCGGAGCACGGCATTACGTCGGATATCGAAACGATTCCGATGCAGCAGATCAATGCCGCTTACGAGCGGATGCTGAAGAGCGACGTGAAGTACCGGTTCGTGATCGACATGGCGTCGATCAAGCAGTAAGCGACGCACCAAACGAAACGGGGCCGCATGTTCGACATGCGGCCCCGTTTTGCGTCCGGCGACCGGACGACTCGACGGCGACGCGCAGCGCGTCGCGCCGACGCTCACTTCTTGTAGTCGTAATCGACCGTCAGCGGCGCGTGATCGCTGAACTTGATGTCCTTGAAGATCGACGTGCGCTTCGCGGTGCCGGCCACGCCCGGCGTCGCGATCTGGTAATCGATCCGCCACCCGACGTTCTTCGCGTACGCCTGGCCGCGATTGCTCCACCACGTGTACTGCTCGGGGCGCGGATCGAGCGTGCGGAACACGTCGACGTAGCCGACATCGTCGAACAGCTGCGTGAGCCACGCGCGCTCTTCCGGCAGGCAGCCCGAATTCTTCTGGTTGCTCTTCCAGTTCTTGATGTCGATTTCCTTGTGCACGATGTTCACGTCGCCGCACAGGATCACCTCGCGCTTCTTCTTCAGCTCGGCGAGGTGCGGCATGAACTCGTCCATGAAGCGGTACTTCGCCTGCTGGCGCTCTTCGCCGCTCGAGCCGGACGGCACATACACCGACACGACCGACAGCTTGCCGTAGCGCGCCTCGACGTAGCGCCCCTCGGAGTCGAATTCGCTGCTGCCGAAGCCGATGATCACGTCATCGGGCTCGTGGCGGCTGTACACGCCCGCGCCGCTGTAGCCCTTCTTCTCGGCGTGATGGAAGTAGCTCCTGAAGCCGTGCGGCTCGACGAATTCGGCCGGCAGGTCGTCGGCCGATACCTTGATTTCCTGCACGCACACGCAGTCGGCATTCTGTTCGCCGAGCCATTCGAAGAAGCCCTTCTTCGCGGCGGAGCGGATGCCGTTCAGGTTGGCGGTAATCACTCGCATCATGTCGGGTTCCGTTGTTCAGTTCAGTTCGATGTGGTTGCAGGTTCGCAGCCTAGCGGATCTTCACGCCTTCGAGTTCCGGCTTCGGCGGCGGGAATTCGAGCTTCATGTCGGTCATCGTGCGCAGCAGCAGCTCGGCGATCATCACGTTGCGGTGCGTCTTCGAGTTCGCCGGGATCACGTACCACGGCGCATGCTCGGCCGACGTCGCGGCGAGCGCATCGCGGTACGCCGACTGGTACGCCTCCCAGTGCTTGCGCGCGTCGAGATCGGCGATGTCGAACTTCCAGTGCTTGGTCGGATCGTCGATGCGCGCCTGCAGCCGCTCGCGCTGCTCGTCCTTCGAGATGTGCAGGAAGCACTTGACGATCGTCGTGCCGTTCTCGAACAGCATCGTCTCGAAATCGCGGATCTGCCGGTAGCGGCGCTCGCATTCCTTGTCATCGATCGCGCCGATCACGCGCGGCACGAGCACGTCTTCGTAGTGGCTGCGGTTGAAGATCGCGAGCTCGCCCGCGGCCGGTACCTGCGCATGCACGCGCCAGAGGAAGTCGTGCGCGGCCTCGATCGGCGTCGGCGCCTTGAACGACACGACGCGCAGGCCGAGCGGATCGACCTCGCGGAACACGGCGCGCACGGTGCCGTCCTTGCCGCTGGTATCCATCCCCTGCAGCACGAGCAGCACGCGCTTCTTCTGCTGCGTGTGCAGGCGCTCCTGCTGGACGTCGAGCTCGGTCGATACGGCCGACAGCCGTTCGCGGTCGGCGTCCTTCGACCCCGACGAAAACGGCTTCGCGGCCGGATCGAACGCATCGAGCTTGAATGCGGCAGCTTCCTTCTCGCGCGTGCTGTACGGCACGCGGAAATCGTCGAGCGACGGTTGTTTCGCCATTCGTTCCTCCGTTGGACGGTGCGATGCACACGCGCACACGATAACGCATGCACCAAAACGACGGGCCGCCCCGAACAGGTTCGGCGGCGGCCCGTGGTCAGGCGCGGTTCAGGCGCGCGGCCATGCTCAGCCGAGTTTCTTCTTCAGCAGCTCGTTGACCTGCTGCGGATTGGCCTTGCCCTTGGTCGCCTTCATCGCTTGGCCGATCAGCGCGTTGAACGCCTTTTCCTTGCCGGCGCGGAACTCCTCGACCGACTTCGCGTTCGCCGCCAGCACCTCGTCGATGATCGCTTCCAGCGCGCCGGTGTCGGAAATCTGCTTCAGGCCCTTCGCGTCGATGATGCGGTCGGCCGCGCCTTCGTCGGTCGCCTTCTCGTCCCAGATCGTCGCGAAGATTTCCTTCGCGATCTTGTTCGAGATCGTGCCGTCGGCGATGCGCTGCAGCACCAGCGCAAGCTGCGCGGCCGACACGGGAATCGCGTCGATCTCGATGCCGTCGCGGTTCAGCTGCGACGACACGTCGCCCATCAGCCAGTTCGCGGCGATCTTCGCGTTCGCCGCGCCGGCCTTCGCGACCACCGCCTCGAAGTAGGCGGCCATCGCCTTGCTCGACGTCAGCACGCCCGCGTCGTACGCGGACACGCCGTACTGCTCGACGAAGCGCTGCTGCATCGCGGCCGGCAGCTCGGGCATGCCGGCCTGCACGCGCTCGACCCAGTCACGGCCGATCACGAGCGGCATCAGGTCGGGGTCGGGGAAGTAGCGGTAGTCGTGCGCGTCTTCCTTGCTGCGCATCGAACGCGTCTCGCGCTTGTCCGGATCGTAGAGGCGCGTTTCCTGCACGACTTCGCCGCCGTCCTCGATCAGCTCGATCTGGCGGCGCACTTCGTAGTTGATCGCCTCTTCAAGGAACCGGAACGAGTTCAGGTTCTTGATCTCGGCACGCGTGCCGAACTTTTCCTGGCCGACCGGGCGCACCGACACGTTCGCGTCGCAGCGGAACGAGCCTTCCTGCATGTTGCCGTCGCAGATGCCGAGCCACACGACGAGCGCGTGCAGCGCCTTCGCATACGCGACGGCCTCGGCCGCGCTGCGCATTTCCGGCTCGGTGACGATCTCGAGCAGCGGCGTGCCCGCGCGGTTCAGGTCGATCCCGGTCATCCCGGCGAAGTCTTCATGCAGCGACTTGCCCGCATCTTCCTCGAGGTGCGCGCGGGTCAGGTTGACGGTCTTCTCGTACGCTTCCTTGCCGGCCTTTTCGTTGGCGGGCACCTGGATCGTGATCTGGCCGCCCTGCACGACCGGAATCTCGTACTGGCTGATCTGATAGCCCTTCGGCAGATCGGGGTAGAAGTAATTCTTGCGCGCGAAGATGCTGCGCGGCGCGATGGTCGAGCCGATCGCGAGGCCGAAGCGGATCGCGCGCTCGACCGCGCCGCGGTTCAGCACCGGCAGCACGCCCGGCAGCGCCAGGTCGACCGGGCAAGCCTGCGTGTTCGGCTCCGCGCCGAACTGCGTCGACGCGCCCGAGAAAATCTTCGAGACGGTCGACAGTTGCGCGTGCGTCTCGAGACCGATGACGACTTCCCATTGCGTAGTCATTGCTTACACCCCTGCCGGAACTTGCTTGTGCCAGTCGGTCGCGCGCTGGAACGCGTCGGCGACCTGCAGCATCCGGGCTTCGTTGAAATAGTTGCCGATGATCTGCAGACCGACCGGGCGCTTCGCGTTCGCGCCGGCGCCGAAGCCGCACGGCACGCTCATGCCGGGCAGACCGGCGAGGCTCACCGACAGCGTGTAGATATCCGCGAGATACATCTGCACCGGATCGTCGCCCTTCGCGCCGAGATCCCATGCGACCGTCGGCGACGCCGGGCCCATGATCACGTCGCACGACTTGAACGCTTCCTGGAAATCGTTCGCGATGATGCGGCGGATCTTCTGCGCCTGCAGGTAGTACGCGTCGTAGTAGCCGTGCGACAGCACGTAGGTGCCGACCAGGATCCGGCGCTTCACCTCGGGGCCGAAGCCTTCGGCGCGCGACTTCTTGTACATGTCGAGCAGGTCGCCGTACTGCGCGGCGCGGTGGCCGAAGCGCACGCCGTCGAAACGCGACAGGTTCGACGATGCTTCCGCCGGTGCGATCACGTAGTACACGGGGATCGACAGTTCCGTCTTCGGCAGCGACACCGGCACGAGCGTCGCGCCGAGCGCTTCATACTGCTTGAGCGCCGCGTCGATCGACGCGCGCACGTCGTCGGCCAGACCATCACCGAAATACTCGTTCGGCAGGCCGATGCGCAGCCCCGCGAGCGGCTTGCCCGCATCGTTGCCGGCCGCCCACGGCTGGCCGAGGTGACGCGTGAAATCCTCGTCGTCGCGCTCGAGGCTCGTCGAGTCGCGCTCGTCGAAGCCGGCCATCGCGTTCAGCAGCAGCGCGCAGTCGGACGCGCTCTGCGCCATCGGGCCGCCCTGGTCGAGCGACGACGCGAACGCGATCATCCCGTAGCGCGACACGCGGCCGTAGGTCGGCTTGATGCCCGTTACGCCCGCGAACGACGCGGGCTGGCGGATCGAGCCGCCGGTGTCGGTGCCGGTCGCGGCCGGCGCGAGGCGCGCGGCGACGGCCGCCGAGCTGCCGCCCGAGCTGCCGCCCGGCACGGCGTTCGTGTCCCACGGGTTCTTCACCGCGCCGAACGCCGAGTTCTCGTTGGACGAGCCCATCGCGAACTCGTCCATGTTGGTCTTGCCGAGCGTGACCATGCCGGCCGCCTGCAGGCGGGCGACGACGGTCGCGTCGAACGGGCTTTCGTAGTTCGCGAGCATCTTCGAGCCGGCGGTCGAGCGCCAGCCGCGCGTGACGAACACGTCCTTGTGCGCGATCGGCAGGCCGGTCAGCGCGCCGCCCGCGCCGCGCGCGAGCTCGGCGTCGGCGGCCTTCGCCTGCGCAAGAGTGAGGTCGGCATCGACATGGACGAACGCGTTCAGGTCGCGTGCCGCGTCGATCCGTTTCAGGTAGAGCTGCGCGAGCTCGACGGCCGAGCATTCCTTGGCGGCGAGCGCGGCGCGCAGTTCGGTCAGGCTTTTTGCGTGCATTGAGTGGTTTTCCTGGGAATTCTGGGTGGCGCGCGGCGCAGGCCGGCCGGCGCGCTTCTCATCGAATGCTTACTCGATCACCTTCGGCACGAGATAGAGGCCGTCCTGGACGGCCGGCGCCGGACGCTGGTTGTCGTCGCGATTGACGACTTCCGTCACGGCGTCGTCGCGCAGGCGCTGCGCGACTTCCTGGATCTGTTCGATCGGGTGGGCGAGCGGCGCGATGCCGGCGGTGTCGACCGCCTGCATCTGCTCGACGAGGCCGAAGAATTCATTGAGCTGGCCGAGCGTATGCTCGGCGTCGGCGTCGGCCATTTCGAGTCGCGCGAGGTGCGCGATGCGTTTCACATCGGTCAGGGTCAGGGCCATGCGATCACCGGAAAAACAAGGCTGCGCAGCGCATCGAAAAGCGCGCTGCGGCGGGGGGTTGGAGGGTACGATCCCACCCTCAAAAATCAGGGCCGAAGCGGCAAAAATACCGTCCGTTTCGATTCAAATACCGCGAAATTATAAGGTATCATTACGCGTTCGACCCAAACCCGGCAGCCTTTTCCCGCACCGTTTCGCCCCGCTTCGGCAAGCCGTGCGTGCTTCGTGCGATTCCCGGTAGACATCACTCGCAGCTTCGTGCGCCGCGGCGGCCGCTTCCGCCACGCTTCCCGAGGCTGTTATTTTTTCCGCTGCCCGCCCTCAGCGTTCGCTATGCAGGGCCGGCCCAGAGCGAAACAGGATTCTGAATGTTCGGTTTTTTGCGCAGCTACTTCTCCAACGACCTGGCGATCGACCTCGGCACCGCAAACACCCTGATCTACATGCGCGGCAAGGGCATCGTGCTCGATGAGCCGTCGGTCGTGTCGATCCGCCAGGAAGGCGGCCCCAACGGCAAGAAGACGATCCAGGCAGTCGGCAAGGAAGCCAAGCAGATGCTCGGCAAGGTGCCGGGCAACATCGAGGCGATCCGCCCGATGAAGGACGGCGTGATCGCCGACTTCACCGTCACCGAGCAGATGATCAAGCAGTTCATCAAGACGGCGCACGAGTCGCGCATGTTCTCGCCGTCGCCGCGCATCATCATCTGCGTGCCGTGCGGCTCGACCCAGGTCGAGCGCCGCGCGATCAAGGAAGCCGCGCACGGCGCCGGCGCATCGCAGGTCTACCTGATCGAGGAGCCGATGGCGGCCGCGATCGGCGCCGGCCTGCCGGTGTCGGAAGCCACCGGCTCGATGGTCGTCGACATCGGCGGCGGCACCACGGAAGTCGGCGTGATCTCGCTCGGCGGCATCGTCTACAAAGGCTCGGTGCGCGTCGGCGGCGACAAGTTCGACGAAGCGATCGTCAACTACATCCGCCGCAACTACGGGATGCTGATCGGCGAACAAACCGCCGAGGCGATCAAGAAGGAAATCGGCTCCGCGTTCCCGGGCTCCGAAGTCAAGGAAATGGAAGTGAAGGGCCGCAACCTGTCGGAAGGCATTCCGCGCAGCTTCACGATCTCCAGCAACGAAATCCTCGAAGCGCTGACCGATCCGCTGAACCAGATCGTGTCGTCGGTGAAGATCGCCCTCGAGCAGACGCCGCCGGAACTCGGCGCCGACATCGCCGAGCGCGGGATGATGCTGACGGGCGGCGGCGCACTGCTGCGCGACCTCGACCGCCTGCTCGCGGAAGAAACCGGCCTGCCGGTGCTCGTCGCCGAAGATCCGCTCACCTGCGTCGTACGCGGTTCGGGCATGGCGCTCGAACGCATGGACAAGCTGGGCAGCATCTTCTCGTACGAGTGATCGACGAGTGATCGCCTAAGCAGTCCCGTTTGATATGGCGCACCCGCGGCGTGGCCGGATCGCTCGTTCAGAACGAACCGCCACGCCGTTCGCGCGTCTGAGCATTATTTAACCGATCGCCACGCGCCCGGCGCCGACCATGGAATACAGTCCGCCGCCCCTCTTCAAGCAAGGTCCGCCCGCGCTCGCGCGGCTCATCTTCTTCGTCGCCCTCGCCATCGCGCTTCTCGTATCGGACGCGCGCTTCAGCACGCTCGAAATCGTCCGCGGCGTGCTCGGCACCGTGCTGTACCCGCTGCAGCGCGCGGCGCTCGTGCCGCGCGACCTGTTCATGGGCGCGGCCGACATCGCCGTCACCGGTGCGTCGCTGCGCCACGAGAACGACGCGCTGCGCAAGCGCAACCTGCAGCTGTCCACGCAGGCCAACCAGGCCGCGGTGCTCGCGCAGGAGAACACGCATCTGCGCGCGGTGCTCGAGCTGCGCCAGCACATCGCGACGCATTCGACGCCGGTCGAGATCCAGTACGACACCAGCGACCCGTTCACGCAGAAGATCGTGATCGGCCAGGGTTCGCAGCAGGGCATCCAGAACGGCGCGCCGGTCGTCAGCGAGGACGGCGTGATCGGCCAGGTCACGCGCGTGTTCCCGCTGCAGGCCGAAGTCACGCTGATCACCGACCGCGATCTCGCGATTCCCGTGCAGGTGCTGCGCACCGGCCTGCGCAGCGTGATCTACGGCACGCCGAAGGGCGATTCGCTCGACCTGCGCTTCGTGCCGACGAGCTCGGACCTCGTCGCGGGCGACGAGCTCGTCACGAGCGGCCTCGATGGCGTCTATCCGCCGGGCCTGCCGGTCGCGAAGGTCGCGAAGGTCGACAAGCTCGCCGATACCGCGTTCGCGCGCGTGACCTGCGCGCCGGTCGCCGCCGTGCGCGGCGCGCGGCAGATGCTCGTGCTGCATTACCAGAACGATGTCCCGCCGCGCCCGGCCGAGCCCGAGCCGGCCGACAAGAACGCGAAGGGCAAGAAGGGCGCCAAGGCCGCCTCGAAGGGCGACAAGGCCGAGAAGGCCGACGCGAACGCGAAGCCGGCCGCCGCGGCCGCACCCGGCGCGAAACCGGCGCCGGCTGCACCTGCCGCCCCCGCCGCTCCGGCCAAGCCCGCCGCCGCGCCCGCGAAGCCCGCGGCCGGGCAACCAGGAGCCCAGCGATGAACCGCCCGCAATACATCCTGCAGCCGGTCAACCCGTACTTCATCGTCTTCAGCCTCGCCGCCGCGTTCCTGCTGAACCTGATGCCGTGGGGCCGCCTGCCCGGCGTGCCCGACTTCGTCGCGCTCGTGCTGCTGTTCTGGAACATCCACCAGCCGCGCAAGGTCGGAATGGGCGTCGCGTTCGCGCTCGGCATCCTGATGGACGTGCATGACGCGGGGCTGCTCGGCGAGCATGCGCTCGCCTATACGCTGCTGTCGTACGGCGCGATCACGATCCACCGCCGCGTGCTGTGGATGCCGATCGGCGTGCAGGTGCTGTACGTCACGCCGCTGCTCGTCGTCGCGCAGCTGGTGCCGTTCGTGATCCGCCTCGTGATGGGCGCCGCGTTTCCCGGCTGGCGCTATCTGGTGGACGGCTTCGTCGAGGCCGCGCTGTGGCCGATCGCGAGCCACCTGCTGCTGATGCCGCAACGCCGCCCGGTCGACCCGGACGATACGCGCCCCATCTGAGCCGGACCGACCTTGAATACCCGCCGCCCCCACGCCCGCGCGCCGCGCTCCGGGGCGGCTCCTCGCCCGCGCGCGCTCGCCGCGCACGGGCCAGATCGATCGTAACCGCATGACCGAATTCAACGACACCCAACAGCAGCTCTCGAAGTTCCGCCTGCGCGTCGCGGCGGCGGGCGTGTTCGTGTTCGTCTGCTTCGGGCTGCTCGCGAGCCGCTTCTTCTACCTGCAGCTGATGCAGCACGGCAAATACGCGCTGCAGGCCGAGGAAAACCGCATCTCGGTCGCGCCGATCGTGCCGAACCGCGGGATCATCACCGACCGCAACGGCGTGGTCCTCGCGAAGAACTATTCGGCCTACACGCTCGAGATCACGCCGTCGAAGCTCGACGACACGCTCGACAACACGATCGACAAGCTGTCCGAGATCATCCCGATCGACGCGCGCGACCGCCGCCGCTTCAAGAAGCTGCAGGAAGACTCGAAGAACTTCGAGAGCCTGCCGATCCGCACGCGCCTCACCGACGCGGAAGTCGCGCGCTTCACCGCGCAGCGCTTCCGCTTTCCCGGCGTCGACGTGCGCGCGCGGCTGTTCCGCCAGTACCCGCTCGGCATGACGGCCGCGCACGTGATCGGCTACATCGGCCGGATCTCGAAGCGCGACCAGGATCGCATCGACGCGATGAGCGACGACAACGACAGCGACCAGGAACACTACGATCCGCGCCGCGACGCGAACAACTACAAGGGCACCGACTACATCGGCAAGATCGGCGTCGAGCAGAGCTACGAAACCGAGCTGCACGGCCTCACGGGCTTCGAGGAAGTCGAGGTGACGGCCGGCGGCCGGCCCGTGCGCACGCTGTCGCGCACGCAGGCGACGCCCGGCAACAACCTCGTGCTGTCGCTCGACATCGCGCTGCAGCAGGTCGCCGAGCAGGCGTTCGCCGGCAAGCGCGGCGCGCTCGTCGCGATCGAGCCGAAGACGGGCGACGTGCTCGCGTTCGTGTCGTCGCCGAGCTTCGACCCGAACTCGTTCGTCGACGGCATCGACCAGCAGACCTGGGACGAACTGAACAACTCGCCCGACAAGCCGCTCCTGAACCGCCCGCTGCACGGCACCTACCCGCCCGGCTCGACGTACAAGCCGTTCATGGCGCTGGCCGGCCTGACGCTCGGTAAGCGCACGCCGGGCTGGGGCTTCCAGGATCCCGGCTACTTCACGTTCGGCGGGCACACGTTCCGCAACGACGTGCGCTCGGGCCAGGGCTGGGTCGACATGAACAAGGCGATCATGGTGTCGAACGACACCTACTTCTACATGCTCGCGCGCGATCTCGGCGTGAACGCGATCGCGAACTTCATGAAGCCGTTCGGCTTCGGCCAGATCACCGGCATCGACATCCAGGGCGAGGCGCGCGGGATCCTGCCGTCGACCGACTGGAAGAAGAAAGCGTTCAAGAAGGCCGCGCAGCAGAAGTGGTTCGACGGCGAGACGATCAGCCTCGGGATCGGCCAGGGCTACAACTCGTACACGATCCTGCAGCTCGCGCATGCCACCGCGACGCTCGCGAACAACGGCGTCGTGATGAAGCCCCACCTCGTGAAGGAAGTCGAGGATCCGATCACGCGCGGGCGCCACCTGACCGTGCCGAAGGAAAGTGAAACGATCCCGCTCAAGCAGGCCGACATCGATGTCGTGAAGCGCGGGATGGAGAACGTGATCGAGAATCCGTCCGGCACCGCGTACAAGGTGTTCCGCGGCGCGTCGTACCTCGCGGCCGGCAAGACCGGTACCGCGCAGGTGTTCTCGCTGCAGGGCTCGAACTACAAGGGCCACCTGCTCGCCGAGCACCTGCGCGACCACGCTCTGTTCATCGCGTACGCGCCGGTCGACCATCCGCAGATCGCGCTCGCGCTGGTCGTCGAGAACGGAGGCTGGGGCGCGCAGGCCGCGGGCCCGATCGCGCGCCGCGTGCTCGACTTCTATCTCGTCGAGCGCCAGAAACCGGAGAACGAGGCGGCCGCCGTCGCCGCCGCCGCGTCGGCGACCGAGCCGATCAGCGCACCGGTGATCGGCGATGCCTCGAAGGCCGTGTCCGTCGCGGCCGGCTTCAAGGCGCTGCCGCAGCCCGTCGTGCCGGCCGCGGCCAGCGCGGCGGATGCGGCATCGGCCGCGTCGGCGCCCGATGCGTCGGGTGCGGCCGCGGCAAGCGCGGCGCAGCCCGCCGACGCGAGCGCCGCGGCGCCGAGGGCCGCGAGCCTGCCGCCGATCCGGCGCCCGCACCGGCCGCGCCGGCCCGCCAGCGACGCGCAGCCGCTCGCCGCCGCGCCGCGCGACGACAACTTCCGTGTCACGGCCTCCGCGAAAGCGGTGAACGCCGGCACCGCTCATTAACGGAGAAAGGCATGCAATTCGACAAGCGCGCCTGGCTCGACAAGATCAAGCAGATGTTCGCGGGCTTCGACCGCCCGCTCGCCCTCATCGTGTTCCTGCTGCTGTGCGTCGGCATCGTCACGCTGTACAGCGCGTCGATCGACATGCCGGGCCGCGTCGAGGATCAGCTGCGCAACATCCTGCTGACGTTCGTGCTGATGTGGGTGATCGCCAACATCCCGCCGACGACACTGATGCGCTTCGCGGTCCCGCTCTATACGTTCGGGGTCACGCTGCTGGTCGCCGTCGCGCTGTTCGGGATGACCAAGAAGGGCGCGAAGCGCTGGCTGAACGTCGGCGTCGTGATCCAGCCGTCGGAAATCCTCAAGATCGCGACACCGCTGATGCTCGCGTGGTACTACCAGCGCCGCGAAGGCGGGCTGCGCTGGTACGACTTCATCGCCGCGTTCGCGATCCTGCTGGTGCCGGTCGGCCTGATCGCGAAGCAGCCCGACCTCGGCACGGGCCTGCTCGTGTTCGCGGCCGGCTTCTTCGTGATCTACCTCGCGGGCCTGTCGTTCAAGCTGATCGTGCCGGTGCTCGTCGCGGGCGTGATCGCGGTCGGCTCGATCGCCGTGTTCGAAGAGCGCATCTGCCAGCCCGAAGTGCAGTGGCCGCTGATGCACGACTACCAGAAGCACCGCGTGTGCACGCTGCTCGATCCGACCTCCGACCCGCTCGGCAAGGGCTTCCACACGATCCAGGCCGTGATCGCGATCGGCTCGGGCGGCGCGCTCGGCAAGGGCTACCTGAAGGGCACCCAGGCCCACCTCGAATTCATTCCGGAGAAGCACACCGACTTCATCTTCGCGGTGTTCTCGGAAGAATGGGGGCTCGCCGGCGGCCTCGTGCTGCTGACGCTGTACATGGCGCTGATCGCACGCGGACTCTATATCGCCGCGCAGGGCGCGACGCTGTTCGGCCGGCTGCTCGCGGGCTCGCTCACACTCGCGTTCTTCGTCTACGCATTCGTCAACATCGGGATGGTGAGCGGCGTGCTGCCCGTCGTCGGCGTGCCGTTGCCGTTCATGAGTTACGGCGGCACCGCACTCGCGACGCTCGGTGTCGCGATCGGCATGATCATGAGCGTCGGGCGACAGCGGCGGTTGATGAAGAGCTGACGGCGCGGCGCGACACGGCACGCAGTCGCAAGTAATGAAAAACGGCGCCTCGGCGCCGTTTTTTCGTTCTGCGCGTATCGCATGGCGCCGGCGCTGCCTACTCACTGCGGTGGCGTCGCGCGCGGGCTCCCATGATCCGCACCGGCGCCCGATGCAGGCTCCTGCGCCTTGAGCCGCGCGCTCAGTTCCTTGAATTTCAGCCCGGCCGTCTCGTCGCCCTGCGCGGCCGCGGCCGCGTAATACGCGCGCGCGATGTTCAGGTTCTGCGTGACGCCGTCGCCACCGCGCTCGTAGAACGACGCGGTCACGTACTGCGCGGTCGGCTCGCCCGCGTCGGCCGCCTGCTTGTACCACTCGAACGCCCGCCGGTTGTCGCGCGGCGTGCCGCGCCCGTCGAGGAACTGGTTCGCGAGCGACAGCTCGGCCTGCACGTGCCCCTGCTTCGCCGCGCGCAGGAACCAGCGGTGCGCTTCGGCCGGGTTGCGCGCAACGAACTCGCCGTCGTCGAACATGCGCCCGTACACGTACTGCGCATGCGACATGTTCGCGTCGGCCGCCCGCTTCAGCCAGCGCAGCCCTTCGTCGACGTTCGCGGTCACGCCGACACCCGTGAGCAGCATCATCGCGTAGTTGAACTGCGCGAGCCGGTCGCCGCGTTCGGCCGCGTCGTGGAACTGCACCAGCGCCGCGCGATAGTCGCCCGCGTTGTAGTCGGCCACTGCGGATTGCGTCTCGCGCGCCGGGTCCGGCTTCGCGTGCGGCGCATTCTGCGCAACCGCCGCGACGCATACGGCCCACAGCCCGAGCAGCGCGCCGATCCGCCCGCGTACACCGGCCGCAAGCCGCACACCATCGTGCCCCGCGCCGTCGCCATCGTTCATGACCGCACCTCCTGCAATGCCTGGCGCGTCGCACGCAGCAGCCAGCTCACGTCGGCCGACAGCGTGATCATCCGGAAGCCGGCCTCGCGATACTGGCGCGCGGTTGCGGTATCGCTCGCAAAGATGCCGACCGCGACGCCGGCCTGCTTGCCGGCCGCGAGCACGCGCGCGATCGCGGTTTCGACGTCCGGATGGCGGCTGTCGCCGAGGTGCCCGAGGCTTGCCGCCAGATCGGCCGGGCCGACGAACAGGCAGTCGACGCCCGGCGTCGCGGCGATCCGCTCGACTTCGTCGATACCGCGCGCCGATTCGATCTGCACGATCACCGCGACCTGCGCGTTCGCCGTCTGCAGGTAATCGCGGCGCATGCCGAACGCCGCCGCACGCACCATGCCGGCCACGCCGCGCAACCCGTCGGGGGAATCCGGCGACGGGAAGCGCGTGAGCCGCACCGCGTGCGCGGCCTCGTCGGGCGTCTCGATGCACGGGAACATCAGCGTGCGCGCGCCGGCGTCGAGCGCGCGCTTCACGAGCCACGGCTCGCGCCCCGGCACACGCACGACGGGCTCGCTCGGCAGGTGCGCGGCGGCCAGCGCGCGCAGTTGCGACGCGACGTCGCGGCTGTCGTTCGGCGCATGCTCCATGTCGATGCAGAGCCAGTCGTAGCCGGCGTGGGCGAGCGCTTCCGCGGCCGAATCGCAGCCGAGCGACAGCCACAGGCCGTACAGCGGCTCGTCGCCGTCGTGCAGGCGTTGTTTGAGGGAATTGGTGAGCGTGCTCATCGATACGGGCTCCTGGACGGAACGGCAATCGAACGGGACAAGCAACGGGCGAAGCGGGCGCAATGCGCCGGGCCGCGATGCCCGGCGGCGCCGGACCGGGCCCTGGAACGTCAGTCGGTCGTGAGCAGCGGATCTGACAGCGCGGGCCGCGCGATGTCGCACGGATGCGTTTTCCGGTGCCACGCAACGATCATAGCGCGGCGTCACGCGGAATGTGGGAACAGGCGGGGAACGGCGCCGGGCGAGGCCGCGCGGCGTGGCGGCAGGCAGCCCGCGCCGGCTGGCGGGGCTGCCGGGAAGGCAGGATCAGCGGCCGGGCTGGCGCTCGACGTCGGCCCAGCAGTTCGGCGTTTCGTACAGGCGCACGCGCTCCAGGCGCAGGTTCACGCCGTAGTGCGCGTCGTACACGTTCGCGAGGATGTCGAACGCGATCGCCGCGAGGTTCTCGACGGTCGGGATCCGGTCGAGCACGACGGTCTTGTGGTCGGCCATCTGCTCGAGGAACGAGCGCACGACTTCGTCGCGCGCGTAGACCAGGAACGCGTGATCCCACTTGTTCACGAGGTGCTCGACCGCGAGCGCCTTCACGTCGGCGAAGTCCATTACCATGCCGCGGTCGGGCGCCCCCTCGGTATCGACGAGATCGCCGCGCAGCGTGACTTCGAGCACGTAGCGATGGCCGTGCAGGTTGCGGCACTGGCTGCGGTGATCGGGAATGCGGTGGCCCGCGTCGAATTCGAGTTTTCGGGTAATCAGCACGATGTCAAAAGCCGTGGCTCAGGGAATGTTCAGATATTTGTGGGTCTGCATCGACAGCCGCCATTGCGGATGCCGCTTGCACCAGTCGATCGCGAGCTTCGTATTGAGATCGCGCGACGGGCCGTCCATCGGCTGCACGAGAAAATACTCGAAATCGAGCTTCGCGTAATCGGCCAGCCGCTGGTTGTCCTGCGGGATCACGACCTTCAGTTCGTTGCCCTTCGTGACGACGAGCGGCGCGTCGGCCTTCGGGCTCACGCAGATCCAGTCGATCGTCTCGAGCACCGGCAGCGAGCCGTTGGTCTCGATCGCGATCTCGAAGCCCGCCGCGTGCAGCGCGTCGACGAGCGGCTGGTCGAGCTGCAGCATCGGCTCGCCGCCCGTGCAGACGACGAAGCGGTGCGCCTCGCCGTCCGGCCACAGGCCGGCGATCGTCGCGACGAGCGCGTCGGCGTCCTTGAACTTGCCGCCGTTCTCGCCGTCGGTGCCGACGAAGTCGGTATCGCAGAAGCGGCACACGGCGTCCGCCCGATCCTCTTCGCGACCCGACCACAGATTGCAGCCGGCGAACCGGCAGAACACGGCCGGACGGCCCGCGTTCGCGCCCTCGCCCTGCAACGTGTAGAAAATTTCCTTGACCGCGTAAGTCATCGTGCTTCGTCCGGCTCGCGCCGCTCGTTGTCGATCAGAATCCGTTATCCATCCGGCACTGCCGGCGCACCCGCGTCACAGCGGTGCTTCGGTCACGCGCTCGCCCTTCAGGTAGGCCTCGTAGCCGCGCTTGCGCAGCTTGCAGGCCGGGCATTCGCCGCAGCCGAAGCCCCAGTCGTGCAGTTCCGCGCGCTCGCCCACGTAGCACGTGTGCGTCTCGACGCGGATCAGCTCGACGAGCGCCTCGCCGCCGAGCTGCTCGGCGAGTTGCCAGGTCTGCGCCTTGTCGAGCCACATCAGTGGCGTCTCGAGCACCATGCGCGTGTCCATGCCGAGGTTCAGCGCGACCTGCAGCGCCTTCATCGTATCGTCGCGGCAGTCCGGGTAGCCCGAGAAATCGGTCTCGCACATCCCGCCGACCAGCACGCGCAAGCCGCGGCGATAGGCGATCGCGGCCGCGATCGTCATGAACAGCAGGTTGCGGCCCGGCACGAACGTGTTCGGCAAGCCGTTCGCCGCGGTCTCGATCTCGATCGTGCGGGTCATCGCGGTATCGCTGATCGCGCCGAGCACCGACAGGTCGACCATGTGATCGTCGCCGAGGCGGTCGGCCCAGGCGGGAAACTGACGCTTCAGCGCGTCGCGCACGCCTTCGCGACATTCGAGTTCGACGCGGTGGCGCTGGCCGTAATCGAAGCCGAGCGTCTCGACCGTCTGGTAGCGTTCGAGGGCCCAGGCCACGCACGTGGCCGAGTCCTGCCCGCCGGAAAACAACACGAGCGCGCCGTCTTTAGCGTCTGTCCGAATCACCGTGATACTCCGTGAATGTGTAGGCTCGCGTCGCGCTGCGCCCCGGGGCCGGCTGCCGCCGGGCGGCCCGACGCGTGCCGGCCTGCGCCGGCTCGACCAGTATAGGCAGCGCGGTCGGCCGCGAACGCGGCGGAGCGCTTATACCGCCCATCGCGCGGCTTCGTTGCCGCACATCACGGCAGCGCCTGCGGGCAACCTTGCCGTGCGCATGAAGCGATGCGCTAAGTCATTGAGCGGGCACGGATTTTATCACGCCCCGGCGAATGCTGCCGGACGCACCGCCGACGCCGCGCGAACCCACCACAAACGAAAAACCCCAAGAACCTTCCGATTCTTGGGGTTGGAACTGCTGGTGGCCTGGGACGGAATCGAACCATCGACACGCGGATTTTCAATCCGCTGCTCTACCAACTGAGCTACCGGGCCAACGAAGAAACAAAGTATATCGAGCTTTATTGAGTCGCACAAGGGGTTTCGTGAAATTTCTTATACGGCCCCTTCCGACGGCTTCTTGCCGAGCTCGACGCCGAGCTGCTTGAGCTTGCGATACAGGTGCGTGCGCTCGAGGCCCGTCTTCTCCGCGACGCGCGTCATGCTGCCGTTCTCGCGCGCGAGGTGATATTCGAAGTACGCGCGTTCGAACGCGTCGCGCGCTTCGCGCAACGGGATGTCGAACGAAATCGCGGCCGTCTGGCCCGCGAGGCCGAGCGCCGCGGCCATGTCGTCGCCGAGCGTCGGCAGCGCGGCCGCGGACGCGACCGCCGCCTGGCCCGATGCCTGGCCGCCACCCGCCTTCGCCGCCGCATTGGCAGACACCGGTGCCGCGCCGCGCGCGAGACCGTGCTCGACGGACTTCAGCAGCTTCTGCAGTGCGATCGGCTTCTCGAGGAAATCGAGTGCGCCGATCTTCGTCGCCTCGACGGCGGTATCGATCGTCGCGTGCCCGGACATCATGATCACGGGCATCGTCAACAGGCCCTGCGCCGCCCATTCCTTGAGCAGCGTGACGCCGTCGGTATCGGGCATCCAGATATCGAGCAGCACGAGATCGGGCGCCTGATTCAGACGGTATTCCCGCGCGGCCTGCGCGTTTTCCGCCGCCTCGACGACATGTCCTTCATCGCTGAGGATCTCCGAGAGCAATTCCCGGATGCCCATTTCATCATCTACCACCAGGATGGTTGCCATTTACGCTGCCTTTGTCTGCACACTTGCTTTTGTCTTGGCGGGAGCCGCCCCGCCCTGCGCGCCGGATTCGACGCCTGGCGTATCGCTCGCCATCTGCAGGAACAGGATCGACACCTGCGCACCCTCGACGGTCTCGCCGTGCATGCGATTGCGCAGATCGATCCGCGCGCCGTGCTCATCGACGATTTTCTTGACCGTGGCCAATCCGAGCCCCGTGCCCTTCGCCTTCGTCGTCACGTAAGGCTCGAACGCACGGGTCAGGATGCGTGCCGGAAAACCGGGCCCGTTGTCGGACACGGTAAGACGTACCGCGACGCGCGTTTTGCCCTCGGCGTCGGGGTCGCCATATTCTACTGTCTTGGTTTCGATCAACACACGCGGATGCGCGACTTCCGCGACCGAATCCTGCGCGTTCTGCAGCAGGTTGTGAATCACCTGGCGCAGTTGCGTCGCGTCGCCGCGGATCACCGGCAGCGACGGCGCGAGTTCGGCGACGATCGCGCTCTTGCCTTCGCCGACACCATACAGCCCGAGCACCTCGCTCGCCAGTTCGTTCAGCTGCAGGTTGGCGAGCACCGCCGGCGGCGTGCGCGCATATTCGCGGAAGTCGTCCACCATCCGCTTCATCGCGGCCACCTGGTTGACGATCATCGTCGCGCCGCGCTTGAGCACGTCGGCATCGGGCGGCGCGAGCTTGTCGGACAGCTTCATCTGCAGCCGCTCGGCCGACAGCTGGATCGGCGTCAGCGGGTTCTTGATCTCGTGCGCGAGCCGCCGCGCGACCTCGCCCCATGCGACCGAACGCTGCGCGGAAATCACGTCGGAGATGTCGTCGAACACGACGACGTAGCCGGACGTCTGCGGATCGTCGGCCTCGCCCTCGACGGTCGATACGAGGCGCGTGCCGCGTACGAGCAAGGTCAGCGGATCGGCTTCGCCCGGCACTTCGATCGCGAACTGCTGCTGCCAGTGGCCGCGGTCGCCGCCGCCGTCGTCGGACGCCGCTTCGCGATCGGCGAACGCCTTGCGCACCATCGCGCCGAATTCCGCGACGACGCCGATCCGGTCGAGCGCCGTGCCGATCATCGCGCCGAACGGCTGGCGGAAAATTCGCTCGGCGCCGCGGTTGGCCGTCGTCAGCCGGAACTGGCGGTCGAGCACGAACACGCCGGCGGTCAGGTTCGCGAGGATGCTCTCGAGATAGGTCTTCGAATGCTCGAGCGCGACGCGGTTCTTCTCGACCGCGAGCCGCGCCTCGGACAGCTGGCGCGTCATCGCATTGAACGACTGCGTGAGGAAGCCGAGCTCGTCGCGCGACTTGATCTCGCGCTTCGGCGTGTAGTCGCCTTCCGTGATCTCCTTCGTGCCCTGCGCGAGCAGGAACAGCGGCCGCGCGAGCTGCTGGCCGAGCGCGAGCGCGAGCATCATCGCGATGAAGGTCGCGAGGAACAGCGCGAGCGTCAGCGTGCCGATGTACATCTTGCGCAAGCCCGTGCGGCCGAGCGATTTTTCCTGGTACTCGCGATACGCGCGCTGCACTGCGTCCGCATTGTGCGCGAGCGTGGGCGGCACCGGCTGCGTGAGCTGCAGGAACCGCTCCGCCGGCTGCAGCAGCGACGTCGTCGCATCGGGAATCGGCCGCACGACGCGCAGCCGCAGCGCGCCCTTCGCGCCATGCGCGCGCGGGTCGCCGTCGACCTCGCCCTCGATCGCCGCATACGCGCCGTGTTCGCGCGCCTGGCTCAGCATCAGCGGTGTCGGCAGGTCGTCCGGAATCAGCGCGGCGAAATTGCCCGATGCCTGCGCGACGATGTGCAGGTCGGGCGCCGCGCCGGAGCCGCCGCGGCTCGGCTCGACGATCGTCGCATCCTGCACGCCGAACTGGTCGCGCAGGCGCAAGAGCGTGAGCGTCGTGCCGTTCGTGTTCGCATCGACGCTCGCGAGCTGGTCGGACATCAGCCGCGCCTTCGTCTGCAGGTCGGACAGCGACGCGTCGAGCATCCCGCGGCCGAGGTTCAGGCCGGCCGTCAGCGCGGTCTCGACGTTCACGTCGAACCACGACTCGATACTGCGCGACACGAACTGGTACGACACGATGTAGATGATCCCGCCCGGCACCACGCCGACGAGCGCGAAGAACACCGCGAGCTTCGCGAGCAGCCGCGTGCCGAACTTGCCCTTCCTCAGGCGCACGACGATCATCCCGATCAGCCCGAGCACCACGAGCAGGAACACGAGCGCGACGACGATATTCGTCGCGTACAGCCACGAGTAGTAGCGGTCGAAGAATTCGGTGTTCGCGCTCGCGGCCGCGAGCAGCACGAGCAGCAGCAATGCGGTGATCGCGACGGTCGAGACGATCACGCGAACGAGGAGGCTCTTCCCGCTGGCCGCGCGGCGCACTTTATTTAGCACGTTCGGTCACCGTGAAGGTAAAGCGCTTCCAGTCCGACCCGAGCGTCCAGTCGCGGTTGTTCACCGCGTCGACCTGGAACGGCTTCGGCATCAGCGCCGTATCGAGCTGCATCCGCACCGAGGCCGTGTAGGTTTCGCCGGCACGCACCTGGTTGCGGTCGATCACGTGCCACGACGTGATGTGCCGGACGACCGCGAGTGCGTCCTTCAGCGACGGGAAGCCGAGTTGCAGGCCGCCCGTCGACACGCGGTACTCGCGCGTGAGCGGCTGGAACGACAGCCGGATCGTCTGCGACACCGACACCGGCTGCTCGTCGAACCAGTACCAGCGCGCGCGGCCCAGTTCGAAATCGGTCGTGAAGTACAGCGGAATGCCCTTGTTGACGGCATCCTCGAGGTTCGGATTCAGCTCGAAATCGAAGCGGGCATCGAGGCTCCAGCCGCTTCCGTCAGCCTGCAGCGATGCACGCTGCACGGCGATCGACTCGGCGCGCGCCGGCCGAACGACCGTCAGGCACAGCGTCAACGCGACCAGCAGGACGGCCGCAAGCCGAAGTGGAAAAAGGTGTTTGATCGTCACCGTTTCTGAAACCGCGCGTAGAAAAATCCGTCGTGATCGGTGTTCTGGTCGCGTGCGCCGGCCGCCCCGCCGTGCACGCCGCCCGGCAGCAGTTGGCCGGGCGCGTCCAATCGTACCGCATCTTCACAGGCCGCTTCAAACCAGCGCGCCTGCAATTCACCTTCCTCGGGGAAGATCGAACAGGTCACGTAGAGCAGTTCGCCGCCCGGTTTCACCAGCGGCCACAACGCGCTCAGGATGCGGCGCTGTTCCGCGACGAGCGCGGCGATGTCGGCTTCGCGGCGCAGCCAGCGGATGTCGGGATGACGGCGCACGATGCCGGACGCCGAGCACGGCACGTCGGCCAGGATGCGATCGAACGGACGGCCGTCGTACCACGCGTCCGGTGCGCCCGCGTCGCCGACGCGCACGTCCGCCGCGAGCGACAGGCGCGCGAGGTTCTCGCCGATGCGCGCCGCGCGGGTCGCGTCGCTTTCGAGCGCAACGACTTCCGCGTCGGCCAGTTCGAGGATATGCCCGGTCTTGCCGCCCGGTGCCGCGCACGCGTCGAGCACGCGCATGCCGTCGCGCGCACCGAGCCATTCGGCCGCGAGCTGCGCGCCTGCGTCCTGCACCGACACGACGCCATCGGCGAAGCCCGGAATGCGATCGACCGGCAGCGCCGACGCGAGCCGCACCGCGTGACGGCCGATCGCGGTCGCGTCGATCCCGCTCGCACGCAGCGTGTCGAGATACGCGTCGACGCTCGCGCGGCGCGCGTTCACACGCAGCGTCAGCGGCCCCTGGCGCTCGCCGGCCGCGAGGATCGCCTGCCATGCGTCGGGCCATGCGCGCTTCACCGCGTCGACCCACCAGGTGCGGTAATTCCAGCGCGCGACCGGATCGTCCTGCAGCGCCGCGACGAGCACGTCGCGCTCGCGCAGGAAACGCCGCAGCACCGCGTTGACCAGCCCCTTCGCGAACGCGTATTCGCGTCGCGCGCCGATTACAGTCACGGCCTGGTCGACGATCGTGAACGCCGGATATGCAGCCGTTTCCTCCGGATCGAGCAGCAGCGCGAATGCGCCGGCGAGCACCGCATGCACATGCGCGGGCGGCGCTTTGCTGACGAGCCGGCCGATCAGCCAATCGGCGCTCCCGAGACGACGCATCGTCCGGTATGCAACGTCCTGCGTCGCGCCACGCGCGAGCGCCTGCGTGCCGGCCGGCATCTGCGCGAACACCGCGGCCAGTGCCGCCGGCAGCGCGGTGCCGCGCCGCACCGCATCGACTGCCTGCGCGGCCGCGTCGAGCGCGAAGCCCAGCGAATCGGGCGCGAGATGCAGCGCGGACGGGCGCGCCGGGCGGCCGGAGGAAGACGGGGCGGAGGAACGGGTTCGTGTCATCGGAGCAAAATCGGCAAACGGGTGCCGCGAGCGGCGGGAACCCTGCGGCCGCATGGCCGCCGCGATTCCAAACCGCGCATTGTAGCGTGAGGTCATGCGGCCCCTTTACGGGGCGCACAAATGAAACACCCCGCAGCGCGGGGCATGCGGGGCGATGTGTCGAGCGCTGCGCGACTTAGTCGAAGCGGCCGGTACGGGCCATCTCCATCAGGCGCGCGATGCGTTCCTCGGTCGCCGGGTGCGTGGAGAACAGGTTCTGCAGGCCGCCGCCGTGCAGCGGGTTCATGATCATCATCTGCGCGGTGGCCGGATGCGCTTCGGCCGCTTGGAACGGGATGCCTGCCGCATAGCGATGGATCTTGTCGAGCGCGGTGGCGAGCGACTGCGGATCGCCGGAGATCTGCGCGCCGCCGCGGTCGGCCTCGAACTCGCGCGCCCGCGAGATCGCCATCTGGATCAGCGCACCGGCGATCGGCGCGAGCAGCGCGACCGCAATCCCCGCGATCGGGTTGGCCGGACGGCCGTTTTCGTCGCGGCCGCCGAAGAACATCGCGAAGTTGGCCAGCGCCGAAATCGCGCCCGCCATCGTCGCGGTGATCGTCGAGATCAGGATGTCGCGGTGCTTCACGTGCGCGAGCTCGTGCGCCATCACCCCGCGCATCTCGCGCTCGGACAGCACGCGCAGGATGCCCGTCGTCGCGGCGACTGCCGCGTGCTCGGGGTTGCGGCCCGTGGCGAACGCGTTCGGCGCGTCCTCGTTGATCAGATAGACGCGCGGCATCGGCAGGTTCGCGCGCGTGGCGAGCTCGCGCACCATCCGGCAGAACTGCGGCGCCGTGTTCTCGTCGACTTCCTGCGCGTTGTACATGCGCAGCACCATCTTGTCGGAGAACCAGTATGAGAAGAAATTCATGCCGAGCGCGAACAGCAGCGCGATCGTCATGCCGCGCGAGCCACCGATCATGCCGCCGATCACGATGAACAGGGCCGTGATCGCGGCCATCAGCATCGCCGTTTTGACCCAATTGAACATACCCACTCCTTATCCGTCAGGGGACCCGCCGACTTCACAATGCACGGCGGAAAATTGTAAGCGATTTGTTAGATAAGGTCTTGCCGGAAAAATTCAATTTCAGCGTTGCGTCGCCGCGAGCCGCAGCCCGAGGCCGACGAAGGCGCTGCCCACCGTGCGATCAAGCCATTTCCTGACGCCCGGCTTGCCGGAAAAGCGCTGCGTGACGCTACCCGCGACCCACGCGACGATGCAGCTCCAGACGGTACTCATCACGAGGAACACCGACCCGAGGGCCAGGAACGCCAGCGCCTTGTGCGGGCTGTCGGCCGACACGAACTGCGGGAAGAAGGACACGAAGAACAGCACGACCTTCGGATTCAGCACGTTGGTCCAGAAACCCTGCATGAACAACTGGCGCAGCGGCTTCGCGGCCGTGGCCTGCGCCGCCTCGGCGCCTGCCGGCGCGGCGGCCTGCTTCGTGATGATCATGCGCACGCCGAGGTAGATCAGGTAAGCGGCACCGACCAGCTTGATCGCCGTGAACGCGGCCGCCGACGCCGCGAGCAGCGCGGTCAGGCCGAATGCACACGCAAGCGTGTGCACGCAGCAGCCGGCCGAGATGCCGAGCGCCGACATCAGCCCCGCGCCACGGCCCTGCGCGACGCTGCGGCCGACGATGTACGCCGTATCGGGGCCGGGCGTGACGTTCAGCAGGAAGACCGCGAGCACGAAGAAGCCGAAATGGGTGATGCCAAGCATGAGAACCTCGAAACCGGAATGCGCAGGGAAATTCTACGCGCGCCCGCCGCGCTGCGCGACTCGGCCATCCGGCCGATTGCGCGCGGACGCGATGCCGTGTCGAATGACGCTCAGGCCGCGTCAGGCAACGCGAAGCGCTGGCCCACGGCGAGCGGCGAGCCGGCCAGGAATTCGCGCGCGGGCAGCCGCTTGCCGCCCGGTTTCTGCAGTTGCGTGACGCGCAGCGCGCCGCTGCCGCAGGCGACGACCACGCCCTCCGGCGCAGCCTCGACGATCGTGCCGGGCGCCATGTCGACAGTCGTGCCGCGCGCCGCCACCGGCTCGGCCGCCCACAGCTTGATTGCCGCGCCGTCGAGCGTGGCGACGCCGCCCGGGAACGGGTCGAACGCGCGCACCTGGCGCGCGAGCACGTCGGCCGGCTTGCGCCAGTCGAGCGCCGCTTCGTGCTTGCCGATCTTTTCCGCATAGGTCACGCCGTCGGCCGGCTGCGGCGTGGCGGGCAGCGTGCCGTCGCGCTCGAGCCGCACCAGCGCATCGACGATCAGCCGCGCGCCGTCGGCGGCGAGCCGGTCGTGCAGCGTGGCGGTCGTGTCGTCGGACGCGATCGCGACGCGCGCTTCCTCGATCATCGCGCCGGTGTCGAGGCCGACGTCCATCTGCATCAGCGTGACGCCCGTCTCGGCGTCACCGGCCTCGATCGCGCGGTGGATCGGCGCGGCGCCGCGCCAGCGCGGCAGCAGCGACGCGTGGATGTTGATGCAGCCGGCACGCGGAATGTCGAGCACTTCCTGCGGCAGCAGCAGGCCGTATGCGGCGACCACCATCACATCGTGCGGGGTCGCGCGCAGCAGCTCGATCGCGTCGGCCGCCTCCGCCGGGTACTTGCCCGCGCGGCGCAGCGACGGCGGCTGCGCGACGGGCATCCCGTGCTCGACGGCATAGCGCTTCACGGCGCTCGCCTGCAGTTTCATCCCGCGCCCGGCCGGGCGATCGGGCTGGGTGAGCACGAGCGGCACCGGAAAACCGGCCTCGTGGATCGCGGCGAGTGCGGCCGCGGCGAATTCCGGCGTGCCGGCAAAAATCACGCGCAACGTATGGGTCATGACAGCGTTCGGGATCGGGCTGGGCACACGCGCGTCACATCGCGCGTTCGAGTTTCTTCATCTTCGTCTTGATGCGGGTCTGCTTCAGCGGCGACAGATATTCGACGAACACGCGCCCCATCAGGTGATCCATCTCGTGCTGCACGCACACGGCCAGGAGGCCCTCGCAGTCGAGCTCGAAAGTCTCGCCGTGCTCGTTGAGCGCACGTACACGGACGTGGTCGGGACGCTCGACTTCGTCGTAGATCCCGGGCACCGACAGGCAGCCCTCCTCGTAGACCTGTTTCACGTCGCTCGACCAGATGATCTCGGGGTTGATGAACGCGCGCAGCTCGTTCTTCTCCTCGGAGACGTCGATCACGATCACGCGCTCGTGCACGTCGACCTGCGTCGCCGCGAGGCCGATGCCCGGCGCGGCGTACATGGTTTCGGCCATGTCGGCGACGAGCTTGCGGATCCGGTCGTCGACCTTGTCGACGGGCTTCGCGACCTTGTGCAGTCGCTTGTCGGGGTAATGAAGAATGTTCAGCAAAGCCATGGTGTTCGGTATTCGGTGGAGCGGCGTGCCGCATCGGCCATCCGGCCGGCTGGCGCCGCCGCCGGGATGCAATGAAGATGAGGCAGACGCGCGGCATATCAACGCCGCGGGTCATGCCTCCTGCAATTGGCCGGGCGCTCGTGCGCGCGGCCCTGTCGAGTATTTCGGATGATGAAAATTTTATCATGGCGCCACGCGCTCCGCTGGCCGCCGCGTTCGAGGGGAACCTCATGTCGCCGCAAGCGCTGACGACTTCCGCATTGCGCGCGTGGCTGCAGCTCGCGCATGCGCCGGGCATCTCACCCGCCGTGCTGCATGCGTTGCTCGACGCATTCGGCTCGCCGGCGGCGCTGCTCGCCGCGTCCGACCGGGCCATCGGCGCGGCGAGCAGCGCCGCCGCCGCGCGGGCGGTGCGCGCCAGCGAGCGGGACGACCTCGACGCCTGCACCGACGCCGCACTGGCATGGCTCGATACACCGGGCAACGCGATCGTCACGCTCAACGATCCCGTCTATCCGCCACGGCTGCGCGACCTGCACGACCCGCCGCCGCTGCTATATGTAAAGGGCAGGCTCGACCTGCTGCACGCACGCGGGCTCGCCGTGGTCGGCAGCCGCCATGCGACGCCGCAAGGGCTCGCCGACGCCACGCGCTTCGCCCATGCGCTGTCCGACGCGGGGCTCGCGATCGTCTCCGGCCTCGCGCTCGGCATCGACGGCGCCGCGCATCGCGGCGGGCTCGACGGCCGCGCCGGCACGGTCGCGGTGATCGCGACGGGCACCGATCTCGTCTATCCGGCGCGGCACCGCACGCTCGCGCACGACATTGCCGCGCGCGGCGTGATCCTGTCCGAATGGCCGCTCGGCACGCCCGCGCGGGCGTCGCATTTCCCTCAGCGCAACCGGCTGATCGCCGCGCTCGCGCTCGGCGTGCTCGTCGTCGAAGCCGCGCCGCGCTCCGGCTCGCTGATCACCGCACGCCTCGCGAATGAGTTGGGCCGCGACGTGTTCGCGATGCCGGGCTCGATCCACGCGCCGCTCGCGCAGGGCTGCCACGCGCTGATCCGCGACGGCGCGAAGCTCACCGCGACACCGCTCGACGTGCTCGAGGAGTACGGGCTGGACAAACCGGCAGCGCACACCGCCCACGCCGCGGCGAATTCGGGTACGCGCCCCGATAACGGCGAAACATCCGGCACGCTGGGGCGACGCGCGGGTGAGCATGTCGGGAAACCGGATTGCGCCGTTCCATCCATCGCATCGGCCGCAAACGAAGGCGTGCCGCCCGACAACCCGACCGAGCGATCCGTGCTCGCCGCACTGGGATACGGCCCCGTTACTTACGAGTGGCTCGCCGAGCACAGCGGCCTGTCGGATGACGCGCTGCACCGCGCGCTGCTCGCGCTCGAACTGGCCGGCCGCGTCGCGAGCGTGCCCGGCGGACGCTTCGCGCGGCTTGACGTGGCGCCCACTCCGCCCGCGTCCGGCGTGCTACAGTCCCCCGCATAGGGCGGCCCGTGCCGCCGACGCTACCCAAGGAATTCCATGCCCGCGCTGAATCTCGACACCGATGCCGATCGGATCGCCGAGCGCCTCGCCGATCCCGACACGCTGCTGGTCGCCTGCCTGTGCGCCGAGTGGTGCGGCACTTGCCGCGACTACCGGACGGCCTTCGACCAGCTCGCCGATAGCCATCCCGACGCCTGCTTCGCGTGGATCGACATCGAAACCCATGCCGACCGGCTCGACGATCTCGACGTCGAGAATTTCCCGACGATCCTGATCGAGGACGCGAACACCGCGCGCTTCTTCGGCACGGTGCTGCCGCACGCGACGATCGTCGAACGGATGCTGTCCGACTTGAGCGCCGTGCCCGGCGCGCCGCACGCACCGAAATTGCGCAATATCCTGAACGTCGAGGCGTGAACCGCGCACCGGCCGGGCGGCTTTTCGCGCCGTTGCGCGTGCCGCCGCGCCGGGCGCGCTTGCCGCCGTTGCGCCCCCCCTCTATGATGAGCCGCTTTTTGCACGCCGAGCCGCCGTCGCTGCGGCGTGTGCTATAAAGCCGTCGTAAAAGGGACCCACGCCGGCGAACCCGGTCTACCAACACACATCTGTCATGTCCAAAGCTCTGATCATTGCGGAAAAGCCTTCTGTCGCGAACGACATCGCGCGCGCTTTGGGCGGCTTTACCAAGCATGACGAATACTTCGAGAGCGACGAATTCGTCCTGTCGTCCGCGGTCGGCCACCTGCTGGAAATCGCCGCCCCGGAAGAGTACGAGGTCAAGCGCGGGAAATGGAGCTTCGCTCATCTGCCCGTCATCCCCCCGCATTTCGACCTGAATCCGATCGCAAAAAGCGAGTCGCGCCTGAAAGTCCTGACCAAGCTGATGAAGCGCAAGGACGTCGATCGCCTGATCAACGCATGTGACGCGGGGCGCGAGGGCGAGCTGATTTTCCGCCTGATCGTGCAGCACGCGAAGGCGAAGCAGCCGGTCCAGCGCCTGTGGCTGCAGTCGATGACGCCGCAGGCGATTCGCGACGGTTTCGCGCACCTGCGCACCGACTCGGACATGCAGCCGCTCGCCGACGCCGCACGCTGCCGCTCGGAAGCCGACTGGCTGGTCGGGATCAACGGCACGCGCGCGATGACCGCGTTCAACAGCAAGGGCGGCGGCTTCTTCCTGACGACCGTCGGCCGCGTTCAGACGCCAACCTTGTCGATCGTCGTCGAACGTGAAGAGAAAATCCGCCGCTTCATCCCGCGCGACTACTGGGAAGTGAAGGCCGAGTTCGCATGCGCGGGCGGCTTCTACGAAGGCAAGTGGTTCGACCCGAAATTCAAGCGCGACGAATTCGATCCGGAAAAGCGCGACTCGCGCCTCTGGAGCCTGCCGGCCGCCGAAACGATCGTCGCCGCGTGCCGCGACCAGGTCGGCACGGTGTCCGAGGAATCGAAGCCGTCGACCCAGCTGTCGCCGCTGCTGTTCGACCTGACGAGCCTGCAGCGCGAAGCGAACAGCCGCTTCGGCTTCTCCGCGAAGAACACGCTCGGCCTCGCGCAGGCGCTGTATGAAAAGCACAAGGTACTCACGTACCCGCGTACCGACGCGCGCGCGCTGCCGGAAGACTACATTTCGACGGTGCAGTCCACGCTCGAGATGCTCAAGGAGAGCCACAACTACCTGCCGCATGCGAAGCAGGTGCTCGACAAGGGCTGGGTGAAGCCGAACAAGCGGATCTTCGACAACTCGAAGATCAGCGACCACTTTGCCATCATCCCGACGCTGCAGGCGCCGAAGTCGCTGTCCGAGCCGGAGCAGAAGCTGTACGACATGGTCGTGAAGCGCTTCCTCGCGGTGTTCTTCCCGGCGGCCGAGTTCCGCGTCACGACGCGGATCACCGAAGTCGCCGGCCATCACTTCAAGACCGAAGGCAAGGTGCTCGTCGAGCCGGGCTGGCTGCAGGTGTACGGCCGCGACGCCGAAGGCGCGGACGCGAACCTCGTGCCGGTGCAGAAGGACGAGAAGGTGAAGACGGACGAGATCGCCGCCGTCGCGCTCGTCACGAAGCCGCCCGCACGCTACTCGGAAGCGACACTGCTGTCCGCGATGGAAGGCGCGGGCAAGCTCGTCGAGGACGACGAGCTGCGCGAGGCGATGGCCGCGAAGGGCCTCGGCACGCCGGCGACGCGCGCGGCGATCATCGAAGGCCTGCTCGGCGAGAAGTATCTCGTGCGCGAAGGCCGCGAGCTGATCCCTACCGCGAAGGCATTCCAGCTGATGACGCTGCTGCGCGGGCTCGGCGTGAAGGAGCTGACCGCGCCCGAGCTCACTGGCGAATGGGAATACAAGCTGTCGCAGATGGAGCGCGGCAACCTCGGGCGAGACGCGTTCATGCAGGAAATCGCCCGCATGACGCAGCAGATCGTCAAGCGCGCGAAGGAATACGATTCCGACACGATCCCCGGCGATTACGCGACGCTCGAGACGCCGTGCCCGAACTGCGGCGGCCAGGTGAAGGAAAACTACCGCCGCTTCGCATGCACGAAGTGCGAGTTCTCGATCTCGAAGATTCCGGGCAGCCGGCAGTTCGAGATCGCGGAAGTCGAGGAGCTGCTGCGGGAAAAAACCATCGGCCCGTTGTCCGGCTTCCGCAGCAAGATGGGCCGTCCGTTCTCGGCGATCCTGAAGCTCTCGTTCGACGACGAAACGAAGAACTACAAGCTCGAGTTCGACTTCGGCCAGGACCAGGGCGGCGAGGAAGGCGAAGCGCCCGACTTCTCCGCGCAGGAACCGGTCGGCGCATGCCCGAAGTGCAAGGGCCGCGTGTTCGAGCACGGGATGAGCTATGTGTGCGAGCACTCGGTCGCGAATCCGAAGACCTGCGACTTCCGTTCGGGCAAGGTGATCCTGCAGCAGGAAATCACGCGCGAGCAGATGGCGAAACTGCTGGCCGACGGCCGCACGGATCTGCTGCCGAACTTCAAGTCGTCGCGCACGGGCCGCAACTTCAAGGCATTCCTCGTGAAGCAGCCGGACGGCAAGATCGGTTTCGAGTTCGAGAAGAAGGAACCGAAGGCCGCGGCCGCGAAGAAGACGGCAAAATCGGCGACGAAGGACGCCGAAACCGTGACGGAAGGCGCCGACGAGAAACCGGCACCGGCGCGCAAGACCGCCGCCCGCAAGACGACGGCGCGCAAGACGGGCTCCTGACGCACCAAGCGCCGGGGTCTGCCCGGCCCGCAGTACGCCGGTGAACCGTCGATAAAAAAACGCGGATCGATCACTCGATCCGCGTTTTTTCTTGGTGCCTGCTGCCGGCCGTGCCGGTGCGCGGCCGCCGCGCCGTTACAGCGGCGACGGCACCGCGACGCGCGCGCGCGGCGAACGCGCGAGCCGCGGCTGCAGGTTCGGGTCGGTCGACCCGGGCGGCTCGGCACGCATCTCGACGCCGATCGGCGCAGGCGCCGCGCTCTGTGCGGCCCACTGTTCGCCCATCATCGCGTCGGTCGAGTGGCTGAAATATTCGACGAGGTGGTCGATGAACGTGCGCACCTTCGCGGGCAGGTGGCGCCGGCTCGGATACGCGATGTTGATCTCGACCTGCGGCAGCCGGAAATCCGGCAGCAGCCGGACCAGCGCGCCGCGCGCGATGTCGCTGCCGATCAGGTAGCTGGGCAGGATCGCGACGCCCATCCCGAGCAGCGCGAACTGGCGCAGCATCGCGGTATTGTTCGCGACGATCACGTTGGTCGGGCGCACGCGCACTTCGCCGTCGGGCCCGGTGAACACGCGCTCGTCGCCCCAGTATTCGGTCGGCAGGCTCAGCGCCGGGTGTTCGGCGAGATGCTCCGGATGGGTCGGCACGCCGTGCTTTTCCAGGTAGCTCGGCGTCGCGCACACGGTCATGCAGCCCGTGGTCAGCCGACGCGTGACGATGCTCGCGCTGCGCATCTGGCGCGTCACGACGATGCCGACGTCGAAACCTTCCTCGACGAGATCGACCTGGCGGTCGACCAGCGTCAGATCCGGCACCACTTTCGGGAAATTCTCGGTGTACGACTGCAGGACGGGCGCAAGGTTGTGCAGGCCGAACACGACCGGCGCGACGATGCGCAACGTGCCGACCGGCTCGTGATTGCGCGCGACGACCATCTGCTCGACATCCTCGAGCTCATCGAGAATCTGGCGCGCCCGCTCCAGATAGACCTGGCCCGACTCCGTCAGCGAAAGGCTGCGCGTGGTGCGGTTCAGCAGGCGCGTGCCGAGCCGGCCTTCCAGATCGGCGACGTGACGCGTCGCGACCGCGTTGGAAATATCCATTGCACTCGCGGCCCGCGCGAAACTGCCGAGATCCGCAACCTTGACGAACACGCGCATCGACTGCAAATGATCCATAACGACTCCTGCCGCTGTTACAACTTCAAAAAGTTGAAGCAAATGCGTAATTCTCCTACGACAGCGGAAATGATGCAGAGTTGCTCAACAAGGGCCGCCTTGACGATAAAAATAGTCAAAAATCCTCACTCATCGCGAATGGATGATCCAATTATTCTGATTGAAGCAACAATTGGGTGAACCTCCTCCGGTAAGCTGCCGAATCAGAAAGGACGTGTCTGATGCGACACAACATCGCATCCCGACGCGTCCGAGGGGAGCGGCGCCGGCTCAGGCCGGCGCCGATTGCGGCGGAGCGTAACAACCTGTTAAAAAGACACCACGACGTGCGCCGACGTAGCATCATGTCGGCCCCGGCCGGGCGGGACGGGTGCGCGACCTGCGCCGCCGCCGCTGCCGCTTTCAACGCGCGACTCCCGCTGATCATGAAAATTGCCATCCTCGACGACTACCAGGACGCCGTCCGCAAGCTGAACTGCTTCGAGATGCTCGCCGAGCACGACGTGAAGGTCTTCAACAACACGGTACGCGGCCTGGGGCAACTCGCGAGCCGCCTGGCGGAAGTCGAGGCGCTCGTGCTGATTCGCGAGCGCACGCCGATTTCGTCGCAACTGCTCGCCAAGCTGCCGAACCTGCGCATGATCAGCCAGACCGGCCGCATCTCGAGCCACATCGACCTCGAAGCGTGTACCGACCGCGGCATCGCGGTGCTCGAAGGCACGGGTTCGCCGGTCGCGCCCGCCGAGCTGACCTGGGCGCTCGTGATGGCCGCCCAGCGCCGCATTCCGCAATACGTCGCGAACCTGAAGCAGGGTGCGTGGCAGCAGTCGGGCCTGAAGACGTCGGCGCTGCCGCCGAACTTCGGCCTCGGCCAGGTACTGCGCGGCCAGACGCTCGGCATCTGGGGCTACGGCAAGATCGGCCGGCTGGTCGCCGGCTACGGCAAGGCGTTCGGGATGAACGTGCTGATCTGGGGCCGCGAGCATTCGCTCGAGGCCGCGCGCGCCGACGGCTACACGGCCGCCGAGAGCCGCGAAGCGCTGTTCGAGCAGAGCGACGTGCTGTCGCTGCACCTGCGCATGCACGACGACACGCGCGGGATCGTCAAGCAGGAAGACCTGATGCGGATGAAACCGACGTCGCTGCTCGTCAACACGAGCCGTGCCGAGCTGCTCGAGGAGAACGCGCTCGTCAACGCGCTGTCGCACAACCGTCCGGGGATGGTCGCGATCGACGTGTTCGAGAGCGAGCCGATCCTGCAGGGCTACAGCCTGCTGCGGATGGAAAACGTGATCTGCACGCCGCACATCGGCTACGTCGAGCGCGAAAGCTATGAGCTCTATTTCAGCGCGGCGTTCAAGAACATCCTCGCGTTCGACCAGGGCGATATGTCGAGCGTCGTCAATCCGGAAGCGCTGACGCCGCGCCGCGTGCGTTGACCGACTCCGACCGGTGCTGACCGGCACGGGCCGCGCTCGCCGCGCGGCTCTGCTGCCGGGCTTCCCGCCTTCCCCGCCTTCAGGCGGCCACGCGGCCGCCCGTCATTGCGTCGACGCGCGTGAGGAAATGCTCGCCGTCGCGCCGTCCGAGATCGTATGCATGCCGCATCTGCGACGGACTCGTGTAATCCCAGCTCGAAATCGGCACCTTGCTCGACGGCTGCACATACAGCCGCCGCTGGTCGCCGTGCGCGACCGTGAACATCTGCGGGCGCGGATACAGCCGCGTGACGAGCACCAGCACGTCGCCCGGCGACGTGTCGAGCGCGTCGACCGGCACGTTGTCGACCATCCCGCCGTCGAGTACCGGCCGGCCGCCGCGGCGCAGCACCGGCGTGAACGGCGGCGTGCACGACGACTGCAGGATCAGGTCGGCGAGTTCCTCGACACTCGCGCACGCCTGCGCGCGCACGAACTCGGGCCGGAAACCGAGCGTGCGCCCGAGCGTCGGGTGCAGCGTCTTGCGCAGGTACTTTTCGATGTTGTATGCGACGAGGCCCGCGGCGACCGCGCTGCGCGCGCCGAGCCAGCGCGGCACGTGCGACACGCCGATGCGGATCTCCGGCGCGTCGGCGAGCCGCGCGAACGGCTCGCCGTAGATGTCGAGCAGCGCCTGACGGTAGATCCGGTAATGCGGAAACACCGGCTCGCGGCCGAACAGGTTGCCCCAGTACGCGTTCTTGCGGTTGTGGCGCAGCGCTTCCTCGTAATAGCGCATCACCCACGCGGCGTCGCGTGTATACAGCATGCAGGCGGTCGCCGCGCCGGCCGAGATCCCCGCGATCACGCGCGGGCGCAGGCCGAGCGCCGGCTGCGCGACGTCCCAGAAGCCGGCCTGCCACCAGCAGCGATTGCCGCCGCCCGCGAAGACGATCTGGTCGAACATGGCGCCGCTCAGCTGACGAGCGCGTAGGTCGACGTCGCGTGAACGGCCATCTTGCCGTCCTCGTCGAACAGCTCGACTTCGCCGAATACCAGGTTGCGGCCCATCCGCAGCACGCGCGCGGTGACGAGCACGTCGCCCTTGCGCACCGGACGCATGAAGTTCGTGTTCAGCGAGACGGTGGTCATCGGCCGGAACTCGCCGAGCGCGGCCGAGATCGCGACCACCATCGCGGTGTCGGCGGCGGCCGTGAACACCTGGCCGCAGATGACCCCGCCCGAATGACGGAATTCGCCGGAAAACGGCAGGCGCATCGTGACGCTGTCGTCGCCGATCGATACGGGGACCAGACCGAGCGAGCGGACCCACGGGGCCAGCAGGCGATCCAGCAATTCGCGGACTGCGTTTTCGTCCATCTTCGAATGTCCAGAAAACGTTGCGCGACCGCCGCGCAACGGGTGTGGACGTCATCATACCGGGAGCGCGCCAACTGCGATGGCTCATTACCGCGGCGACGGCGGCCGTCGCCGCCACGAAATATTTTGAGGAAATTCGCAGAAAGGGCTTGCCAAGTCCAAAATACACGGGCATAATCTTTCTTCTGTTGGGGGCGTTAGCTCAGTTGGTAGAGCAGCGGACTCTTAATCCGTAGGTCGAGTGTTCGAGTCACTCACGCCCCACCAGGAATTCCAAAGGCCGGTCAGCGCAAGCTGACCGGCCTTTTTCCATTTCCGGCGCCGCCCGGCCTCGGCCCCTCCTCGCGACACGCAATCACATTGATGCCTCGCCGAGGTACTTTCCGCTAGAATCGTCCGACAAAATATCACACGACCGGGACGGCGATCGCCGTATCGCCGCCGGCACTGAGAGAGCATGGGACGTCAGACATGGAATCATGTGAACGAGACGCGACCATTCAGAGGGCATGGTCACGCCGACAACGGCACGCACATCGTGTCGCCTCCTTCCCCCGATCGCATCCGGGCCCGTCGCGTGACGCGCACTACGGATCCGGCCATGCCGCGTAAGGACGCGCTCGTCGCACTCGCGCTCGGCGTTGCGCTGCTCGTGGTCGCAGCCATGCTCGCCGTCACCGCGAGCCATGCGGCCGGCGACCTGATCCGTACGCCGGGCACGGTCGTGCGCATCGTGCAGGACAGCGACGCGATGCGTGCATACCGCCCGATCGTCGCCTATTTGGCGAACGACGGCCGCCGCCGCGAAGTCGCCGGCAATACCGCATCGGTGGTCCCGGCCTACGACATCGGCGAAAGCGTGGACGTCCTGGTCGATCCGGCCCATCCGAACCGTCCCGCACTGATCGACGATTTCACGCAACGCTGGTTGCCCGTCGCGGTGCCGGCGCTGCTTGCAGTCGCATCGCTGGCGATCGGCAGCCTGCTGTATGTGAGTGCGCGCCGCGGCCGGCAGGCCGACGCGCTGCCCGCGCCGGCCGCCCGCACAGGGGTCCGGCGCCGCTGGAACATCGCGATCGTGCTGATTCCGATCGCGATCGGCACCGGCTTCCTGGCCGGCGCCGGCGCCGCCGGGCTGCGCCAGTGGCAGATCGCCCGCCATTACGCGCACTCGACCGGCCATGTCGTCGAGATCGCCGAAACCGCCCAGTCGTCCCGCACGCGCACGTCGCTCTATTCGGCGACCATCGCGTTCACGACCGACAGCGGCCGCCCCGTCACGTTCGCGCAAGGCTCGACCTCGTCGCGCCCCGGACTGTACGAAGGCGAGGTGGTCGACGTGCTGTACGACCCCGTCACGCCCGAGCGCGCGGTCATCGACCGGTTCTGGGACCGGTGGGGGCTCACGGCCATCCTGTTCGCGATCGGCGCGCCGTTCCTCGTCGCCGGACTGTTCGTCGTCGGGGCGCTGTGGCCCGAGCCTCGGCCGCACGAACTCGCCGAATGACGAACGCGGAAAAACCGGGCCGTCAACGTCGCGACCACGGCTTCACCGCTCCCTGAACGCCTCCACCTTCGCTCGGTTGCCGCACGTGCGCATGTCGCACCAGCGGCGTCCGACGCCGCGGCCGCGATCGACGAAGAACCACGTACAGCGGCCGCACTGGCGCACGCGCGCGAAATCGTCGCCGCGCAGCAGATGCTCGAACCCGAGCGCGGCCGCGTCGATCCAGCGCGACGCGGCGCGCGCATCGGGCCGCCATGCGAAGCGGCCGTCGACCGCGTCGAATCTGCTGCGCCCGATCGCATCGCGAATCGCCTCGGCGAGCCGGTCCGCCGCTCGCGCGCCGGCACTGCCGCCTTCGCCGGCGGTCAGGTGCGCGAGCGCCGCATACGCATCCTCGCGAAAACCGTGCAGCGCGACGAGTTCGTCCGCGCCGTCCTGCCGGGGATGACGCAGAAACCGCGTCAGGTCGGCCTCCGCCAGCAACCCCGACTTCCCGGCCCAGGCACGCACGGCCGGCCAGTCGACGAGTTTGTCCTCATCGCGCGTCTTGCCCGTGTCGGCCACCGTGTTCAGGAAATCGAGCGCCGGATGGCCGCCGACGAAATCGGCCGCACGCCATGTATGCGCCGCTCGCGCAGGCTCGTGTCGAGTAACCATTTATTTTCACCTATCGGTTTCACATCCGAGCGAACAGGCGTAACCTGTTAACAACCAAAACAGGTTAGCACGGAGGCGCCGATGCTCGAGCTCGCCAATCGCTACAATTTTGAAGGTCACCGGATCGCATGGGGCACGCTCGGCGAAGGGCCGCCGCTCGTGCTCGTGCACGGGACGCCGTTCTCGTCGCAGGTGTGGCGCCGCATCGCGCCGTGGCTCGCACGGCGTCATCGCGTGTTCTTCTACGACCTGCTCGGCTACGGCCAGTCGGACATGCCCGACACGGACGTCTCGCTCGGCCGGCAGAACGTGCTGTTCGGCGCGCTGCTCGCCGAATGGAAACTTTCACGCCCGCGCGTACTCGCGCACGACTACGGCGGCGCAACCGTGCTGCGCGCGCATTTCCTCGACGGTATCGCGTATTCGGACCTGACACTCGTGAACCCCGTCGCGATCGCGCCGCAAGGCTCGCCGTTCGTGCGTCACGTCGCGCAGCACGAAGCCGCGTTCACCGGGCTGCCGGCGTACGCGCATCACGCACTCGTGTCGGCCTATATCGGCAATGCGGTCGCACGGCCGTTGAGCGACGACGTGCTGTCGATCTACCGCTCGCCGTGGCTCACGCCGGCCGGCCAGCCGGCGTTCTATCGGCAGATCGCGCAGATGCGCCAACGCTATATCGAGGAAGCCGAGGCCCGTTATGCGCCGCCGGACTTTCCGGTGCGCATCGTGTGGGGCGAGGACGACGCGTGGATTCCGCGCGAACAGGGGCAGGCGCTCGCCGATCGCATCACGGGCGGAAAGCTGATCCGCGTGCCGCGCGCGGGGCACCTGGTCCAGGAGGATGCGCCCGAGGCGATCGTCGCCGCGGTGCTCGACGCGCACGGACAGGATTGATCGCCCACGCAGCCGCGTAGCGTAGCAAATCAGAAGGCCGGCACGCCCTGCGCGAGCGTCGCGACGAACTTCGCGGTGCGCGGATCGCGCGGCCGCCCGAACAGCTCGCGCGACGCACCGGCCTCGACCACGCGGCCATCCGCGAGAAACACCGCATCGTGCGCGACCGACGCAGCCAGGCGCAGGTCGTGCGTGGCCATCAGCATCGTCGTGCCTTCCCGCGCGAGCTGGCGCAGCACTTCGACGACTTCGACGGACAATTCGGGATCGAGCGCGGACGTCGGCTCGTCGCACAGCAACACCTGCGGCGACGGCGCGAGCGCGCGTGCGATGGCCACGCGCTGCTGCTGGCCGCCCGACAACGTCGCGGGCCATGCGTCGGCCTTGTCGGCGATACCGACCTTGTCCAGCAACGCGAGCGCCCGTTCGCGCGCCTGCTCGCGCGGCCAGCGCTGCACGGTCACGAGCCCTTCCATCACGTTCTGCACGACGCTCAGGTGCGGAAACAACTGGAAGTTCTGGAACACCATGCCGGTCTGACGGCGCACCGCGAACACGTGATCGCGCGACGGGCGGCGCCCCGCCGCGAAGTCGATGCGGGCGTCGCCGACCGTGAGCGCGCCCGCCTCCGGCACTTCGAGCAGGTTCACGCAGCGCAGCAGCGTGCTCTTGCCGCTGCCGGACGGCCCGATCAACGCGGTCACGCTGCCGGGCTGCAATGCGAGGTCGATGCCGGTCAGCACGCGCTGCGCGCCGAACGACTTGTCGATGCGTTCGAGACGGATCATCGCAACTCCGCATGGAACAGCGCATGGCGCCCGAAGCGCAGCTCGAGCCGACGCTGCAGCGACGAGAGCACCGAGCTGAACAGCAGATAGATCAGCGCGGCTTCGGTATAGAGGATCAGCGGCTCGTAGGTGACGGCCGCGATGCGCTGCGCGGCCTGGAAGATCTCGGGAACGGTCAGCACGGCCGCGAGCGACGTGTCCTTTACCAGCGAGATGAACGAATTCGACAGCGCGGGCAGCGCGACGCGCGCGGCCTGCGGCAGGATCGCGCGGCGCAGCGCCTGCGCGCGCGTCATCGCCATCGAGTACGCGGCTTCCCACTGCCCTTTCGGGATCGATTCGATCACGCCGCGGATCACCTCGGCGTTGTACGCGCCGACGTTCAGCGAGAAGCCGATCACGGCGGCGGTCAGCGGATCGAGCACGATGCCGACGTTTGGCAGTCCGTAGAAGATCACGAACAGCTGCACGAGCAGCGGCGAGCCGCGAAACAGCCAGATGTAGAAACGTATGGCGGCCTGCGCCCAGCGCGGCCCGAACAGGCGCGCGAGCGCCGCGCCGAACGCGAGCAGCAGGCCGATCGCGAACGACGCGAGCGTGAGCGGAACCGTGAACACGAGCCCTGCCACCAGCAGGGGCCGCAGCGATTCCGCCATCAAGTGCAGCCAGGGCGGCATCGGTCAGCCTCGCGTCACGGCTGCGACACGTCGCGGCCGAAGTACTTCTGCGAGATCTTCGCGTAGGTGCCATCGGCCTTGATGTCCGCGAGCGCCTTGTCGATCGCCGCCACCAGCGCGGGACTGCCCTTGCGCAGCAGCACGCCCGATGCATCGCCGGCGCCGCTCGTGTCGGTCGCCGCGATCTTCAGTTTCGCGTCGGGCTTGTGCTTGCGGAAATCGAGGTACGACAGCGAATCGTTGATCGTCGCGTCGACGCGTCCCGCGCTCAGCAGGTCGATCGATTCGTTGAAGCCCTGCACGGGCACCACGTCCGCGCCGTGCGCGGCCGCGAGCTTGCCGAAATTGCTGGTCAGCGTGTTCGCGGATTTCTTGCCCTTCAGGTCGTCGAACGAGCGGATCGACGTGTTGTCCGCGCGCACGATCAGCACCGCGCGGGACGTGATGTACGGCGTCGAGAAATCGTATTTCGCCTTGCGCGCATCGGTGATCGACACTTCGTTGACGACCGCGTCATAGCGGTTCACGTCGAGGCCCGCGATCAGCCCGTCCCACTTGCCTTCGACGAACTCCGCCTTCACGCCGAGCCGTTGCGCGATCGCGCTCGCGATGTCGACGTCGAAGCCGGTCAGCTTGCCCGACGCATCGTGATACGTGAACGGCGCGTACGTGCCTTCGGTGCCGACCCGGAACACGCCGGCCGACTTGATCTGCGCGAGATCGTCGGCCGCCAGCGCGCTCGTGACGGCAGTGGCCTGCAGCAATGCGACGACCAGGATGGAGCGAAGGAATTTCATGGTGCGGACCCCGAACGATGGAAGGGAGTGGACCCGCCGGCCCGAACGGCCGCGCGAGAGGTCCGCGAATTCTACCGACGCGCCGATATCCGGCAAAAACGCAAATCCGCTAACGATATGAGCGCGTCGAATAACGCGCCGGCGAGCCGCGCCCATTCCGCAGACGAAATCCCACGCGATGCAGCGCGGCGATCGTCTGACGAACCGTTACCTGCGGTTACAGAAGCGACACTGCGGTATCACCCATTGGGCATGCGCTACGTACCATGAAGGCAGGTAAAACGATTGCTCGCGGGCCTGGTCCCCGCGGACGGAGTGAACGGCAAATGAGACGCATCCTGTTGTCCAGTGCCGTCGGCATCGCGGCCGCCTGCCTGTCGGCAAGTGCGTTCGCGCGTGCCGACGTCGGCGTGTATTTCGGCGTGCCGGGGCCCGTGATCGAGGCGCCGCCGCCTGTCTACTACGCGCCGCCGCCGCCCGTCGTGTACGAGCCGGCGCCGGTCTATTACGGCCCGTACTACGGCGAATACCGTTACCGCTACTACCGGCACGACAACGGCTGGCATCGCGGCTGGCGTCATCACCATCACGACGACGATTGACCGTCGCGAGGCGGCCGTCACGGCCGCCTCCCGCCATGGGGAAATTGCACGCGCCGGCCTTCGAGCCGGCGCGTGTGCATCACACACCGCCTACCACGGGAGCGAGTAGGTCTTCGTGTTCGTGAAGCTCTTCATCGCCTCCTGCACGCCTTCCTTGTAGCCGAGGCCCGAATCCTTCACGCCGCCGAACGGCGTCAGCTCGAGCCGGTAGCCCGGCACCTCGCGCACGTTCACGCTGCCGACTTCCAGCTCCGTGATGAAGCGCGTGATGCTGTCGAAGCGGTTCGTGCAGACCGACGACGACAACGCATAGTCGGTGCTGTTCGACATCCGGATCGCCTCGTCGATGTCGCGAAAACGCATGATCGGCGACACGGGCCCGAACGTCTCGTACTTCACGAGCGGCATGTCGGGCGTCACGCGATCGACGACCGTCGGCGAATACAGCGCGCCGTCGCGCACGTTGCCGACCAGCAGCCGCGCACCGCGCGCAATCGCGTCGTTCACCTGCTGCTCGCAGAACTTCGCGGCCGCTTCGTCGATCACGGTGCCCATGTCGACCGACGGATCGGCCGGGTTCCCGTAGGCCCACGCGCGGGTTTTCTCGACGACCAGCTCGGTGAAGCGATCGGCCACCGCCTCGTGCACGAGCATCCGCTTGATCGCGGTGCAGCGTTGCCCCGAGTTCTTGTACGAACCCGACACCGCCAGCGTGCTCGCTTCGTCGAGATCGGCGTCCTCCATCACGATGATCGGATCGTTGCCGCCGAGTTCCAGCACCGCGCGCCGGTAGCCCATCCGCGCCGCGATCGACTTGCCGATCGACACGCCACCGGTGAACGTGATCAGGTCGATCGCCGGATTCGTGATCAGCTCGTCGGCGATCTCCTTCGGGTCGCCGGTGATCACCTGCAGCATCTGCGGCGGCAGGCCGGCTTCATACAGGATGTCCGCGAACAGGTAGCACGACAGCGGCACCTTCTCCGACGGCTTCACGACGATCCGGTTGTTGGTCGCGACCGACGGCACGACCTTGTGCGCGACCTGGTTCATCGGATGGTTGAACGGCGTGATCGCGGAAATCACGCCGAGCAGCGGTTCGCGCTGCGTGTACACGCGGCGCTTCTTGCCGTGCGGCGTCAGATCGCACGAGAAGATCTGTCCGTCGTCCTTCAGCACTTCGCCCGCACCGAACGTGAGCACGTCGGCCACGCGCCCGGCTTCATACGTCGAATCCTTGATGCACAAGCCGGCCTCGGCCGTGATCAGCGCCGCGATCCCGGCGGTGCGCGCACGCACGATGTCGGCCGCGCGGCGCAGGATCGCCGCGCGTTCGTGGCGCGTGAGCGACGGCCGGTACGCACGCGCGACCGCGAATGCGCGCCGCACGTCGTCGAGCGTCGCCTTCGGCACGGTGCCGACGAGCGAGCCGTCGTACGGGTTGCGTACCTCGATCACCGCATCGCGCTGAATCCTTTCACCATCGATTCGCAGTGCTTCACGATGAACCGTGCGAACCTTCGTCGATGCTGCAATGGCGTTCATGAGTGTCTCCTGGCGGATGCGTCCGCGTCACTGCAGATGGTTGAGCGCGATGTCGATGATGTCGAAGTTGCGCAGCCGCGCGCGGCCCGCGACGTCGGTCGCGACCGGCTTGCTGAAGATCAGCGGCACGATCTGCTCGGAGATCCCGCCGTGCGAGCGCAGCGGCACGTCGAGGCCCGACAGGTCGTGCTTGATGCGGCGCGTGCCGAGCACGACGTCCTGCTTCGAGATCACGATCAGGTCGCCCATCCGCTCGGGCGGCAGCTCGAAGCGCGCGCAGCCTTCGGCGCCCGTCAGCACGACCTCGATGCCGTCCACCGCGGCGAGCCGCGCGCGCAGCGCGTCGGGATCGGCGTCGTCCGGCACGTAGACGGTCGCGAACGAGCCGAGCGCGCCGTGGTGCACGACGTACGGATCGGTGATCGGCAGGATCACGCGCGCCGCGTCGTGGCCGAGCCAGTCGTCGAACAGCTCCTGCAGATAGATCACGTTCGGCTCGCCGGTCTCGCCGTCGTGCTTCGCGTTCATCCCGTGGTCGGCCGTGATCGCGACGATCGCGCCGAGTTCGTCGAGCCGCTTCAGGTACGCGTCCATCATCTGGTAGAACGCGTTCGCGCCGTCGGTGCCGGGCGCGCACTTGTGCTGCACGTAATCGGTCGTCGACAGGTACATCAGGTCGATCGGGCGCGTCTCGAGCAGGCGCACGCCGGCCGCGAACACGAACTCCGACAGGTCCGCGCTGTACACGCTCGGCACCGGCTTGCCGACCAGCTCGAGCACGTTGTCGATGCCGTTTTCCTCGAGGCTCGCCTCGTCGGCCTTCTCCGACGAGAAGCAGATGCCTTTGAGCCCCTTGCCCAGCAGGCGGCGCAGCTTGTCCTTCGCGGTGACGACCGCGACGCGCGCGCCCTGTTCCGCGAAGGTCGCGAGCACGGTGGGCGCGACCAGGTACTTCGGATCGTTCATCAGCACCTCGGCGCCGGTGTCGCGATCGTAGAAGTAGTTGCCGCTTATCCCGTGGATCGCCGGCGGCACGCCGGTAACAATCGACAGGTTGTTCGGGTTCGTGAAGCTCGGCACCACGCACTCGCCCTTGAGCGCCGTGCCCGGCTTCAGCAGCGTGCGCAGGAACGGCGCGACGCCGGCCTCGGCCGCCATCTCGAGATACTCATAGGCGCAGCCGTCGACGCAGACCACCACCACGGGGCGGCGCATCCAGTTGTAGCGGCGGCCGTTCACTTCCACGGATACAGGCGTTTCAGTCATGACGTTCAGTCCTTTCGGTTCGAAGGGGTTGAGCTGTCGGCGCCCGCGCCGCGCCGAGGAGGTGTTTTCCATGCTTGACATTAAAATTGATGATTTGTAGATTGTCAACAACATGCAGAGAACAGAAAGCAAAAGACGGAAACACGAGGCAGTACGAAGAGGGCTGGTCTCCACTCATCCGCCGCATGCCGCGGCGCCACGGTCAAGGGGTCTGAAGATGAACGAAGTGCCGGTACAGAAGCGTTTCAATGCATGGGCGACGGGCGCGGCGCGCGTCGCGCTGGCCGCCGCGGTCGCGCTCGGCGCGGCGCAGGCGGCGCATGCGAAGACGTCGCTGCTCGTCTACACCGCGCTGGAGGACGAGGCGATGAAGCCCTACAAGGACGCCTTCGAGAAAGCGAACCCCGACATCGAGATCCGCTGGGTGCGCGACTCGACCGGCTCGGTCACCGCGAAGCTGCTCGCGGAGAAGAACAACCCGCGCGCGGACGTCATCCTCGGCCTCGCCGCATCGAGCCTCACGCTGCTCGACCTGCAGGGGATGCTGATGCCGTATGCGCCGAAGGGCTTCGACCAGCTCACGCGCAAGTACAGCGACGCGAACACGCCGCCGCACTGGGTCGGCATGGACGTGTGGGGCGCGACGATCTGCTACAACCGCGTCGCCGCGCAGGCGAAGAACATCCCGAAGCCGACGTCGTGGGAAGACCTGACGAAGCCGGTCTACAAAGGCGCGATCGTGATGCCGAGCCCGGTGTCGTCGGGCACCGGCTATCTCGACGTCACCGCGTGGCTGCAGACCTTCGGCGACGACCGCGGCTGGAAATTCATGGACGCGCTCGACAAGAACGTCGCGCAGTACGTACATTCGGGCTCGAAGCCGTGCACGCTCGCCGGCACCGGCGAATTCCCGATCGGCATCTCGTTCGAGTTCCGCGGTCATGAACTGCAGGCGCAGGGCGCGCCGATCGATCTCGTGTTCCCGAAGGAAGGGCTCGGCTGGGACATGGAAGGCACCGCGATCATGAAGACGACCAGGCAGCCCGACGCCGCGAAGAAACTCGCGGACTTCATGGCGAGCAAGGACGCGAACCAGATCACCGCGCGCTGGTGGGCGATCGTCGCGTACCCGGGCGTCGCGCGCAAGCTGGCCGGCATCCCCGACAACTACGCGGACCTGCTCGTGAAGAACGACTTCGTGTGGTCGGCGAAGAACCGTCAGTCGATCCTCGATACCTGGCAGAAGCGCTACGGGGCGAAAGCACAGCAATGACGCGGCGATAACGCCGCACCAGGCAGCGGGGCCGCGACACGCGCCGCCCCGCCTCCCTTCCGATCGTCGTATCCGGCCCGCATCCGGGCCGCCCGCAGCGTGGAGGCGTGCATGGCACCCTATCTGAGCGTAGAACGCATCGAAAAGCGGTACAACGACACACAGGTCCTCACCGACATCAACCTCAGCGTGATGAAGGGCGAGATGATCTGCTTCCTGGGGCCGTCCGGCTGCGGGAAAACCACGCTGCTGCGGATCATCGCGGGGCTCGAGGCGCAAAGCGCCGGCCACATCATGCAGGACGGCCGCGACATCTCGCGGCTGCCGCCGCAACTGCGCGACTACGGGATCGTGTTCCAGTCGTACGCGCTGTTTCCGAACCTCACCGTCTTCGACAACGTCGCGTACGGGCTCGTGAACCGCAGGATGAAGCGCGACGCGATCCACGAGCGCGTGCATACGCTGCTCGCGCTGGTCGGCCTGCCCGACAGCCATCGCAAGCATCCCGGTCAGTTGTCCGGCGGCCAGCAGCAGCGCATCGCACTCGCGCGCGCGCTCGCGACGTCGCCCGGCCTGCTGCTGCTCGACGAGCCGCTGTCGGCACTCGATGCGCGCGTGCGCGTGCGGCTGCGCCAGGAGATCCGCGCGCTGCAGCAGCGGCTCGGCGTGACGACGATCATGGTCACGCACGACCAGGAAGAGGCGCTGTCGATGGCCGACCGCATCGTCGTGATGAATCACGGCGTGATCGAGCAGATCGGCACGCCGCTCGAAATCTACCGCCAGCCCGCGTCGCCGTTCGTCGCGGACTTCATCGGCCGCGTCAACACGATCCCCGCCGAAGTCGCGCAGGACGGCACGCTGCGCGCGGGCGGCATCGGCTTCGACTGCCGGCATGGCGCGAACCGGCCGGCCCAGGGCGCGGCCGTGTCGGTCTACGTGCGGCCCGAGGATCTGCGCATCCGCATTCCGGGCGAGACGGCCGACAACGTGCTGGCCGGCCGCGTCGAGAAGCTCGAGTTCCTCGGCGCGTTCTGTCGCGTGAGCTTCCGGATCGACGGGCTCGACGGCCAGGAAGTCGTCGCCGACCTGTCGTATCACGACGTCGACCGCACCGGCGTGCAGGCCGGCGCACGCATCGACCTCGCGCTCGATCGCGAGCATGTCCGCGTGTTCCCGAGCGCGAAGGAGCGACTGCAATGAGCGCCGTCCTCACCGAACGCCGCCGCGGCGCGGCCGCCTCCGCCGACGTGCGGCAGCTCACGCACTGGCACGACCGCCTCGCACAGCTCGCGCTCGTCGCGATGGCCGCGCTGATGTCGCTGTTCCTGCTGCTGCCGCTCGCGCTCGTCGTGCAGAAATGCTTCGTCGATACGGACGGCCGCTTCGTCGGCGCACACAACTTCGTCGAGTATCTCGAGGACAGCGGCGTGCTGCGCTCGATGCTTCATTCGCTGACGGTCGGCGCGCTCGTCACGATGATCGTCGTGCCGATGGCGTTCACGTTCGCGTATGCGCTGACACGCTCGTGCATGCCGCTGAAGAACGCAGCACGCACGATCGCGCTACTGCCGCTGCTCGCGCCGACGCTGCTGTCCGCCGTGTCGTTCATCTACTGGTTCGGCAACGCGGGGCTGCTCAAGCCGCTGCTGCACGGCCACTCGATCTACGGACTGCCGGGGATCGTGCTGAGCATGGTGTACGCATCGTTTCCGCACGTGCTGATGATCCTCGTCACCGCGCTGTCGCTCGCGGACGGCCGGCTCTACGAAGCCGCCGACGCGATGGGCACGAGCCGCGTGCGCAAGTTCTTCACGATCACGCTGCCGGGCGCGAAGTACGGGCTGATCAGCGCGACGATGGTGGCCTTCACGATGTGCATCAACGACTTCGGCGTGCCGGTCGTGATCGGCGGCTCGTACAACGTGCTGTCGACCGACATCTACAAGCTGATCATCGGGCTGCAGGACTTCAACCGCAGCGCGGTCGTGAGCCTGATGCTGCTGTGCCCGGCGCTGGTCGCGTTCGGTGTCGACTTCTTCATCCGCCGCCGCCAGCAGTCGCAGCTCGGCGCGCGCTCGACGCCGTACCAGCCGAAGCCGTCACGCGGATTCGACGCCGCGATGCTCGCGTACTGCGCATTGGTGTGCGCGTTCTTCATCGCGGTGGTCGGCATCTCGGTGTTCGCGTCGTTCGTGAAGTTCTGGCCGTACCAGATGAGCGTCGGGCTGCAGCACTACGAGATGGGACTGATCGGCGCCGGCATCTTCGACGCGTACAAGAACAGCCTGCGGATGGCCGCGACCGTCGCGCTCGGCGGCACGATCGTCGTGTTCGGCGGCGCCTACCTGATCGAGAAGACCCGCGGCGCACGCTGGCTGCGCGGCTTCATCAGCCTGTGCGCGATCCTGCCGATGGGCGTGCCGGGCCTCGTGCTCGGCATCAGCTACATCTTCCTGTTCAACGCGCCCGGCAATCCGCTCAACGGGCTGTACGGGTCGCTGTGGCTGCTCGCGATCGTCACGGTCGTCCACTACTACGCGTCGAGCCACCTGACCGCCGTCACCGCGCTGCGGCAGATCGACAGCGAGTTCGAGGCCGTGTCCGCGTCGCTGAAGGTGCCGTTCTACAAGACCTTCCTGCGCGTGACCGTGCCCGTGTGCCTGCCCGCGATCCTGCTGATCGCGCGCTACCTGTTCGTCAACGGGATGACGACGGTCTCCGCCGTCGCGTTCCTGTACTCGCCGGACACGCAGCCCGCCTCCGTCGCGATCCTGAACCTCGACGACGCGGGCCAGATGGGTCCGGCCGCCGCGATGGCGACGCTCGTGCTCGCGACCTCGTCGTTCGCGTGCGTGCTGTTCGCCTGCATCTCGCACCGCCTGTTGCGCCGCACGCAGGCCTGGCGCACCCCGCACCGCCGCTGATCCGTTCGCCGCATTCACGTGACGTCCCGACTTCACCAAGGAGACACCATGACGCTCGCCACCCAGCCCATCCTGCTCACCCCCGGCCCCCTGACGACCTCGGAGCGCACGCGCGACGCGATGCTGCGCGACTGGGGTTCGTGGGACAGCGACTTCAACGCGATCACCGCACGGCTGCGCGAACGGCTGCTGCAGATCGTGCACGGCGAAGGCACGCACGAATGCGTGCCGCTGCAGGGTAGCGGCACGTTCTCGGTCGAGGCGGCGATCGGCACGCTCGTGCCGCGCGACGGCCACGTGCTGGTGCCGAACAACGGCGCGTACTGCCAGCGCCTCGCGAAGATCTGCCGCGTGCTCGGCCGCAAGCTCACGACGATCGACTACAGCGAGGACCGCCGCGTCGATCCGGCCGACGTCGAGCGCGCGCTCGCCGGCGATCCGACCATCACGCACGTCGCGCTCGTGCACTGCGAAACCGGCGCCGGCGTGCTGAACCCGCTGCACGAGGTCGCGCAGGTCGTCGCGAAACACGGCCGCGGGCTGATCGTCGACGCGATGAGCTCGTTCGGCGCGATCGACATCGATGCGCGCACGACGCCGTTCGACGCGGTGATCGCCGCGTCGGGCAAGTGCCTCGAAGGCGTGCCGGGGCTCGGCTTCGTGATCGCGAAGCGCACCGCGCTCGAACGCTGCGAAGGCAACAGCCATTCGCTCGCGATGGACCTGTACGACCAGTGGGTCTACATGCAGCGCACGACGCAGTGGCGCTTCACGCCGCCCACGCACGTGGTTGCGGCGCTCGATGCGGCCGTCGCGCAATACGTCGACGAAGGCGGGCTCGCCGCGCGCGGCGGCCGCTACCAGCGCAACACGCGCGCGCTGATCGACGGAATGCGCGCGCTCGGGTTCCGGCCGTTCCTCGATTCCGCGATCCAGGCACCGATCATCGTCACGTTCCATGCGCCGGACGATCCGAACTACGACTTCAAGCGGTTTTATCAGGAGGTCAAAAAGCGCGGCTACATTCTGTATCCGGGCAAGCTGACCGAGGTCGACACGTTCCGCGTCGGCTGCATCGGCCACTTCGGCGAGGCCGGCATTCCAGGCGCGGTCGCCGCGATCGCCGACACGCTGAAGGCGATGGGCGTGCGGCGCGTGTCGGCCGAAGCGGCGGCCTGACGCGCTGCATCCGCCGTACCGCGGCGCGCGGCCGGTCGCCGTGCGTTGCGGTGCGGCGGGTTCGCTTTCGTTTTGCGTTTTACCGCCGTGTGCGGCACGGCAATTCTCTCGACCCTTACCGGCACGACATCCGATGCGACCCTTCTGGATCGAACAAGCACTGTTCAACGACGGCGATCTCGCCCCCGCGCTGCAGGGCACGATAGAGGCCGACGTCTGCATCGTCGGCGGCGGCTTCACGGGGCTCTGGACCGCGATCCAGGCGAAGCAGCAGAACCCGGCGCTCGACATCGCGATACTCGAGGCCGACCTGTGCGGCGCCGGCGCGAGCGGGCGCAACGGCGGGTGCCTGCTCACGTGGTCAGCCAAATTCCTGACGCTGCGGCGCCTGTTCGGCGAAGCGGAGGCGATCCGGCTCGTGAAGGCGTCGGAGGCGGCCGTCCAGCACATCGCCGACTTCTGTCGCACGCATCGCATCGATGCCGAACTGCGGCTCGACGGCACGCTGTACACCGCGACGTCGCGCGCGCAGGTCGGCACGCTCGCGCCGGTGCTCGACGCGCTCGCCGCGTGCGGTATCCACAGCTACGAGCCGCTGCCGGCAGCTGAAGTCGCGCGCCGTTCGGGCTCGGCCCGCAATCTCGACGGCGTGTACTCGCCGATCGCCGCGACCGTGCATCCGGGCAAGCTCGTGCGCGGGCTGCGCCGCGTCGCGCTCGAGATGGGGATCCGGATCTACGAGCGCACGCCGCTCGTCGACTTCACGCCAGGGCAGCCGGCCGTCGTTCGGACGCCGTCCGGCAGCGTGCGCGCCGGCAAGCTGGTGTTCGCGATCAACGCGTGGATGGCGAGCCGTTTCCCGCAGTTCGAGCGCACGATCGCGGTCGTGTCGAGCGACATGGTCATCACCGAGAAATGCCCGGAACTGCTGGAACGGACCGGGCTCGTCGACGGCGTGTCGGTGCTCGATTCGCGGATCTTCGTGTACTACTACCGCACGACCGCCGACGGCCGGCTGATGCTCGGCAAGGGCGGCAACACGTTCTCGTGGCGCAGCCGCATCGCGCCGGTGTTCGACCGGCGCTCGCCGTACGAGGCGCAGCTCTCGCAGAGCCTGCGCGAATTCTTCCCGTCGCTCGCGGGCGTGCCGGTCACCGCGAGCTGGAACGGCCCGTCGGACCGCTCGGTGACGGGCTTCCCGTTCTTCGGCCGCCTCGATGGCGCGCCGAACGTGTTCTACGGCTTCGGCTATTCAGGCAACGGCGTCGGGCCGACCTACATGGGCGGGCAGATCCTGTCGTCGCTGGTGCTCGGCCTCGACAACGCGTGGACGCGCAGCCCGATCGTGCGCGGCCCACTCGGCCATTTCCCGCCGGAGCCGATCCGCTATGTGGGCGCGCACGTGGTGCGCAATGCGATTCGTCGCAAGGAGCGTGCGGAAGACGAAAGCCGGCGGCCGGCGATGGTCGATACGTGGCTCGCGAAGTTCGCGAGCGCGGCGGGGAAGGCGGACAAGGCGTGATGGCGGGCGCCATGCAATAAAGGGGCAAGTAACGCACAGCGCTCGTGAACGTTGCGGCATCGCCAATTTTTATCGAAACGCGTGTATCACCTCACCAGATCGCGAACACGCGAAAACCTTCGATAGAACAAGTCAAATCACCAGCGTGGCGTCTTCTCTCGAACCGGCGGCGCTGCATGCAAATAGCCGCATGAATATAGGACGCGTCCTGCCGCACACGATCCATATCTTCGGGTCCACGATTCCAACATGCCGCTATCGGGTTCGATGGAGTCGTACGAGCAGAAAACGTTCGAAGCGGGGCGTTGCATCGATAGCGTCTTGAATTATCTGCATTGCCAACAAATCGGCATGCAACGCGATACCATCGACTCCCTCATCAACTCGTCCGACGACATCCGAAGAAATGACACGGTTTCTTCTATTGCCCGCACTCATCGTGATGATCAGCGCATGCTCGAAACACATAGATGAAAAATGGATGGCGCTTCAAGACATGCCTGCCTTCGCCGAGCCGAATGACGATCGAACCCAGCCCGTCTTTACGATCAAGAAAGGCGAATCCTGCGTGCCATTGACGGATCGCGCCGCAAAAATTTACGCCTACACACAGGTGAGCTGCGAGACTGGCACCGGCTGGGTTCTGGACGATCTCTTCGATAAACGGAGCGGCAAATGATCAACGCGCCGACGATCACCACCATCGGCTCGGATCTCGTCACCTTCGGCGGGAACTGAACCCGTCAGGCGCGACGAACATCACGCACCGCAAGTAACCGCGCCAGCGATGCAAAAAACAAAAGGCGCTGACCGATCGGTTCAGCGCCCTGTCGCCATCGACGCGCGGTGAAACCCGCGCCGCAACCCGCTCACGCGCCGGCTTTCTCCCGCGCCGCCTTCCCCGCCGCAGGCAACCCCTGCTCGTGCGTGCGGCGCATCCGCGCGAGGCCGTGCGCGACATGCTCGCGCACCAGTGCGACCGCCTTCTCCTCGTCGCCGCTCGCGAGCGCCTGCACGATCTTGTCGTGCTCGGCCGCCGACACCGCGATCGCATCCTCCTCGGCCTCGATCGCGGCCTGGCGCAGCAGCCCGAGCTGGCGCACGAGCCGGCGATAGGTGTCGGTGAGATGCGTATTGCCGACGCCGACCACCATCGCGTCGTGGAACTGCACGTTCAGCTCGGTATAGCGCGTGACGTCGTGCGTCTTCGCGGCATCCTTCATCGACTGGATGATGCCCTTCAGCACCTTCAGCGTGTCGGGCGAAATGCGTTTCGCGAGCGCGCGCGCGACCGACTCGTCGAGCATCGCGCGCACTTCGTAGATCTCTTCGGCCTCGCGCAGCGGCACGACGCGCACCGTCACGCCGCGGTTCTTCTCGTTGCGCAGCAGCCCGGCCTGCTCGAGCGCGCGGAATGCTTCGCGCACGGGGCCGCGCGACACGTTCAGCTTCGTCGCGATATCGACTTCGTTGAGCTTCTCGCCCGGCGCATATTCGCCGGACACGATCGCGCGCTCGAGCATGTCCTGGACAATCATCGCGAGCGACTGGCTTTGCAGGAGTTCGATGGCGTTGAGCGCGTTCGGGGCAGTCATGGTCGGGCAGGCAGCGACGCTGCGGAAGAAAAACGAGGGCGCCATGTCGGCGAATGATCGTTATATACCCTCGGCCCGATATATTGTCAACAGTTTTCAGTTTCCAAAAACCGGTTCCGCGTGCCGGAATGCAACCGGCACGCGGCATCGTGCGGCCGGCGTGAGCACGCCGAACCGCTCGATGCGGGCCCGCCGTCAGGCCGTCTGCTTCACCGGCCCCGGGTCGCTCTGGCTCGGCCGCCCCGTCTCGACGTGGCCCGCGAAGCGGCGCACGACCTTGTCGTCGCCACCGCGCAGCGTGGTCGCGGTGATCGTCAGATCGTACCAGCCGTGGCTCGACGACAGCTCGAAGTGATCCTCGATGCGCTCGCCCGGCTCCAGCGTGTAGCTGCGCGCATGCGCATGGCTGTACGCGTTGTCGACGACCACGCGGCACGCCGCGCCGCCGCTGTTGCGCAGCTGCAGGTACACGTGGCGGTTGCGCACGTCGTAGCCGATCTTCGCTTCCGGGTTCGCGTGGCGGCCGTCCGCGGCCAGCCGCGTGTTGCCCTGGAATTCGCACAGATAGCCGTTCGGGCCATAGGCGGCGAGATGGTAGTCGCCGCGCGCGGCCGACGTGCTCCAGGTATCGGCGAAGCGGTCGTGCGAGGACACCGCGTAACGGCGCGGCGGCGTCGCCGGATTGCGGCGGTCGTACACGTAGAATGCGGCGCCCGCGTCACCCGAATTCGCGAAATCGAGCGACACGCTGTCGTCGCGGCCGTTCACGCGGGCATGCACGAACAGCTCGTACGGCAGCGCCCGCGCCGGACGCGTGCCGGGCTCCTGCGCCGGCATCGACTGCTGCGCGGGCACCTGGTACGCCTGGCCGGCCGTCTGGATGTGCTGCGGCACCGTGAAGCTCACCGTGCGCGTATCGGGTCGCGCGGAGAAATCGAATGCCGACGTGAGGTCGCCGCAGACCGAGCGGCGCCACGCGCTGATGTTCGGCTCCTGCACGCCGAAGCGCGCTTCGAGGAAACGCAGCACCGACGTGTGGTCGAACGTCTCCGAGCAGACCCAGCCGCCCTTCGTCCAGGGCGAGATGATGATCAGCGGCACGCGCGGCCCGAGGCCGATCGGCTGGATGCCGCCCGGGTCCGCACCCGGCACGAGCGGGCTCATCTCGCCCGGGTACTTGTTCAGGTCGAGCAGCTCGTCGCCGAGGTTCGACAGCAGGTTCGACGACACGATGCCCTGGCCGCCCACGCCGCTCCTGACCGGCGGCACCGGCGGCACGACGTGGTCGAACAGCCCGTCGTTTTCGTCGTAATTGAGGATGAACACCGTCTTCGCCCACACCTCCGGGTTCGACGTCAGCGCCTCGAGCACCATGTTGATGTAGAACGCGCCGTCGGTCGGCGACGCCTGCGGGTGTTCGCTGTACTTGTACGGCGACACGATCCACGACACCTGCGGCAGCCGGTTCGCCTGCACGTCGGCCTTCAGCTCGGCGAGCGTGTGGTCCGACGCGCCCTTGTCGACCAGCGGGCCGCTCGCGCCTTCCTTCACCTGGAAGCGCTTGAAGAACATCAGCGAGTTGTCGGTGTAGTTGTCCGTCGGGTCGCCCGGGATGCCCGTGCCGCCCTGGTACAGCTTCCAGCTGATCTTCGCGTTCTCGAGGCGTTCCGCGTAGGTCGTCCACGTGTAGCCGTTCGTGTTGTTGCGCTCGCCGATGCCGGGGCCGTTCGGCTGCGTGCCGTAGACGTTGCGCGAATCGATCGTGCCGGTCCACAGGTAGATGCGGTTCGGCGCCGTGTCGGCGTGCGCGGAGCAGAAGTACGAATCGCAGATCGTGAACGCGTCGGCGAGCGCGTAGTGGTACGTGAGGTCCTGGCGCTTCAGGTAGCCCATCGTCAGCACGTCCTGCTTCTGGTTCACCCACTGGTCCCACTGGCCGTTGTTCCAGGACAGGTGGCCGCTGCTCCAGCCGTGGTTGGTGCCCGGCTGGAATTCGGTCGTCTGCTTCGGGTCGAGGTAGAACGGCAGCACGTACGGCGCGGACGGGTCGAGCCCGCGCGAGTGGTAGTTCTTCGTGAACACCGACGCCGGCGGCTGCTGCCACACCGGCGCGCCGCTCGGCAGCAGGTGCGGGCGCGGGTCGTTGAAGCCGCGCACGCCGCGCAGCCCGCCGAAGTAATGGTCGAACGAGCGGTTTTCCTGCATGAAGATCACGACGTGTTCGACGTCGCGGATCGTGCCGGTGCGATAGGCGGCCGGCATCGCGAGCGCCTTGCGGATCGCCGGCGGGAAGCCGGCGTAGGCGGCCATCGCGCCGGCCGACTGGGCGGCGAGGCGCAGGAAATCGCGTCGATTGGTGGCGGACATGAGGAGGATCCTGTGGGTCGGTAAGGGTGGCGCCGGTCGAGCGGGGCCGGCGGTCGGTGCGTTGCCGCTATTACTCCGCACCGGCATGTCCCGGCCGTGACCGGTTCCAGCAGGTTTCTTGCGGTCACCCCCAGCTTTTTTTCGAAGCGGCGCACGACGCACCTTTCACGTGGCCGACACACGCATGCGCTACGCTGACGCGCGATGAAGAGGGGGGAGAAGCCGAGTCGTGTTCGATCAGCTGAAGGCGTTCCACGCGACCGTCCGGCAGGGCAGCATCACGCGCGCCGCGCGCCACCTGGGCGTGAGCCAGCCGACGATCGCCGCGCAGATCCGGCAGGTCGAGCAGTTGTACGGCGTCGAGCTGTTCTATCGCAGCGGCCGCAAGCTCGAGGTCACCGAGACCGGCATCGAGCTGCTGCCGCTCGTCGAGAAGATGATCGCGCTCGAGGCGCAGGCCGACATCATGCTGCGCAACGTCGGCGGCCTGTTCGAAGGCCATCTGCGGATCGGCGCGACCGGGCCGTACTACATCATGGACGCGGTCGGCCGCTTCTCGCACGCGCATCCGTCGATCGCGCTCACGTGCCGGATCGGCAATTCCGAGGAAATCCTGCAGGCGCTGCACGAATTCCGCATCGACCTCGCGGTGTCGTCGCAGCGCAATGACGCGGACGGCCTCGAACGCAAGGTGATCTCGACCGATCCGCTCGTGCTCGTCGTGCATCGCGACCATCCGCTCGCACGCTTCGACGCGATCGACGCCGCGCAGCTCGCCGACGTGCGGCTCCTGATTCGCGAGGAAGGGTCGGTCACGCGTCGCTGCACGGAGACGATCCTCGCGGCGGCCGGGGTCGCGGCCACGTCGGTCGCCGAGATCGGCAGCCGCGAAGCGATCCGCGAGGCGATCCTGCATGGCGTGGGCGGAAGCCTGTTTCCGCGCGGCGAGGCCGAGCGTCACCCGGACCTGCGCGTCGTCGCGCTGCGCGGCGTCGACACGACGATCGACGAATACGTGTACTACCTGAAGGCGCGCCGCCAAAGCCCGGCGATCGATGCGTTCCTCGCGTGCATCGTACCGGCGCAGTCCGCGACCCGCGACGCAACGCACGCGACGCGGCCGGTGAACGCGCGCTGAGCCGCCGCGCGTTCGTCGGCTTCGCGTTTTTCCCTTCGCGCTTCCCGGCGCTTTTCCGGGCGCGTTTCCCGCGTTGTTCCCGCGTTGTTCCCGCGCCTTCCGTCGTTGTGTTCCTCGTGCCTTCCTTGCCGCTTCCCGCCGCGCGTCACTTCGGCAGCGCGGGGATCATCCACGTCAGCACGTGCTGCTGCAGGAACACGAGCACGCCGAGCAACAGTGTGAGGATCACGCTGTGCCAGAACGTGCGCGCGAACACGATGCCTTCCTGCCCCTTCAGGTCGGTCGTCGAGACGCCCGTCGCGATGTTCTGCGGCGAGATCATCTTGCCCATCACGCCACCCGACGAGTTGGTCGCGGCCATCAGTACCGGATCGAGGCCGAGCTGCCGCGCGGCGACCACCTGCAGGTTGCCGAACAGCGCGTTGCCGGACGTGTCGCTGCCGGACAGGAACACCGCGATCCAGCCGAGCGACGCCGACACGAGCGGGAACAGCGCACCGGTCGACGCGACACCGGTGCCGAGCGTGTAGCTGATTCCCGAGTAGTTCAGCAGGTACGCAAGCCCGACGATCATCATCACCGTGATGATCGCGATCCACGTCTGCCGCCACGTCTTGACCACGCATTCGAGGAACGCGCCGGCGCCGGTGCGCGTCAGCACGGCCGTGATGATCGCCGACAGGAGGATCGCGGTGCCGGTGCCGAGCGGCTGGAAGTCCCAGATCGCCGCATACGGCTTGTGGTACAGCGACACGAAGACCGCGTTGTGCAGGCCCGGCCACTTGATCTTCACGTCGCCGATCGCCGCGATGTTCGCGTGCACCCAGACGATCACGACCACCGACACGACGATCCACGGCAGCCAGCCGCCGAAGCCCGCGCGCGCGGCGCCGGCCGTCGCGGGCACGCTGCGCGCGAGCGCGTATTGCGGATCGGGCTGCGGCTTCCACACCTGCAGGAAGCCGATCGTGACGATCAGCGACGTGAGCGACGACAGCACGTCGGTGAGCTGGTAGCCGAGGAAATTCGACGTGACGAACTGCGCGATCGCGAAGCTCGCACCCGACACGAGCAGCGCGGGCCACAGTTTCGAGATCGAGCGCAGGCCGCCGTACGCGCCGACCACGTAGAACGGCAGCAGCAGCGCGAAGAACGGCAGTTGCCGGCCGACCATCGCGCCGAGCGTCGCGGGCGGCAGCGACGTGACCGCGCCGAGCACGGTGATCGGCACGCCGAGCGCGCCGAACGCGACTGGCGCCGTGTTGAACAGCAGCGTGTAGGTGAGCGCTTCGAGCGCGGGGAAGCCGAGCGCGATCAAGAGTGCGCTGGTGATCGCGACCGGCGTGCCAAACCCGGAGATCCCTTCGAGCAGGCAGCCGAAAGAGAACGCGACGACGAGCAGCACGAGGCGGCGGTCGTCGGGCAGGTGGTCGAGCATCCACTGCCGGAACTGGTCGAAGCGGCCCGACTTCACCGCGATGTTGTACAGCAGCAAGGCGTTGAACACGATCCACATCACCGGCACGACCGCGAGCGCCATGCCGGCGCCGACCGCGTTGAACGCGAGGCCGGCCGGCATGCCCCACGCGCCGATCGCGACCGCGAGGCCGGTGACGAGGCCGGCGAGCGACGCCTGCCATGCCGGCCGGCGCAGCACGCCGAGCGCGATCAGCGCGACCGCGATCGGGATCACGGCAACGAGGAACGACAGGAACAGCGAGTTGGCGACGGGCGTCAACGGCTGCGCGAACAGGATGCCGGGCGGCAGGGTTGCGGTGGGATTCATCGTGTCTCCGTGTCGACAGGAGTTAGCGCTTTAGCGCTTACTCCTGTCCCATGCTTCGCGGTCGACAGGAGTTAGCGCTTTAGCGCTTACTCCTGTCCCATGCTTCGCGGTCAACAGGAGTTGGCGCTTTAGCGCTTGCTCCTGTCCCATGCTTCGCGGTCGACAGGAGTTAGCGCTTTAGCGCTTGCTCCTGTCCCATGCTTCGCGGTCAACAGGAGTTGGCGCTTTAGCGCTTGCTCCTGTCCCGTATCAAACGTGCGTTCCACGACGGCGAAGATCACCCGACGCTTGCGCATGCAACCATGCCGCAGCGCCGACCGATCGGTCGCTTAAAAAAGGTTAGGAGGCGCATCGCGCTTGCACAAGGAGGGCAAGCCCGATGCGCGCGGCGTCGACACACGGAATCCGCCGCACGCTGAACGGCGGCTGGCGCCGCACTGACACGCACGCCAGCATGCCGCCGGCGCAATGTTGCTCAGGCGACAAAGGTGACTGACGGCACGCGGGGTGTTTCGTTTGGCGTCCGAAGCCTAGACTGGCTGCATCGATTCCGCCCGCGCCGACGAAGGGCGCGGCGCCGGATACCTCACGGAGCAAACACGATGAAGACCATAAAACTTGCGGCGTGCGCATTCCTGCTGATCGGCTCGGCTGTCGCCGCCCAGGCCCAGGCAGCGTCGACGCTGACGCGCGCGCAAGTTCGCCAGGAACTCGCGGAACTGCAGGCCGCCGGCTACCGGCCGAGTCTCGCCAGCAGCCCGGACTTTCCGCAAAACATGCAGGCGGTCATGCAGCGCGCCGCGCAGGCGCGCGGCGACGCGGCCGGCTACGGCAGCAACGGCCATGCGAATGTGGAATCAGGAAAACCGGCACTGCCGCACGTGGTCGATCGCGACACGTACGCGCATCACTGAAGTGGACGAAACCGGGCCGGGCGCGTGACTGCGCAACCGGCCTGCCCGCCGCGCAATGCGCAGCGGGCAGCGGGCAGCGGCCATCAAACGCTGAAGCGGTTCAGCGTATACGCACGATAGGCCGCGACGAACGCGTCGAACGATCCGGCCTCCTTCGTTTCCAGCTCGGCCTGCTCGGCCAGCGACTTCGCGGCGAGCGCCTGCTCGGCGCGCATCGTCTCCGCCGACGGCGGGTTCGCGCGCAAATGCGCGGCATGCGCTTCGCTGTGTGCGCACGCGAACGCGAGGAACGACTGCCCGTTCTCGCGCATCGTGCGCAGCACGCGCGCCGACGGCGTGCGCTCCGGATCGGCGAGCTTCTCGCGCTGCGCGGCAATCGCACGCACATGCTCGTCGCCACCGCGGATCTCGTCGAGACGGCGCCCGACGGTTTCGATATCGGTCATCAGGTCGTCCGCCCACGCCTGCAGCGTGACCGGCTGGCCGTCGCGCGTCAGCGTCAGCCCGGGCTTGCGCCCGTCCATCGTCACGCTGCCGAAGTTCGCGTTCGCTTCCTTGTACGCGTCGCAGTCGAGCGCGGGGCTCTCGTCGAGCGCGCACGCGAGCAGGAATGCGTCGATGAAGCGCGCGGTCTCCAGCGCGATGCCGGTCGGCTCGAACGGATCGATGTCGAGGCAGCGTACTTCGATGTACTGCACGCCGCGCGACGCGAGCGCATGCAGCGGGCGCTCGCCCGAATACGTGACGCGCTTCGGCCGGATCGTCGAGTAGAACTCGTTCTCGATCTGCAGCACGTTCGTGTTGATCTGGATCCACTCGCCGTCGCGATGCGTGCCGATCGCCTCGTATGGCGGATACGGCTCGCTCACGGCCTTCGACAGCGCGTCGAGATAGCCGGGCAGCGTGTTGTAGTCGACTTGCAGCGCGGCCTGCGCGGTCGTGTTCGAGTAACCGAGGTCGCTCATCCGCAGGCTCGTCGCATATGGCCGGTACAGCGTATCGGCGTCGAACGTGTCGAGCTTGTGCGGCTTGCCGCGCAGGAACTTCGTGTCAAGCGCGGGCGACGCGCCGAACAGGTACATCAAGAGCCAGCTGCGGCGGCGGAAGTTGCGGATCTGCGCGAGATAACGCTCGGACTGGTAGTCGACCAGCGTGGCCGTCGAGCCCTCTTCCGCATGCAGGCGCCGCCACACTTCCTCGTGCAGCGAGTAGTTGTAGTGGATGCCGGCGATGCACTGCATCGTGCGGCCGTAGCGATACGCGAGGCCGCGCCGGTACACCGTCTTCAGGCGGCCGATGTTCGACGTGCCGTAGTCGGCGATCGGGATTTCGTCGTCGGCCGGCAGTTGGCCCGGCATCGAGTTATTCCACAGCATCTCGTCGCCGAGCGACGCATACACGTAGCGGTGCAGATCGTCGAGGCGTTCGAGCGTGATCGACGCGTCGGCTTCCGCCGGCGTGATCAGTTCGATCAGCGCTTCGGAATAGTCGGTCGTCAATGACGGGTGCGTGAGTGCCGAACCGAGCGCGCGCGGATGCGGCGTGAACGCGATCATCCCGTCGCGCGTCACGCGCAGGCTTTCCTTTTCGATGCCGCGCAGGCCGTCGGGCAGATGCTGCCGCGTCGGGCCCGAGCTCAGCGCTTCGAGACGATTCAGCAGCAGTTCGGACTGGCGGTGAGTCATGGTGTTCGACATGGAGACGCAAGTGCGTGACGGCCGCGCGCAGGATGCCGCGCGGCCGGCTGGATTATTGGTCGCTTCGTTGGTAGCGGGCACTTTAACATCTCGCCGTCACGCGCGCTTGAGGTGACTCCGGGTGGTGCGCGCCCGCCGCGGCGGGCCGCCGGGCGGGCCGATGACGACGATCGCCGCGCGCGCGGCGGACCGTCCGTCGGCACCGCCGGACGCGACGATCACGCGAAATTCGTCGGAAGTAACATGAGCCGTGCACGCCACGGCGCCGCCAGGTGCAACCCGCGCAGCCGAACCCGCGATGCGTCGCCGTCACGCTCGAGCCGTCCGCACGCCGGGGGATGACGGCCGCCGGAACGGGGTGATCGCCGTCAAGCGTCGCAACCGTGAGCACCACCGACCGATCGCTGCCGGCCCGGCGCCGTTTGCGGGTCGCAGCGCGGCCCTGCCCCGCGCACCCGCCGGCCGGCCGCGGCGACCGTCATCCGCCGCGCGCGCCGCCGGCCCGGTCGGCCACGTCGTTCCACAGATGCAGCGCCGCATACGCGCGCCACGGCCGCCAGCCTTCGGTGCGGCGCTTCTGGCTCGTGAGCCGGTCGAGCGACGGATCGCGCGCGGTGATCGACTGCATCAGCACGAGATCGGACGCCGGCCATGCGTCCGGGTCGCGCCACGCACGCATCGCGATGTATTCGACGGTCCACGGGCCGATGCCGGGCAGGTCGAGCCAGGCGCTCCGCAGCGTCGCGAGATCGGCCTGGGCGGGATCGAGCGGCGCGTGGCCGGCCGCCACCGCGCGCGCCACGCCCGTCAGCGCCGCGGCCCGCTTGCCGGGCATTCCGATCTTCTCCAGATCGCAGGCTGCGAGCGCGTCCGGCGTCGGGAAACGCCAGGCGGGCACGCCGTCCGACGCCGCCATGCCGTCGTCGTGCGCGACGCGCTCGCCGGCCCGCTGGACGAGCCGGCCGACGATCGTCGTCGCCGCCTTCACGCTCACCTGCTGGCCGACGATCGCGCGCACCGCGAGCTCGAATCCCGACCATGCGCCCGGCACGCGCAGCCCCGGGGCTGCATCGACGAGTGGCGCGAACCACGGATCGCGTGCAAGCCCGCTCCCGATCGCGGCCGGATCGGCGCCGAGGTCGAACATCGACGCGACGCGGCGCGCGAATGCATCGTCGACATGCCGCGCGGCCGCCCCGTCGACCGTCGCGATCAGGCAATGCCTGCGCGGATGCTTCGTGACGGTGAGCCGGCCCGCGTCGCCGTGCAGGTCGACGATGCGGCGATACACGCCGTCGACGACCTGTTCGACGCCCGGAATCGCCCGTCCGCTGAAGAAGCGCAGCACGCGCGCCCAGTCGTACGGCGCCTTGAAGCGCAGTTCCATCTGCGCGGACGGCGGCACCTGGCCGCCATCCGCGATCGACGTAATCGTGTTTTTTTCGATGCTCAAACTGCGTTGCCCTCCGCAACGGCTTCGGTTTCATCGTCGTGCGCATGGCGCGCCTCGGACGCGAGCAGCGTCGCCTTGCGGCGCACGCCCCAGCGATATCCGGCGAGCGCGCCGCCCTTCTGCACGACACGGTGGCACGGGATCGCGAGCGCGACCGGGTTCGACGCGCAGGCCGATGCGACGGCCCGCACCGCACGCGGCGCGCCCAGTGCCTCGGCGATCTCCGAGTAGCTGCGCGTTTCGCCGTACGGGATGTGCGTCAACGCTTCCCAGACGCGCTGCTGGAACGCGGTCGGCGCGATGTCGAGCGGCAGGTCGAACGCGTGCCGCGTGCCGTCGAGGTAGGCGCGGATCTGCGCGACGAACGGCGCGAGCCGCGAAGGCGATTCGACCAGCTCGGCACGCGCGAACGCATCCGTCAGTTCGCCGACGAGCGATGCAGGCTCGTCGCCGAACGCGATCCGGCAGATGCCCTGTTCGGTCGCGGCGACGAGCACCGTGCCGAGCGGCGTCGACGCGGTCGCGTAGTCGATCCGCAGGCCGGCGCCCTGGCGACGGAACGCGGACGGCGCCATCCCCAGTTCGCGCGGCACCGATGCGTAGAGCCGCGACGGCGAGTTGAAACCCGCGTCGACGGCCGCCTGCGTGACCGGCTGCCCGCTTTGCAGCGCCTCGCGCAAGGCGGCGCCGCGCTGCGCGGCCTGGTACTGCCGCGGCGACACGCCGACCACGCGCTTGAACAGCCGCTGCAGGTGGAACGGGCTTACGTGCACGGCGTCGCTCAGTTGCTGCAGCGTGAGCCGCTCCGCATGCGCGTCGAGCACCGCGCAGGCACGATTGACGATCTCGAGCTCGCGCGGCAGCCCTTCCGGCTGGCAGCGCTTGCACGGACGAAAACCGGCCGCGCGCGCGTCGGCCGGACTGGCAAAGAAGGACACATGCTCGCGCCGCGGCAGCCGCGACGCGCAGCTCGGGCGGCAGAACACACCGGTCGTGCGCACGGCGTAGAAGAACGCGCCGTCCGCATGCGGGTCGCGGGCGGTCACGGCGCCCCAGCGGGCATCGTCGGTCGGATAGGCGGTTTTCATCTGAACCTCGCACTCTCTAGTGTAGATGGTGCCTACTCTAGACATCGGCATGGGCCGTCGCGCCCTGAATCTTGCTCTGTGATTCGCACCGGCGAAACCGGGGGCACATCGCAATCGATCAATCGGACGAAACACCGCGCAAAGCGCTGCTCCGGCACCGCTTTCGTCATCGGCGCGTCACCCTTTTGCTGCAGTGCGGCTGCGACCAATCGCCGTCCTGACCATTTTTTACACTCGGAATATTGCAACGCACCATCGCCGTGTGTATAGTTGGAACTGTCTCCTCCATGTCTCCTCCTGATATGGATTAAGCCCGTTCCGCTCTGCGTGAACGGGCTTTTTTTCGTCCGTCGATCGTGCAGCATTGCGGCATCCTTAGCCGGCGCGGTCTACACTCGGTGCACGCCATCCGAAGGAGTGCCCCGCTCATGAAACCGACCATCCGCGCGATCGATCACGTCGTGCTGCGCGTGACCGACATGGCTGCGATGACGCGCTTTTACTGCGATGCCGTCGGCTGCCACGTGGAGAAGGAACAGCCCGACCTGGGCCTCGTGCAGTTGCGCGCCGGCGACGCGCTGATCGACCTGCTGGCGGTCGGCGGCCCGATCGATCGTCCCGACAGCGGCCCGCCCGGCACCGGCCGCAACCTCGACCATCTGTGCCTGCGCGTCGAGCCGTTCGACGCCGACGCGCTGATCGAGCATTTCGCCGCGCATGGCGCGCGCCCCGGCGCCCCCGCCGATCGCTACGGCGCCGGCGGCTACGGGCCGTCGATCTATCTGTTCGATCCCGAAGGGAACATGCTGGAATTCAAGGGGCCGCCCGCCGCGTTCGGCTGAGCGGCGCGCCGGCGGTCAAGCGTCGGCGAACGGCTTCAGCACCGTCCATTCGACCGCCACCGGATCGTGGTCGGCGCTCGAGATCCAGGCGGCGCCGTCCTGCACCGTGCACTGCAGGCGCATCGTGCGCTCGGCGAGACGCCCGAGCGCGGCCGCGACGCCATCGGCCAGCGACAGCACCTGCACGTTGCGCAGCCGCTCCACCTTGCTGCGCACGCCCTGCCACCAGATATCCGAGGTCTTGCCGCCGTACGCGATCACCGTGACCTGCCCGGCGCGGCCGGCCGCCTTCGAGATGCGCCGTTCGTCGGGCTGGCCGGCCTCGATCCATACGTCGATCGCCCCCGTCAGGTCCTTCTGCCACAGATCGGGCTCGTCGACGTCCGACAGCCCCTTGCAGAATTCGAGACGCTCGTGCGCGAACAGCGCGAACGCGACGATGCGCACCATCATCCGGTCGTCGGTTTCGGACGGGTGACGGGCGACCGTCAGCGCGTGATCGGCGTAGTAGTGCCGATCCATGTCGGCGATTTGCAGCTCGGCTTTGTAGATCGTGGATTTCAGCGCCATGCGGATACGGCCCGGGCGGGCATTCGGTTCGGTCGGGCCGTGATGATACCGAATGCGCGCCGCCCGGCGCGTGACGGGCGCGCCACAGCACGACGGCCCGGCATCGGCCGGGCCGCGTTCGGGTCGCGCCGCCGGCGGTTGCGGCAGGCGCGCGGGGGCGAGAGGTGCGCGTGCGGGTTACTGCTTGACGAAGCGCGAATCGGTCCAGAGGCCCTGCTGGTCGCTGTTGTCGGCGCTGACGAACTGGACGTCGCCCTGATCGACCGACACCACGCGGAAGCGCTGGCCTTCCGGCACCGACAGGCAACGGTAGTCGTCGAAGTACTGCTGCTTCGCCTGCGACTTGCCGTCACGTTCGTGACTCAGTACGGAGTCCAGATTGTCTTTCGACAGACAGCCCCACGCATTCTTCGTCAGCTGGATTTCCTGCTTCGGCTGGACAGCCGCATCGCCGCCCGCCTGGGCGATCGACACCACGGAAAATGCGCCGACGAGGGCAAAAAGGACACCGGTACGCTTCATCATGTTCTGTCTCCAGGCTTGCGGGCACCAGGCTCGGTTAGCTATGTGTTTAAAGGTGATCGTGAACCCGCGTTTTTCACTTTAGAAGACCGGCAAGCGATATCAAGCACATTTGTTGTGCGATCGCAATAGCGGCGAATTGTCGCACCCTGCGCGCGCCCGGTTTTTCACTTGCTGCGGCGTCTGCCGTCCGGCGGATTCGCCCGCGCCGCCGGAAGCAAAGCCTCATCCGGCAAGCCTTTCGGAGAAACTACAGTCCATCGGCTGAACGGTTTGGATAATTCATTTCAATAGCGGGACCGTTTTGATGCGTTGCACATAAAGTCATCCGAAATGATCTGAATTTACCGCAGTGCGGCACCGGATTTACCTGATACAAGAAAAATGCCAGGTATAAGCGCACTCGTATTTACCCGTATTTTTCCGGGCAGGCTTGGCGCCCGCTGCAGCGGAGCCGCAGCGGGCGTTCGCCAGTATTTTTACCCCACCTTATTTAGATCGCTTGCGGACGCTCGAAATAATCGCGCTGGAAAATGCACATGCGATAAGCGTTGTGATACGCGCCGTTTCCGAAAAATTCTTCCTTCAATTCCGCCTCGTGCTGGAATCCGCATTTCTCGTACACGTGGATGGCCGCCGCATTCGACGTGTCGACGATCAGGTACAGCTTGCGCATGTTCAGCACCTTGAACGCATATTCGATCGCGAGGCGCGTCGCCTGCCCCGCATAGCCGCGCCCCTGGCATTGGGGCGCGATGATGATCTGGAATTCGCCGCGACGGTGAATGTAGTCGAGCTCAATCAGCTCGACGAGGCCGACCAGCTCGTCCTGCGGATCGACCGCGACGAAGCGGCGCTCGCGCTGGTCGTGCACGTGACGGTCATACAGTTGCGACAGCTCGGAGAAGGTTTCGTACGGCTCCTCGAACCAGTAGCGCATGATCTTCGCGTCGTTGTTCAGCTCGTGAACGAAGCGCAGGTCCTGGCGCTCCAGCGGCCGTAGTGCAAGCGTGTGCTTGTCGTTCTGGAGTTGCATGTTCGTGTCCTTTTTGATGCCCGCGCGCGCATGAAACACCCGTGCGGCGGCGCCGCGAACGGGGCGCGTTCCGCGCTGTAAGAAGTTGACCGCGGGCGAAGGTCAGAGCCTAGAATGGACACAAGGGTTCCTGCCACCGCAAGGAGGCTATCGTGATCGAGCAAGTCATACTCGGCATCTTCCTCGTGCTGCCACTCATGATCGTGGCTGCGCTGTTCTCCGACGAACTGTGGCAGGAACATCGGCGCCAGCATCCGCGCGACGAAAATGCACCGCATATCGACTGGAAACATCCGTGGCGCCGGGTGCGGCGCGGACACTGAGCCGATCGCCATCCCCGCAGCGCACCCGCGCGGGCGGGGCGCTGCACACGGTGCAAACGGTGCAACCGCTTTCCGCCACGAACCGCGTCGAACCGAATCCCGTCCAACCAGCGAGCCGCCGCCGTGAACGACAAACCCGCTCTCCCTCCGCACGATATCCCCGGCGAAGCGATCGACCTGCAGATTGCCGACGTGCTGGCGGCCGTCCGTTACCCGGCCAACAAGGATGCGATCGTCGACGCCGCACGCGACGCCGGCGCCAGTAACGAAGTGCTGTCGATGCTCGACGGCCTGCCCGAACAGGACTACGCGGACGTCGATGCCGTCACGCGCTGGGTCGCAGGCAACTTCGGCCCCGGCCTCGGTATTTGAGCGCACGCCAATAACGCGATAGGATCGGGCCGCACCGGTTGCGCTGCGGCCGGATGCATGCTGCCCGGCGCCAAGACCGGGCGTGACCGCACGAGTGCCCGGGGGAATCCATGGAAGGCATCCTGATCCAGCATACGACGCGTCGTCAGCTTTGGTTCGGCGCGCTCACGGCACTCGTCATCATGCTCGCGCTGGCGATCGCCGTGCCGCACGCAAACGTCACGCTGCCGGCCGTCGAGCCGTTCATGCCGATGTGCGCGCTGACCGTGTTCACCACCGCGAGCATCGCCGCCTTCTTCCTCGGCGCGCAGTTCACCGTCACGCGCCAGCCCGTGCTCGGTGCGCTCGGCGGCGCCTATGCGTTCACCGCACTCGCCGTCGCGCTGCAGCTGCTCACCTTCCCCGGCGTGTTCGCGCCGCAAGGCCTGCTCGGCGCGCGTCCGCAAAGCGCCGCGTGGATGTGGGTCTTCTGGCACGCCGGCTTTCCGTGCTTCGTGATGGCCGCGCTGCTCGCGCGCGAGCGGCTCACGCATGCGCCGGTCGGCGCGGCGCAGACGCGCCTGTGGACCTTCGCGCTGGTCGGCGGCCCGGCCGTCGCGGCCGCGCTGCTGTGCGTGCTCGCGCTGAACGTCGCCCTGCCGCCCGCGTTCCATCCGCCGGGCGATGCAGCCGCGCTGCCCGTCGACGGGATCGCGCTGGTCGTGTGGCTGCTCAATGCGCTCGCGCTCGTCGCCGTGCTGGCTTCCGGCCGACTGCGCACGACGCTCGACCTGTGGCTCGCGATCGCGGTGCTCGCCTGCCTCACCGATACGACGCTGAACCTGCTGACCACGAGCCGCTTCACGGTCGGCTGGTATCTCGCACGCGTGTTCAGCATGTTCACGCCGGGCGTGCTGGTGTGCGTGCTCGCCTGGGAAGTGACGAAGCTGTATCAGCAGCTGTTCGAGGCGCACGCGACGCTGGTTCGTTCGTCCGCGCGCGACGGGCTGACCGGCGCGTTCAATCGCAGCCACTTCAACGATCACTTCCACACGTTGTTCCTGCAGGCGCGGCGGCAAGGCGAGCCGCTGTCGCTGCTGATGGTCGACGTCGATCACTTCAAGGCGTACAACGACGCGTTCGGTCACGTGAAGGGCGATGCGTGCCTGATCGCGGTCGCGAATGCGCTGGCCGGCGCGGTGCGGCGGCCGGCCGATATCGTCGCGCGCTACGGCGGCGAGGAGTTTGCCATCGTGCTGCCGAACACCGGTGCGCGCGGGGCACGGGTCGTTGCCGAGGAAGCGCGCGAAGCGGTGCTGCGGATCGATCTCGCGATGCCCGGGTCGCCGGCCGGGCGCGTGAGCGTCAGCGTCGGCTGCGCGACCGTGTCGGCCGACGACCTGTCGACGCCCGATGCGTTGATCGAAGCCGCCGATGCCGCGCTGTATCGTGCGAAGGATGCGGGGAGAAACCGCGTCGTGGCGGCGTGAAAACGTCTGCGGATTGGGGATTTGTTACGGTCATTGTGACCGGAATAATCCGCCGTTACGGATTGCCGCACAGGGAAACGATCGCTTACAGCCGGTGTTGAAGGCGCTCGCTATGCTGGGTTCATGTCGAATCCGAGCAGGTGAGCGTGATGAAGAAAACCCTTTTGCTGATTGCCGGTGTCGCCGTGCTGTTGAGCGGCTGCATCGTGGTGCCGGATGGTGGCGGGTATGGGTATTACGGTGATGGCGGGTATTACCACCATCATCATCGGCATTGGGATTGATGCATTGCACCCCGGCTGTCGCGACGACGCAGTCCGGATCAGTCCATTGATCCGGATCGCTGGGGACGGGAATTCGAAGCGCCGGTGTTCCGTTGAAATGCCCGCCTACTTGCCAATACAAAACCTGCTGAAAATCACGCCCAGCAGATCATCCGAAGTGAACTCCCCGGTAATCGCATTGAGTTGCTCCTGCGCGAGCCGCAGTTCCTCCGCAAACAGATCGAGCGATTGCGCGCGCTGCTCGGCGTGATCCGCCGCCTGCGCCAGATGCTCCTGCGCAGCCCGCAGCGCAATCAAGTGCCGCTCGCGCGCCAGATAAACGCCTTCCGCCCCCGCCTGCCACCCCGCGATCCGCAGCAGTTCCGCGCGCAACATGTCGATGCCGTCGCCGCGCTTGGCCGACAGATGCACCTCGGTCAGGTCGCCTTCGGCCGCCGGATGCTCGACGCACGCCGGCACGCCGGTGAGGTCCGTCTTGTTCAACACCCGCACCACCGGCACGCCATCCGGGAACCGTGCCGCGATCGTCTCGTCGTCCGCCGTCATCCCCGTGCGCGAATCGAGCAGATGCAGCACGACGTCGGCGCGCTCGATCTCGCTCCACGTGCGCGCAATCCCGATCCGCTCGACTTCGTCCTCCGTCTCGCGCAGCCCGGCCGTATCGATGATGTGCAGCGGAATCCCTTCGACCTGGATCGTCTGCGCGACCTTGTCGCGCGTCGTGCCCGCGATCGGCGTAACGATCGCCAGCTCCGCGCCGGCGAGCGCATTCAGCAGCGACGACTTGCCGACGTTCGGCTGCCCCGCGAGCACGACCGACAACCCTTCACGCAGCAGCGCGCCCTGCCGCGCGTCACCGAGCACGTGCGCCAGTTGCTCGCGGATCCTCGCGAGCTTGCCGCGCGCATCGGCCGCTTCCAGGAAGTCGATTTCCTCTTCCGGGAAATCGAGCGTCGCCTCGACCAGCATCCGCAGCGTGATCACATCCTCGACGAGCGCGTGGATCTGCCGCGAGAACGCGCCGTCGAGCGAGCGCCCGGCCGAGCGCGCCGCCGCTTCAGTACTCGCCTCGATCAGGTCGGCCACCGCCTCGGCCTGCGCGAGGTCGAGCTTGTCGTTCAGAAACGCGCGCCGCGTGAACTCGCCCGGTTCCGCGAGCCGCAACCCGAAGCCGCGCCCCGCATCGAGGCAACGCTGCAGCAGCAGCTGCATCACGATCGGCCCGCCGTGCCCCTGCAACTCGAGCACGTGCTCGCCGGTGTACGAATGCGGCGCGGGGAAATACAGCGCGATTCCGCGGTCGAGCGGCGCGCCGTGCGCGTCGAGGAACGGCACATAGCTCGCATGGCGCGGCGCGAGCCGCTGCCCGCACAACGCGTCGATCAGCGGCAGCGCGGCCGCCTCGCCGCCGCGCCCGAACGACACGCGGACGACGCCGATGCCCCCCCGGCCGGCAGCAGTGGCAATGGCGACGATCGGATCGGAATCGGTAGCGAGCATGGGAATCGGATGAATCGGGTGAACAGAGCGTCAGTGGTGCGCCCGCACAACAGTTCGGGCATCGGGACGCCGGCATTGTAGCCTGCCGGCCCGCACGCCACCGGACGCCTGATCGGCGTCGAACTTACCCGAATTTATCCCGACGGGGATAAGTCGAGTATCAATGCCGGACAATCACGTCCTGTCCATTTCGGACGAGTATGCCTTTCCGAACGGTCCGACACTGCGGCCCCAATTCCGCCGCACGGTCCACGGCAGGTTGGGATTCGTCCGTATAGGCTATGTTTAGCCTATATGGTTGTCTGAGACGTGTCGGCGGAATTGCACAATCACCCCCATGCCGACACCCGAAGAAAAAGCAGCGTTCTCGGAACGCCTGAAATTCGCCTTGCGGCGCAGCCCGGACAAGGTCACCGGCGCGACGGAACTCGCGAACCGGTTCAATCTGCGTCACCGCGGTGCGCAGCCGGTTTCGCCGCAAACCGCGCACAAATGGCTGACGGGCCGCACGATTCCGACGCCGGACAAACTCGAAACGCTCGCCGACTGGTTGCGCGTCGAACTGCATTGGCTGCATTACGGCCCGTCGCCGAGCGTGACCGAACACACGACGCCGCAACCGCTGCCGCGCGACGAGCGTTATCCGCCAACACCCGAGACGATCGAACTCGCGTCGAAGATCGAGGCGTTGCCGCCGCATCAGCGTTACCTCGTTCAGGAACTGATCGAGCAGTTCTACGGCGGCGACACGAAAATCGAAGCGAAGAAAGCCTGAACGGCAGCGGTCAACGCCCCCGCGCCGCCACGCGACAGAAACAAAAAAGCCGCATGGATGAAACCATGCGGCTTTCTTACGTGCATCGCGGACGGCTGGCCGCCCGCGTGTGCCAAGGGCGTCAGGCCTTCTTGCCGCCGCCGAGCTTGCGCGTGATGTAGTACTGCTGCGCGATCGACAGCACGTTGTTCACGACGTAGTACAGCACGAGACCTGCCGGGAAGAAGAAGAACATCACCGAGAACGCGATCGGCATGAACTTCATCATCTTCGCCTGGACCGGGTCCGGCGGCGTCGGGTTCAGGCTCGTCTGCACGAACATCGAGACGGCCATCAGCACCGGCAGGATGAAGAACGGGTCGCGCTGCGACAGGTCGTGAATCCACAGAATCCACGGCGCGCCGCGCATTTCGACCGACGCGAGCAGCACCCAGTACAGCGAGATGAACACCGGGATCTGGATCACGACCGGCAGGCAGCCGCCGAACGGATTGACCTTCTCGGTCTTGTACAGCTCCATCAGCGCGGCGTTCATCTTCTGCGGATCGCTCTTGAAGCGTTCGCGCAGCGCCTGCATGCGCGGCGTGATTTCCTTCATGCGCGCCATCGACTTGTAGCTGGCAGCCGACAGCGGGAAGAACACCGCCTTGATCAGCACCGTCAGCAGCACGATCGCCCAGCCCCAGTTGCCGACGAAGCCGTGGATCTTCTCGAGCAGCCAGAACAGCGGCTTCGCGATGATCGTCACCCAGCCGTAGTCCTTCACGAGTTCCAGGCCCGGCGCGACGCCCTCGAGCATGCGCTCTTCTTCCGGACCGGCGAACAGGCGCGCCTGCACGTCGGCCGACTGGCCCGGCGCGATCGCGGCGACCGGCTGCTTCACGCCGACGCGGTACAGCGCCGGATCGATCTTTTCAGCGTAGATGTCGCGCTTCGCGCCCTGCTGCGGAATCCAGGCCGACGCGAAGTAGTGCTGCACCATCGCGACCCAGCCGTTGTCGGAGGACTTCTCGAAGTTCGCCTTGTTCTTGTCGAGGTCGCTGAAGTCGATCTTCTGGAAGTGCTTCGCGTCCGTGTAGACCGCCGGCCCGAGGAACGTATGCGAGAACATCGGCGTTTCGACGGCCGTGTTGTCGCGCACCAGTTCCATGTAGACCGTCGGCGTGACCGGTGCCGTGCCGACGTTGTCGATCTTCGTGTCGACGCCGATCACGTAGCTGCCGCGCGTGAACGTGTAGGTCTTCACGACCTTCACGCCGCCCTTCACCGGCGATTCGAACGACAGCTTCAGCGTGTTCTGGTCGCCCGTCAGCGACGTCGGGCCCGCGTTGACCTGCGTGTAGACGTCGTTGTGGTTCGGGAAGTCGCCGCCGAGCAGGCCCGAGCGCGCGAGATACGTGTGGCCGGCCGTATGGTCGAACAGCGTGATGTACAGGTCGGGCTGCTTGCCGTCGCCCTGCTTCTTCAGCGTCAGCTTCGCGAGCGTGCCGCCGCGCGTGTCGATTTCGCCGTCATACACGTCGGTCGAGAACTTCACGAGCTGCGCCTGCGCGGCCGGTGCCGTCGTCGACGGTGCGGTGCCTGCGGCTGCGGCAGGTGCGTCACCTACGGTCGTCGTCGTCGCGCCCGTGCCCGATGCACCGCCCGCAGCCGCGGGGGCCGTTTGCGTGGCGCTCGGGAAGAACATCGACGGGCGTCCATGGTCGCGCTGCCAGTTGTCGTACAGCATGACAGCTGACATGAAGAAGATCACCCATAGGACGGTGCGTTTGATATCCATGCGTTGTCTCAGAGTCGATGGGACCGCGCGTCGGCTTCGCCGCGAGCGCGAGTGTCGGAGTTGGGCGGCGGGACGAGGTCGATGCCGCCCGCGGAAAACGGATGGCATCGGCACACGCGCCTGACGGCGAGATACGTGCCGCGCGCGGCGCCATGATACTGGATTGCCTCGCGCGCGTAATCCGAACAGGAAGGATAAAAACGGCAACGGTTGCCGAGCATCGGGCTCACGGCAACCTTGTAGAAGCGCAGCAAGGCGATCAATACCGTTTCCATACCTTGGGCGGCGCCGTAAGACGCCGCGTCAAAACCGGCCGGGCAGGCGCGAACGCCGCACCGGACACGGATGCGTCACTCGGACGCGGGCTTCGACGCCCGGCGGGCGATTTCCCGGACTGCCCTGTCGAGCAGTTCGCGGATCTCGGCCGCGCACATCGCCGCGAGCGGGGCGGAAGCCGCGCTCGGCAGCGCTTTCTTGTCGAAGCGCGTGTGCTGCCGCAGCAGCAGGTCGTAACCGGCGAATTCGGTCCGGCGCAGGCGAAACGCGTCGCGCGCCAGCCGCTTCACGAGGTTACGTGTTACTGCACGCGGCGCATACTTCTTGCCGACGACGAGCCCCAGACGCGCGGGCTGACCGGTCGGCTTGCCGTAGATCACGAAGTGCGCGGAGCGCCGCCAGGGGCGCAAACGAAAAACGGATGAAAATTCATCCGTTTTCAGAAGTCGCGCAGCTTTCGGGAAGGCGGCTTTCGTCTGCGACGGATTCGCACCCGGCTCGACGGCACCTTCCGCAGGACTGCGGACGGCGGACACAGCGCGCAACCTGCCTTAGATGGCGAGGCGCTTGCGGCCCTTCGCGCGGCGAGCGTTGATGACCTTGCGGCCACCTGCCGTCTTCATGCGGACACGGAAGCCATGGGTGCGCTTGCGGCGCGTCACGGACGGTTGGTAAGTACGTTTCATGATGTTCTCACTTGTTCGAGAATGTCGAAATTCAGGGGACCGCGTGCCCTTAACCGGAGGCATTCGGGCGAACGCAATCGCCGGGAATACAGGATTGGTTTTCGCGGAACCCGCTATTTAAACCGTTTTTCTCTTGACGGTCAATACTTTAGGAGTCGCTCGCCTGTGCCGGCCCGCGCCGATCCGGCCCCGCGACCCACAATCCCGGCCTGTGGATAACTCGCGCTGTGGCCGCGTTTGGCGGTAGAATCTCGCCTTATCTCCAAGAATCCCGCACGCCGCCTCGGCCCGCGCCTGCCCCTCCAACACTGTGACGCAGGCGTCCGAGGCACGCTCGCACGACCGCTTCGGGCCTTGTTGCGCAACCGCGACAAGGGCGCCGGCGAGCCGCGCTGTGCACGCAAAAAACGACAGTTACTTGATGAACGATTTCTGGCAACACTGTTCCGCACTGCTGGAGCGCGAGCTGACGCCCCAGCAGTACGTGACGTGGATCAAACCCTTGGCCCCGGTGGCCTTCGATGCGTCGGCGAACACGCTGTCCATCGCCGCGCCGAACCGCTTCAAGCTGGACTGGGTCAAGAGCCAGTTTTCGGGACGGATCTCAGATCTGGCCCGAGATTTCTGGAATGCGCCGATCGAAGTCCAGTTCGTCCTCGATCCGAAGGCAGGCATGCGCAGTGCAGCGGCCAGCGCCGCACCGGGCGCAGCCGCGCCGCGTGCGCCGCTCGCACCGAGCGGCCCGGCCGCCACGGCCGCCACGGTGGCCGCGATCGCCGCCAATCTGACCGCGAATGCATCGGCCGCACCGAGCGCGCCGGCCGACGTGCCGATGACGCCATCGGCTGCCGCCGCGCATCACCTGAACGCCGACGACGCCGACATCGACCTGCCGAGCCTGCCCGCGCACGAAGCGGCGGCCGGCCGCCGCACGTGGCGTCCGGGCCCCGGTGCGGCACCCGCGAACGGCGGCGAAGCCGATTCGATGTACGAGCGCTCGAAGCTGAACCCCGTGCTCACGTTCGACAACTTCGTGACCGGTAAGGCGAACCAGCTCGCGCGCGCCGCCGCGATCCAGGTCGCGGACAACCCGGGCATCTCGTACAACCCGCTGTTCCTGTACGGCGGCGTCGGCCTCGGCAAGACCCACCTGATCCACGCGATCGGCAACCAGCTGCTGCTCGACAAGGCCGGCGCGCGGATCCGCTACATCCATGCGGAACAGTACGTGTCCGACGTGGTGAAGGCGTACCAGCGCAAGGCGTTCGACGACTTCAAGCGCTACTACCACTCACTCGACCTGCTGCTGATCGACGATATCCAGTTCTTCTCCGGCAAGTCGCGCACGCAAGAGGAATTCTTCTACGCGTTCGAGGCGCTGGTCGCGAACAAGGCGCAGGTGATCATCACCAGCGACACGTATCCGAAGGAAATCTCGGGCATCGACGATCGCCTGATCTCGCGCTTCGACTCGGGCCTCACCGTCGCGATCGAGCCGCCCGAGCTGGAAATGCGCGTCGCGATCCTGATGCGCAAGGCGCAGTCGGAAGGCGTGAACCTGTCGGAAGACGTCGCGTTCTTCGTCGCGAAGCACCTGCGCTCGAACGTGCGCGAACTCGAAGGCGCGCTGCGCAAGATCCTCGCGTATTCGAAGTTCCACGGCCGCGAGATCTCGATCGAGCTGACCAAGGAAGCGCTGAAGGACCTGCTGACCGTGCAGAACCGGCAGATTTCGGTCGAGAACATCCAGAAGACCGTCGCCGACTTCTACAACATCAAGGTCGCCGACATGTATTCGAAGAAGCGCCCCGCGAACATCGCGCGGCCGCGGCAGATTGCGATGTATCTCGCGAAGGAACTCACGCAGAAGAGCCTGCCGGAAATCGGCGAGCTGTTCGGCGGGCGCGATCACACTACCGTGCTGCACGCGGTGCGCAAGATCGCCGACGAGCGCAGCAAGGACGCGCAGCTCAACCATGAGCTGCACGTGCTGGAACAGACGCTGAAGGGCTGAGCGCGCGCACCGCGCTTGATAATTCGGCCTCCGCCCCAATTTAAGGGGGGCGGTTCGGTTTTGAGGCACAATACTGGTTTGACCGCCCCGGTGGTGGCGGGCCAAGAGCCCGGCCGGCGGGGCGCTGCGAGGCTGCTGCGCTGCAGGCCGTTACTCAACGAAGGAACTCTATGCAACTGGTCAAGACCGAACGAGACACACTCCTCAGGCCGCTGCAAACGGTCAGCGGCATCGTCGAACGCCGCCATACGTTGCCGATCCTCGCCAACCTGCTGATCACCAAGAACGGCCCGGACGTTTCGTTCCTGTCGACCGACCTGGAGCTGCAGATCACCACGCGCGCCGATTTCGGCGTCGGCGGCGACCAGGTCGCGACCACCGTCGCCGCGCGCAAGCTGCTCGACATCCTGCGCGCGATGCCTGACGGCCAGGTCACGCTGTCGCTCGCCGACAAGCGCCTCACCGTTCAATCGGGCAAGAGCCGCTTCGCACTGCAGACGCTCGCGGCCGACGAGTTCCCGACCGTCGCGCAGGCGAAGGATTTCGGCGCCACGCTCACCGTCCCGCAGAAGTCGTTCCGCCAGCTGCTCGGCATGGTTCACTTCGCGATGGCGCAGCAGGACATCCGCTACTACCTGAACGGCATGCTGCTCGTCGTCGACGGCGACCAGCTGATGGCCGTGGCCACCGACGGCCACCGCCTCGCGTTCTCGTCGATGAAGCTCGAAGGCGGCACGTTCGGCCGCCAGGAAGTCATCGTGCCGCGCAAGACGATTCTCGAGCTGCAGCGCCTGCTCGAAGACATCGACGACACCGTCACCATCGACATCGCGCAAACCCAGGCCAAGTTCACGTTCGGCCAGGTCGAGCTCGTGTCGAAACTCGTCGAGGGCAAGTTCCCCGACTTCCAGCGCGTGATCCCGAAGGCGCACAAGAACACGTTCGAGATCGGCCGTGAAGAACTGCAGCGTTCGCTGCAGCGCGCGGCGATCCTGACCTCGGACAAGTTCAAGGGCGTGCGCTGCATCATCGCACCGGGCCAGCTGAAGATCATGTCGACCAACGCCGATCAGGAAGAGGCGCAGGAAGAACTCGAAATCGCCTACCAGGGCGATACCGTCGACATCGGCTTCAACGTCACGTATCTGCTCGACGTGCTCGCGAACCTGAAGGTCGACACCGTGCAGGTGAGCCTCGGCGACGCCAGCTCGAGCGCGCTGATTACCGTGCCCGAGAACGACGAGTTCAAGTATGTCGTGATGCCGATGCGCATCTGACGCGCACGACATCGCGACACACACCAGGGGGCGGCAAGCCCCTTTGGCGTTTTTATGGCGAACCGACAACCCGCCCTTTTAGTGCCTTTTCGGCACTTCGGGCGGGCCAGGAAACTGGAGCGGCCCGGCGATTTCTCGCTGAAACGCACCGCGCCGCCACCTGAGTGGCCTCGCAGAACCGGAAGATATCCATGAGTGAACAGCACAATTCGCAACCCGATAACAGCAGCTACGGCGCCTCGTCGATCCAGATCCTCGAAGGTCTGGAAGCGGTGCGCAAGCGCCCCGGGATGTACATCGGCGACACGTCTGACGGCACCGGTCTGCACCACCTCGTGTTCGAGGTGCTCGACAACTCGATCGACGAAGCGTTGGCCGGGTACTGCAACGACATCCACGTGACGATTCACGCCGACAACTCGATTTCCGTGACCGACAACGGCCGCGGGATTCCGACCGACGTGAAGATGAACGACAAGCACGAACCGAAGCGCAGTGCGGCTGAAATCGTGATGACCGAGCTGCACGCCGGCGGCAAGTTCGACCAGAACAGCTACAAGGTGTCGGGCGGCCTGCACGGCGTGGGCGTGTCGTGCGTGAACGCGCTGTCGAGCTGGCTGCGCCTCACCGTGCGCCGGAACGGCAAGAAGCATTTCATGGAGTTCCATCGCGGCGTCGCGCAGGAGCGCGTGCTCGAGACGGTGGACGGCGTGGAAGTTTCGCCGATGCTGATCACCGGCGACACCGAGAACCGCGGCACCGAAGTGCACTTCATGGCCGATCCGACCATTTTCGGCACGGTCGAGTATCACTACGACATCCTCGCGAAGCGGATGCGTGAACTCTCGTTCCTGAACAACGGCGTGCGGATTCGTCTCACGGACCTGCGCTCGGGCAAGGAAGACGATTTCGCGTTCGCCGGCGGTGTGAAGGGCTTCGTCGAGTTCATCAACAAGACGAAGACCAACCTGCACCCGACGGTGTTCTTCGCCAACGGCGAGAAGGATGGCGTGGGCGTCGAAGTCGCGATGCAGTGGAACGACAGCTACAACGAAAACGTGCTGTGCTTCACGAACAACATTCCGCAGCGCGACGGCGGCACGCACCTGACCGGCCTGCGGGCCGCGATGACGCGCGTCATCAACAAGTACATCACCGACAACGAAATCGCGAAGAAGGCGAAGGTCGAGACGACCGGCGACGACATGCGCGAAGGGCTGTCGTGCGTGCTGTCCGTGAAGGTGCCGGAGCCGAAGTTCAGCTCGCAGACGAAGGACAAGCTGGTTTCTTCCGAGGTTCGTGCGCCGGTTGAAGAGGTTGTGGCGAAGGCGCTGGAAGAGTTCCTGCTCGAAACGCCGATCGACGCGAAGATCATCTGCGGGAAGATTGTTGAGGCTGCTCGCGCACGTGATGCAGCGCGGAAGGCACGCGAGATGACGCGCCGTAAGGGCGTGCTCGATGGCGTTGGCCTGCCGGGCAAGCTCGCGGACTGCCAGGAGAAAGACCCGGCGAAGTGCGAAATCTACATCGTCGAGGGTGACTCGGCAGGTGGCTCGGCGAAGCAAGGGCGTGATCGCAAGTTCCAGGCGATCCTGCCGCTGCGCGGCAAGGTGCTGAACGTCGAAAAGGCACGCTACGACAAGCTGCTGTCGTCGGAACAGATCGTCACGCTCGTGACCGCGCTCGGGTGCGGGATCGGCAAGGAAGATTACAACCTCGAGAAGCTGCGTTATCACCGCATCATCATCATGACCGACGCGGACGTCGACGGGGCGCACATCCGGACGCTGCTGCTCACGTTCCTGTATCGCCAGATGCCGGACATGATCGAGCGCGGGTACGTGTATATCGCGCAGCCGCCGCTTTACAAAATCAAGGCGGGCAAGGACGAGCGGTATCTGAAGGACGACGTGGAGCTCAACGCGCATATGCTGCGGTTGGCGCTGCAAGGGTCGGAGCTGGTGCCGGGTGAGAATGCTGCGGCGATTTCGGGTGATGCGCTTGGGGAGTTGGCACGGTCGTATCTGCTGTCGCAAAGCGTGATCGAGCGGTTGAGCCGGTTGTATGACCCGGCTGCGCTGGAAGCGGTCATGGATGGGGTGGTGATCGATCTTTCCACTGAGACTTCGACTGAGGCTTCGGCTAAAGCGCTGCACGCTGCGTTGCATGATGAAGCGCTGAAGAACGAAGTTCGTGTCGTGCCTTCGTATGACCCGGTTCGCGAACAGCGGTCGCTGCATGTCGAACGTACCCATCACGGCAACGTGCGGGTTTCGGTCATCGACCAGGAATTCCAGCACACGGCGGATTATCAGCAGCTCGTGACCACCGCGAATACGTTCAAGGGGCTGATTGGGGAAGGCGCGGTCATCAAGCGCGGTGAGCGCAGCATGGCCGTGGCGGACTTCAAGAGCGCGATGAAGTGGCTGCTGGCCGATGCTGAACGCAACGTCTCCAAACAACGCTATAAGGGGCTCGGCGAGATGAACCCCGAGCAGCTGTGGGAAACGACGATGGATCCGGCAGTGCGGCGGTTGCTGCGTGTGCAGATCGAAGATGCGATCGCTGCGGATGGGATCTTTACTACCCTCATGGGGGATGATGTCGAGCCGCGGCGGGCGTTTATCGAGTCGAATGCGTTGCGGGCGGGGAATATTGACGTTTGAACGCCCTGCCAGCCGTGGGGCGCCAGAGTAAGTGTGACTGGCGCCATATGTTTGCAACTGTGCGACTAAGTTTCTGTGATTAGCCTATCGAGGCACAAAAGGCCGAATCGGCCCGATCGGTGCACTGGCGGGCGAATTCCGCCGGTGTCATCCACTGCAGTGCAGAGTGAGAGCGCGCCTCGTTATAGTACTCGCGCCAGGTTTCGATTTTGCGTCTGGCGTCCTCAAGCGACAAGAACCAGTGTGCGTTGAGGCATTCCTCCCGAAAGCGTCCGTTAAAGGATTCATTCTTCGCATTTTCGGTCGGCTTGCCAGGAGGCGAGAAGTCAATCTCCACGCCATTCTCGTACGCCCATTTGTCGAGCGCCTTCGAAATCAATTCGCTGCCATTGTCTGCCTTTTGATATAGCGGGGAAGCGGACGATGCTGCGCAAGCCAAGTTGGCGCGGCGACAACGTGCTCGCCACGCAATGAGCCGTCGACCTCTATGGCCAGACATTCCCGCGTGTAGTTGTCCGCGATCGTGAGCGTGCGTAACCGACGGCCGTCGAACAGCGCTTCCGCCACACAATCCATACTCCAGACCTCATTGACTGCATTGACGGACTGTTTGGGCTGCCTGCGCCGAGCCGATTTGTTGCGTGAGGTCGTTTGTGGCACAACAAAAGCCCCAGTTCCCGATACACACGCGTTCGACGCGTTTATGGTTGTCTCGCCAGCCGTCCCGGCGAAGCATCACGTACACGCGGAGCGCATGCTCCGCAGCCTGCGCGCCAATCAATTCGCTAGCTTTACGGAATAAGCCGTGCTCGCTGTTTCAGAAGCTATTGCCCCCCTTCGCGATTCGACGGGGAACATCACTGCAAAGTTACACGTTGCGGTGTTACCTCGTCGCTCTGGGGCTCCTCGTGCAACGCTTTGGAGCTTAGACGGCGCCGGCACGGAAAACGGCTCTGCGGGTACGGTCGAGCTCTTGGAGGGTACGGAATATCGGTATACCTGGGAGATCATCGGCCCGGGCGATAGTCCGCTGTTCGCCGATCCCGAAGAAGTATTTCAACCCGATACCGTGTATGGTACGTCGGGTCGCCTACGTCCAGGGCTCTCGACTGGCACCATACGTGTTGTGCTACGTACCGACATCAGCACACTCGGCCAGTTGGAGCTCGAAGTCCGATCCCGCAAACTCTCATACCTCTCCGAGTATCGCTGGATGCTGCGCGATATCGCCGAGCGAATGACCGAGCTCGTGATGGACCGCTTTGCGGTGAGCGATGCAAGCTTCGAACTCGACGACACCCGCGATGCCGTCACGCTCTATCAACGCTTCACGTTTCTGCGCGCCTTGTTCGAAAGCGAAAACTTCCAAGGAGCACTTCACGAAATCACTCGTCGTCCGCACACCGCGTGGGAAACAACAAACGAAATGGTGCGTGCTGGTGCAGGTATACGAGCGGACTCACATGTCCTTCGGCAATTCGCCAAGGGCGGATCCCGGTCGGCTTGGCCTGACGGGGCGCTCAAGTCCGTCCCGTCCTACTTCGAGCTTGCGCAGACCGAAGCGACGCACGACACCGTCCCAAATCGCTTCGTTAAATTTGCCCTGGAGCATTGGCTTCGGATACTCGGAGACATCGATCGAGGTCTTTCCAAGATCCAAGCGACACCAGCGACAACGCGCGGACGGCGGGAAATTTCGGTTGTAACGTCTCAGTTAGAAGAAGTGCTACATCACGACGTGTTTACCGACGTTGGACGACTCACGAGATTTCCTGCTGACAATCAGGTGCTCCAGAAGCGCGAAGGCTATCGGGATATCTTTAAGGCCTACGTGGAAACGGAGTTTGCGGCGCGTCTCTCTTGGCAGTCGTCGCCCGACGTCTACGGTGCCGGTCAGCGCGACGTCGCGACACTTTACGAGTACTGGGCATTCGTTCAGCTATCACAGGTGGTGGCCAATCTTGTTGGCCACTCATTCGACTTGAGCCCGTTGGTACAGACCCGATCCGACGGATTAACTGTCGGCATCCGTACCGGCGTAGAAACTGTTCTAGCCGGAGAGGTTAACCGCCTTGAGCGACGCATGCGAGTGGAGCTCTGCTTCAATCGGACCTATCGGCGAGGTTCAGCAGGTATTGCATCATGGACGAGACCTATGCGGCCGGACTATTCGTTGTTGATCAGCCCGGCCGACGACGAACAGTCACCTTTTGAGCCAATTGTGCTCCATTTCGACGCTAAGTATCGGATCGATTTCGTTCGAGAAATTTTCGGCGCCGACAATGAAGAGGAAAACGCCGTCGGTTCCGAATCGCCGACACGCTTGCAGCGCGGCGGCCCGCTCCGCGATGACCTACTGAAGATGCACGCATACCGCGATGCTATCCATCGGACCGCCGGGGCATATGTTCTGTATCCAGGTGGCGACGATGAAGGAGATGGGCTCAGATATCCGGAATATCACGAACTTCTGCCAGGACTGGGGGCATTCGTGTTGCGGCCAACAGATACTGGTATTGCGAGCGGCACATCCGCGCTACAACGTTTTATCAGTGACGTGCTCGATCACGTAGCAACGCGTTTGACCAGACATGAGCGCGGCCGGTACTGGCTGAGCGAAGCCTATGACACATCACTTCGTGGGCGATCGACCCAAGCACTCACTTCACCGTCGCCAGAGGCAAGCGTCCTTCTGGGTTTCGTGAAGAGCCCCGAACACTGGAGCTGGATTCAAGAACGGAGGTCGTACAACGTACGAGCTGAAGGTCGTCGCGGTGGTGTTCACGCTGGCGCAGCCTTACTAAGTAGCCAGCTTCTACTTCTTTACTGCCCGTCGACACAGGAAGTGGCGTTGACTCGCATCGTTTCCGGTGCAGAGAAGATCTCAGAAGCCGGGATGAGCGAATCTGGTTATCCAGTACCTCGCGGAAACTACTGGTGTGTGCAGATTCAGTGGCTCGCTCATGATCAGTGGCTTCAAAGTCTTTCGCCACATTCGATCGATACCTATGTCAAAAATCTAGGGCTAGAGTATGGCGAACCCATCAGCGTTCGGTGGAGTGAAATTCTGTCGCTTGCCGGCGGGACGTAGTCGTTCACGTCAACCACTCCCCCGGCCATCACGATCAAGCCTGGCAGCGCCTACGCCGTAATTTCCTGCGGCAAAAAACTCAAGAAGCTATGCCGGTTGGCCATCCCTCGAATTCTCCATATTTCGAGATGCCCAGTTAGGTAGACTCAAACGGCATCACCGCGAAAAAGCGCGGGCCGCATGGGCTGCCACCCACACGACCCGCTGACCACAACCAACTCGCAACAGGAGTCGGAAATGGCTAACGCCAATCATAAGTCACGCCCCGTCGTAACGGAACGCTTCGTCAAGATTCAAGAGTCAGCACGCCATCACTCCTTGACTAGAGTCCTCCGTGCCATCAGAGCACACCGGAAACTGAACACAACGTATTACCCGTGGATCAAGTTGGCTGGAGTATGGCTTGAGGATGCCGGATTCGAGGCGGGAGAACGCGTCCGGATTACTGTCGAGCACCAGCGACTCATCATCACGCCGATGTGAGCGGCGCATTGCCCATGGTGGGCGTCGCAAGTCACCATCCGTCTAGGTAGCTCGGTGCCCGATACTCCGCACCGTTAGTAACTGTGACAAGCGACGATCGTGCTGCAATCGCAGCGGGCCGGCCACTCAGGCCCGCTGCCGTGTAGTCTTTCAGCACGAGCTGCAACCCATGCCAGGCGTACCGTGCATTTCGGTCGTGCAAATGCAAAAACCCCCGCCTTTTCGGGCGGGGGTTTCTGGCTTAGGGAGCCTGACGATTACCTACTTTCACACGGGAATCCGCACTATCATCGGCGTAGAGTCGTTTCACGGTCCTGTTCGGGATGGGAAGGGGTGGGACCGACTCGCTATGGTCATCAGGCAAAGAGGGTTGTCACGTTGCTTGGCAACGCGACCAATCTGGGAAGAAGCAGTAATTTTGAGTTGTGTGTATCACACACGAGAATTCAACCGTCCGACGCGCTCTGTAGCGCGAAACAGACTTGTTATAGGATCAAGCCTTACGGGCAATTAGTATCAGTTAGCTGAACGCATTACTGCGCTTACACACCTGA